>NZ_JBEAJW010000032.1:0-88192 GCF_040064295.1 Klebsiella sp. JB_Kp031
TCAGGTGTTAGTGTCCTTACGGACGTGGGGGTTCAAGTCCCCCCCCTCGCACCAATATTCTTCCCTCTCCCGACGTTATCCTCTCAGCTTGATATCCACCATCATCAGCATTATCCCACCAATCAATGCAACGCACGATGGCAGCAGGATAAAATGGCGCAGTTGACGATGCCATATCATCACCGCGGACATCAGCATGCCCACCGCGACCAGCGTCCGCCATACGTCAGCCGACACCCCGGCATACCCGAGAGCGACAATCAGCGCGCCGGGAACGACGACTGCCCAACCGCTTCCTAATGCTCGCAGCAGCATGGTTTTACCTCTCACAACGATAATGATAACCAATATCATATGATAATTTTTATCATTTGTCATTTGCAAAGTGCTCTGTGCCTTATTCTTTACGTTCGCGGTAATGACATACATTCATGAAGGTGATAAATTAAGCGGATTATCGATATATATTAAATATTTTTCTTATTTTGCAAATAACCTTTTTTTGCACATTGTTATCAGACTCTTCATTTTTGGCTTTCATCATTTTGAAATTTAACGACTAATAATGATTCTTCCGATATGACTGCACAAACCTGGCGAGCACATTACGCACAAAAATATCAATATTCCTTACGGCTTTTTTTACTGCTTAATTTCATTTCTTCCTCTCTGTCGCTGGTCACCCCCCTATTTACGGTAGTTCGTTTCACGCTGCCCTGCGCCCTGATCGTGGCCTGCAGCGGGTTGCTGCTACTCTGGCACTGGAAATGGCCGCAATCGAAAATAAATATTTCCGCTATCTCGTTGTTATTTGGCATGCTATGGGCATGGCACGTAGTGACAAAGGCGATGCTATTGACACCGCCGCATTTTAACTATCTGGTGATCGCCCTATTAAGCATTCTGTTTATCGGCACCATCGCTTTTTCCAATAATATCACTGCCTTTACCCTCCACTCTTTACCGACTTTCCTTGCCTGCCTGATAATGGCGGAGGGAGAACAATGGTTGCGCATGACTTACTGTTTTATGCTGCCTATTGCCGGTATTACCCTGCAAAATATTATCCAGAAGCGCAGCGATGCCTTTACACAAGGATTGATGGATAAACTGATGCAGGAACGCAACACCCTCAACGATCTCAGTATGCTGGATCCCCTGACCGGTTTGTATAATCGCCGCGGACTGCAGAATCGCCTCGATACCCTGCTGGCGCTGGACGGCGATAACCACTTCGTGCTGCTCCTCGATATCGATCATTTCAAAGCCTATAACGATCACTACGGTCATATGATGGGCGATCAGGCGCTCATTCGCGTCTCTGCTGCCATTCGTAACGCCGTACGCTCGCGCGATATTGTCGCCCGCTTTGGTGGAGAGGAGTTTATGGTGCTGCTGACCAATAGCAGCGAAGAAACGGCCTGGCAGGCTGCCGAACGAATTCGACAGCGGGTCTATGACCTGAAAATCCCGCATATGTTTAATGAGAGCGTCGCCACCAACGTGACCATCAGTATTGGTCTGACGCCGCTCATTGATGACAATATTGAGCAAGCGCTGGCGCGAGCCGATGGCGCACTCTATGAAGCTAAAAATAAAGGCCGCAACATTATTTTGGCCAGTTAACCCGCGCGCGCTGCGGCATCGTGGCGCCGACAAAATTCTTGCCATGCCGCCTGCAAACAACTAATATCAGGAATCATTATCATTTAGATTTGTATCTGGAAATCGAATGGCCTGGCGTTCCCTTCCTCTCAGCGATGAACTTATCTGGCGGGCCCCTTTGCCGACGGCTGAGCGCGCCCTGGCGGAGAGTATTCGGGAAAAAATCGCCACCCTGCGCCCCCATCTGCTCGATTTCCTGCGCCTGGATGAATCCGCTCCCGGTCACGCGTTGACGCTCGCCGAGTGGTCGCAACCCACCGCCTTACGCTCCCTGTTGGCCACTTATTCCGATCATATCTATCGTCATCAGCCAACGCTGACACGGGAACAGAAACCTCTGCTCTCGCTCTGGGCGCAATGGTATATCGGTCTGCTGGTGCCGCCGCTGATGCTGGCGTTGCTCAATGAACCACAGGGTCTCAGCCTGGCGCCGGAACATTTCCACGTCGAATTTCACGAAAGCGGCCGGGCGGCCTGTTTCTGGATTGATGTCCATAGTGATGCAGGCATCGAGAGACTGTCACCGCTGTCGCGGATGGATGCCCTGGTGACGCGCACCCTGCAGCCGGTTATTGAGGCGCTGGAAGCGACGGGCGAAATCAATGGCAAGCTTATCTGGAGCAATACAGGCTATCTGATTAACTGGTATCTTGGGGAAATGCGCGCGCTGCTGGGGGATGAGCAGCTTGCCGCCCTGCGCCAGCACTGTTTCTTTGAAAAACAACTCGCCGATGGTCAGGATAACCCACTATGGCGAACGGTCGTGCTGCGTGAAGGGCAGTTAGTCCGACGCACCTGCTGTCAGCGCTATCGCCTGCCGGACGTCCAACAGTGCGGCGACTGCACGTTAAAATAACGCCCTGTTCCCAATAAGCTACGGGCAGCCTGTGGCCGCCCGGTCACTATTTATGCGGTCTGCTGACTCTCCTGTTCCGCCCGTTCGGCCTCTTCCGCTTCCTGAGCAAGCAGCTGTTTCTCATACACCTTAAAGAACGGGAAGTAGATAATCGCCGACACGCAGGCCAGAACGATGACCAGAATTGCCGCCCGGAAATCCCAGCCCAGCGCCCAGGCACCGCCAATCGGCGCCGGCGCCGTCCACGGCACCACGGAGATGACGCGGCCGATCAGATCCAGCTTCATTGCCGCCCAGGCCAGTACCGCATTCACCATCGGCGCCAGCAGGAACGGAATAAAGAACACCGGATTCATGACAATAGGCGTCCCAAAGATGACCGGCTCGTTAATGTTAAACAGGCTTGGCACCACGCTCAAACGACCAATGGAGCGCAAATGCGCTGAACGACTGCGCAGATAGCAGAACACCAGCCCCATGGTGGCACCAGAACCTCCGACCACGATAAAGAAGGTCCAGAACGCCTCCATAAAGATATGCGGCAGAGGTGCGCCCTGGGCCAGCGCCTGCTGGTTCATACCGAGGTTGGTCAGCCAGAACATCTGCAGCATCCCGGAAACGATCGCCGCACCGTGGATCCCGGCAAACCACAGCAGGTGGCCGATGAGAACCGCCAACAGGATCGCCGGCAGGGAATCGGCCGCCGAAACCAGCGGTTTGAAAATCGCCATAATGGCCTGCGGGATCAGCATGTCAAAATGGTGTTGAATAAACAGGCTCAGCGGATAGAGCGTTAGCACAACCACCAGCACGGGGATCAACAGATCAAAGGAATTTTTGATCATCGGAGGGACCTGATCCGGTAGACGGATACCGATGTTATGTGCCTTGAGAAAACGCATCATCTCCACACAGTAGATCGCCACCAGAATGGCGGTAAAGATCCCTGTTCCGCCGAGGCTATCCACCGGCAGCGTGCCATTCGTCTTCGGCGCGGCAATCAGTAAAAAGGCCATGATCGACAGCATCGCGCACATAAAGGGATCGAGCTGATTGGATTTCTCGTAGTGCTTACCGAGGTTGTAAGAGATTGCCGCGCAGATGTAGATCGACATGATCCCCATTGTCATATCAAAGGGGGTCAGAATGCGCCCCTCGAACTCTTTTGCCAGATCCAGCCAGGCGCGGGCGAAACCCCAGGTGGTATCCGGGGAAAAAGGAGGATAAGCAAACACCAGCAGAAACGATCCGACGATCATAAACGGCATCGCGGAGATAAAACCGTCACGGATAGCCATGACGTGACGCTGCGATGAGATCCGCCCTGCTATGGGGCTTATGTAATTTTCTACAAAGCGAAATATCAAATTAAACGCAGCATGGTTAGCAGACATAGTAGCCCTCCTGACAGGCTATTGATACTGGCCCAACAACGATTACCCTGCCGTTACGATGACCGCTTTTTGATGCAGCAGGCCGCGGGTGGATCACCGGCTATACTGCTCATAACACAACGATTCATACACGGCTCTTTTGTTATAAATAAAAGGAGAAGTGACTGTTCCAGTATTCATCTCAATGCAGATAACCGCAACCGGTTACAGTAACCGGTTACGGTGAATGTGAAGGAGATCGACAAAATAGAAAGAATCTGGATTGTCCGCGCCGATATTTACACTCCGCCAGGCTTGTGACAGATTTAACCAGGCTTAAATCAGGAGAATCCAATGAGTCTGCAGTCTGTACGGCAGTTCTTTGCCGAACACGCCCCCGATATCGAAATTATTGAGTTAAACCAGAGTACCGCCACCGTGGCGCTCGCCGCTGCCGCGCACAACGTTGAGCCGGGACAAATAGCCAAAACGCTGTCGCTCAAGATCAAAGATAAAATTGTACTGATCGTCGCCAGGGGCGATGCGCGGCTGGATAATAAAAAGCTGAAAGAAACCTTTGGCGCAAAAGCGCGTATGTTGAGCAGCGATGAGGTGGTGACCTGGACCGGCCATCCGGTCGGCGGCGTGTGCCCGTTTGGTCTGGAAAATCCGCTGGACGTCTTCTGTGACGTCTCGCTCAGGCACTATCAGGAGGTACTACCCGCAGCGGGGGCTATTCACAGCGCCGTTCGCATCGAACCAGAACGAATGGCGCAGCTCACCGACGCAACATGGGTAGACGTATGCATATAGCCGCGTTATGCCACCTGTTTAACGGCGCTGGTCGGGCCGTTTATCGGTAAATGCAGCAAGATATCCGCCGCGTTTAATAAACCAATGTCAGAGCGAACCCCGAGCTTGGTCATGGCGTTGAACTTATGCGCGCGGATGGTTTTAATGTTCCGGTTCAGCTGCACCGCAATTTCCGAAAGCGAATATCCCCACGACATATACCGAAGAATAGCGTGCTCCGTCGGACTTAGCGGATCGTTGCATGCCTCTCTGCCGCAAAAATGCTCTTTGCCGGCGAGGGAATGATTATCCAGCAGCTGTAACAAATGCTCCTGCAACCCGCGTCGCGGCGCAGATTTATTTAATATACCGTGCAGGCAGGACGGCATTAAATGGCCGATCAGGCGCATTTCGCTTTCATTATTAGCCAGAATAATCGTTTGGACTTCCGGTCGAATCCTCGCCATCTCGTGAAGAAAAAGCAGGCTCTCGGCTCTGGACGAACGACTCCCTGAAAGTGAAAAGATCATTGCTGACCATGGGAAAGACGCTTCCACCGCCCTGAGCAAATTGATATTTTTAAAAAAATGAATGCGGTATTGGCTGTTATCTTCACGGCTAAAGATATAGCGCCAGGCCATTTCCGTCATCACACATTTTTCTACGATGGCGACATGACGGGTTGTGCTTTTTTTTTCCATTCCATTTGCTCCCCGTAAGCTGAATTGATATTCAGCTCTTGCATTCCCTGTGCGCTGTTGATCCAGGCATACATTTCAGCGTTGCTGCGTAGCGATAAGCGACGCATTGCGCTATTTTTCTGCGCGCTGATCGTCTTATTGCTCTTTTTCAACAGCGCGGCGATCTGGTTAATTCCCCATCCCTTCGCCAGAAGGCGCAGAACTTTTCGCTCTGACAGGGTCAGCATCGCCGCAGAGTGGTAGCTTGCGAAATCGCTGTCCTCATTCCCGGTAAACAGCGTACGGCTAATCTGCTCAGCCGCACGGCTACCAGCACAAATCACCTCAATCAGCCGGTTTACCGGCTCGCTCTCGGAGATGAGCGAGCTTTCGGGACGAATTAATAGCTCAACGGCTAATGGATAGAGGCTGTCGCTGACCATAAAAACCCAGTGAATATCACGATACTGGGTCATGAGGGAGTAATAACGCTCGCAGACGGCCCGGGGTTGCGCAATCTCGCCGGAGATATCCGCGACAACCAGCACCGCCCGCCGCAGTTGTAAAAGGGTGAGCTCATCATGAGAGCGACAAAAACTGAGTTCGTAATCCGGGAGGTTCTCATTGAAGATCACCTTTAACCCTGACTGCATGACGGGGATTTTACTAATAACGACGCCAAACTTACCTTGTCCTGGTAACATAACACCTCCGCTTCCTGTCGAAGTTCCTTCGCTTGCCCGTAAACGTTCGGCGAGTGACTCGATCGCCATACCATTTACTGGATGAATATTAAAAGCATATTCATGGCCCGCGTACACGATATACTGAATGACCGAACCGTGGTCATACCGTGTAAATATTATTCCTGTGTATACTTGCGATGAATATTAGCACAGACGCCTCTGCGCTAATAAATTAGAAAAGATAAAACTATTATTTAGCAAAAATAATTTCAGGCTTGAAAATTATGAAGCATTCTCTTTAATTGCTTCTCTAAATGCTTTAGGCGACATGCCACTGTAGCGGCGGAAAAAGCGAGAAAAATAGGCGGCGTCGCTAAAACCCAAATAATCAGAGAGTTGCGTTACCGTCATGCGAGTGTACTGCAGGTTACGCCGCGCCTCAAGCATCAGTCGCTGATGCAGTACCCCGAGAGCGCTACAGCCATAGAACTCGCGACATAAATAGTTTAAATGCGTGACCGACAGCCCAATCAACTTCGCATACTCCGCCAGCGGGAGATGCTGCCGGTAGTGGCTCTCAATAAGCCGGGAAAAATGACGCATCATACTGCGCTTTCGCTCCGCTTTGTCTTCCGCGGGCGGTGCGGGGCGGCACTGCCGGTTCAGCCAGACCAGCAGCGTCCCCAGCAGCGAATAAAGCATCATTTCCCGTGCGTCATGATCGGCACTGTACTCCTCGCGAAGCGCTGAAAACAGCGTATGCATACGCCCCCGGGAACGCCCCACCGGCAGACACTGCGCTACGCTAAGCACATCCAGCGGCCGGCCGAACTGATTTTCAAAGCGGCTCAGCAGCGGCAGCGCCAGGGAGAGCACAAATCCGTGCGTCCCGGGTGAAAAATGAAAGCCATGAATGCAGAGGGCGGGCACCACCTGGATGCAGGATTCCGTCATCACCGCAGTGGTGCCTTCAATTTCGATCTCCGCCCGACCTTTGTGCAGATAGAGGAGCTGGACCATTTCGGCGTGCTGGTGGACACGAATATGCCACTGATACAGGCTGCTGCGCTGCAAAATCGATTCGCAGTGCAGCAGGTCCGGCGTCGGCCAGCCGCGCTCCTCGCCATAGAGCTTAAATACCGGAACAGTTTGGACGGGCGACATAGTTACTCCTGTTCAGTCAGACGACGCGCTCCATGGGCAGGCCCACGTAGTTTTCCGCGATGGTGGTCAGCCCAGCGCGCGAGCCCAGATAGTAGCGGCGATCGGCCGCCTGCATTTTGGCGTCGAATTCGTTCTGCTGCGGGAAATCGTGCAGCAGGCGGGTCATGAACCAGCTAAAGCGTTCCCCTTTCCAGACCCGATCCAGCGCCAGTCGCGAATAGGTCGCGAGCAGATCGCTCCGGCCATGATGGTAGTATTCGCGAAGGATCCGCCACAGATAGTTCACGTCCGATGCCGCCAGGTTCAACCCTTTAGCGCCGGTCGGCGGTACGATATGCGCGGCATCCCCCACCAGAAACAATCGCCCATATTGCATCGGCTCTACGACGAAGCTGCGCAAGGGAGCGATGCTTTTCTCAAGTGAGTGACCAGTCACTAACTTTGATGATAGATCCGCCGGCAATCGGCATTTCAACTCCTGCCAGAAGCGTTCGTCCGACCAGTCTTCCACTTTATCGCTCAGCGGAACCTGCAGATAGTAGCGGCTGCGAGTAAGTGAGCGCTGACTACATAAAACGAATCCCCGCTGATGATGCGCATAGATCAGCTCCGGATTGACCGGCGGCGTATCCGCCAGCAGGCCTAACCAGCCGAACGGCCAGACGCTCTCGTAAGTCTTGAGGATGTCAGCGGGAATACTTTGCCGCGACACGCCATGGAACCCGTCGCAACCGGCGATAAAGTCACACTCCAGGCGACAGAATTCTCCTTCGCTAAGATAGGTGATCGTCGGCCGGTCGCTTTTCGCGTCATGGATAGTCACTTCGCTCACGCCGTACACGATCGGCGCGTCGCTGGCGGCCCGGGCAGCCATCAGATCGCGGGTCACTTCAGTCTGGCCGTAAACCATCACGCTCTTGCCGTCGGTCAGCTCGCTCAGTGAGACGGGCACCCGCTGGCCGTCAAAGAGAAACTCCACCCCATGATGCACCAGGCCTTCGACGTCCATTCGCTGCGCCACGCCCGCTTCGCGAAGCAGATCGACGGTACCGCTTTCCAGAATTCCCGCGCGGATGCGCCCCAGCACATACTGCGGCGTTTGACGCTCAAGAATGACCGTGTGGATGCCGGCGTTGTGCAGGAGCTGCCCCAGCAGCAGTCCGGAAGGGCCAGCGCCAATAATCGCGACCTGTGTTTTCATAGGATTGTCTCACTTTTGCAGGGTTAATTATTTGTATATTTTTTGTTTGATAAAAGTGCTTTCCTGCATTTTTGATAAGTCAGACGGGAAAAAGAAGGGATGAATGGCGACAAAAATTGCACTTTTCACCAAACTGGAAAAAGTGTGGGAAGCTTCAAATTCTGCCCCTCCGGCGGGCGGGAAATTTTTGCACATTATTTGATCCCACCCCCCTCAGCCGCCCAGGCGCTTCAGGTTAAAGTATCGGCAGATACCAGGCGTCGCGGACAGCAGAGGAAATATGCAGGTTGATCGGGCACAGCAGCGGGCAATCACACGATTATGCATCCAGTGTGGTCTTTTTTTGTTACAGCACGGCGCCGAAAGCGCGTTGGTGGAAGAGCTTTCAACGCGTCTTGGGCTGGCGCTGGGGATGGACAGCGTCGAAAGCGCCATCTCCTCCAACGCTATCGTCCTGACCACCATTAAGAATGGCGAATGTCTTACCTCAACGCGTAAGAATGTCGACCGCGGCATTAATATGCATGTGGTGACGGAAGTGCAGCATATCGTGATCCTCGCCGAGCATAAGCTGCTGGACTATCGCGACGTCGAGAAGCGCTTCGCGCAGATTAAGCCCCTGCGCTATCCCCGCTGGTTGCTGGTGATCATGGTGGGCCTCTCCTGCGCTTGTTTCTGTAAACTGAATAACGGCGGCTGGGATGGAGCGCTGGTCAGCTTCTGCGCCAGCACGGTGGCCATGTACATTCGCCAGGTGCTGACCCACCGTTCCATGCATCCGCAGATCAACTTCTGCATCACCGCCTTTGTGGCCACCACGATCTCCGGGCTGCTGCTGCGCCTCCCTACCTTTGCCAGCACCCCGACCATTGCCATGGCCGCCAGCGTCCTGCTGCTGGTCCCGGGCTTTCCGCTGATCAACGCCGTCGCCGATATGTTTAAAGGGCATATTAATACCGGCCTCGCCCGCTGGGCGATCGCCAGCCTGTTAACCCTTGCCACCTGCATTGGCGTAGTGATGGCAATGACCGTATGGGGGCTGCGGGGATGGGCATAATTTCGTTTATTTTCGCGCTGGCGGAAGACATGCTGCTGGCGGCGATCCCTGCCGTCGGGTTTGCGATGGTCTTTAATGTCCCGCGGCGCGCCCTGCGCTGGTGCGCGCTGCTGGGGGCCATCGGCCACGGTTCGCGCATGGTCATGATGAGCGCCGGTTTTAACATTGAATGGGCCACGTTCCTCGCCGCCCTGCTGGTGGGCTGCATCGGTATCCAGTGGTCGCGCTGGTATCTGGCGCATCCGAAGATTTTTACCGTTGCCGCCGTGATCCCGATGTTTCCCGGTATTTCCGCTTACACTGCGATGATCTCCGCGGTAAAAATCAGTCATTTTGGCTATTCTGAAGAGATGATGATTTTGCTGCTGAGCAATTTTTTAAAGGCCTCTTCAATCGTGGGCGCCCTCTCCATCGGCCTGTCGATACCCGGTCTGTGGCTGTATCGTAAGCGCCCTCGCGTCTAACCCCGGCGTCGCGGTAAAGCCGCGACGCTCCTTCCGCGACGGGCTCTGTGCTACTATGTGCAGATCACCCCACTCTTTGCAGTTCAGAGTTGAGATAGAGTTATGTCTTCGCGAATTTTAACCTCCCATTTTAGCGGCCTGGAAGAGTTCCTCCAGCAGCACGCGGCGCTGCTGGCGAAATCGACTGACGGCACTGTCGCCGTTTTTGCCAACAACGCCCCGGCGTTCTATGCGCTGACCCCAGACCGGCTGGCGCAGCTGCTGGAACTGGAAGCCAGGCTGGCGCGCCCCGGCAGCGACATCGCGCTTGACCCGCAGTTTTTCGACGAGCCCGCGGCGGCGCCCGTTGCGGTGCCGATGGGCAAATTTGCCATGTATGCGGCCTGGCAGCCGGACGCCGACTTTCAGCGTCTGGCCGCGCTGTGGGGCATCGCCCTGAGCCAGCCGGTCACCCCGGAAGAGCTGGCCGCTTTTGTCGCTTACTGGCAGGCGGAAGGTAAAGTGTTTCACCACGTGCAGTGGCAGCAGAAACTGGCTCGCAGCGTGCAAATCAGCCGCGCCAGCAACGGCGGGCAGCCGAAGCGCGATGTGAACAGCGTGAGCGAACCCGACAGTCATATTCCGCGAGGTTTCCGAGGATGAGCATGAAAAACGTTGGCGATCTGATGAAGCGCCTGCAGAAAATGATGCCGGCTCATATCGAACCGGCGTTTAAAACCGGCGAAGAGCTGCTGGCCTGGCAAAAAGAGCAAGGCAAGCTGCGTTCCGAAGCGCTGGAGCGGGAGAACCGCGCGATGAAAATGCAGCGCACCTTTAACCGCTCGGGGATCCGCCCCCTGCATCAGAACTGCTCCTTTGATAACTATCGCGTCGAGTGCGAGGGGCAGATGAACGCCCTCGCCCGGGCGCGTCAGTACGTGGAGGAGTTTGATGGCAATATCGCCAGCTTTATCTTCTCCGGCAAACCGGGCACCGGTAAAAACCACCTCGCGGCTGCTATCTGCAACGAACTGCTGCTGCGCGGGAAATCGGTCTTAATTATCACCGTGGCTGATATTATGTCAGCCATGAAAGATACCTTCGGCAATCGGGAGACGAGCGAAGAGCAATTACTGAGCGATCTCAGCAAGGTCGATCTTCTGGTGATTGATGAAATTGGTATGCAGACGGAGTCTCGCTATGAAAAGGTCATTATCAATCAGATAGTTGACCGCCGCTCTTCCTCCAAACGGCCTACCGGTATGCTAACCAACAGTAATATGGAAGAGATGAATAAGCTGCTCGGCGAACGGGTGATGGACCGTATGCGCCTGGGCAACAGCCTGTGGGTTATCTTCAACTGGGAAAGTTACCGGCACCGCGTCACCGGCAAGGAGTATTAAGAGATTTCCGGACAACGGCGGCGTTATACTAAAGTGATTCTTCAGTCACGCTTATGAGTCCGTCTATGAAATCGTTAAAAAATGGCTTACTTGCCGCGCTTACCCTCAGCGCATTTACCCTCTCCGGGGCCCACGCTGCCTCCTGGCAGGATTCTCTCAACAGCGCCGCCAGCCAGCTCAGCGGCGGCAGCACCCAGGCTGGCAGCGGCGGCATGTCCGTCTCCTCGCTAACCAGCCTGCTCAGTGGCAGCAGCCAGTCGCTGACCGCCAGCAGCATGAATAATGCGGCCGGGATCTTGTCATATTGCGCACAACAGAAGCTGGCCTCCGTGACCAGCGCCGATAACGTCAAAAACCAGGTGCTGGATAAACTAGGACTCAGCACGCCGGAAAAACAGAAACAAGACACCAACTATCTCGATGGCCTGCAGGGGTTGCTCAACAGTAATAACGGCCAGCAGCTGGACCTGAATACGCTTGGCAACAGCTCGCTGGCGAAACAGGTGAAAACCAAAGCCTGCGATCTGGTCTTAAAACAGGGCGTTAACTTCCTCTCCTGATACGTACTGCTAATGCCGCGTTTGTCGCCTTCGCGACGGCAGCGCGGCCTGAAACGGCTTTTTTCTCCTTTTTCTCCTTGCGCTTCCCCGCCACGCCGGCTGCGACGCCGATCAAAAAAAGCAACTTCTAAACCAATTCTGAATAACTGCACACTTTCATGACGCTAGAATTGCAGCAAGATGGCGCTGCAATTACAGTGTGGCTTGAAAAGTAATCTGTTCTGCCAGCCGATAACTGGCGTTAATGAGGATGAGCTGTGTCAGAGTTGTTATCCATCGCCTTATTTTTAGCTTCGGTGGCGCTTTATGCCTGGAAAGCGGGTCGTAACACCTGGTGGTTTGCCGCCACGCTCACGGTGTTAGGCCTGTTCGTGGTGCTGAATATCACCCTCTACGCCAGCGACTACTTTACCGGCGACGGCATCAACGACGCGGTACTCTACACTCTGACCAACAGCCTGACCGGCGCCGGGATCGGCAAATACATTCTGCCGGGCGTCGGCGTGGCCGTCGCGCTGGTTGCCGTTTTTGGCGCCCTGGGGTGGGTGCTGCGCCGCCGTCGGCATCATCCTCATCACGTCGGCTACAGCCTGGCGGCGCTGCTGCTGGCGCTGGCCTCGGTCGACGCCAGCCCGGCCTTCCATCAAATCAGCGAGCTGGTGAAATCGCAATCACGGGAAGGAGACCCGGACTTTGCCGCGTACTACAAAGAACCGTCGAAGCGTATCGACAATCCGCAGCTGAATCTGGTCTATATCTATGGCGAAAGCCTTGAGCGCACCTATTTTGATAACGATGCGTTCCCCAACCTCACCCCTGAGCTTGGCAGAATTAAAGATGAGGGCATTGATTTCAGCAATACCATGCAGCTGCCGGGGACCGATTACACCATCGCCGGCATGGTCGCGTCACAGTGCGGCATTCCGCTGTTTGCGCCGTTTGAAGGCAACGCTTCGGCCTCCGTATCCAGCTTCTTTCCGCAGAATATCTGCCTTGGCGATATCCTGAAAAACTCCGGTTACGAAAACTATTTTGTGCAGGGAGCTAACCTGCGCTTTGCTGGCAAAGACGTCTTTCTCAAGTCCCACGGCTTCGATCACCTGTTCGGGGCGGAAGAGCTCAAAACCACGGTAGCGGATCCCGCCTACCGCAACGACTGGGGCTTCTATGACGACACGGTACTTGAGGAGACGTGGAAAAAATTCGAAGAGCTGTCGCAGTCCGGAAAACGCTTTTCGCTGTTCGCCCTGACGGTGGACACCCACCATCCCGACGGCTTTATTTCGCGCACCTGCGAGCGTAAACGCTATGACGTGGACGGTAAGAAAAACCTCTCCTTTAGCGCCGTTAGCTGCAGCCAGGAACATATCGCCGCGCTAATCGAGAAGATCAAAGCCTCTCCCTATTTCAAAAACACGGTCATCGTGGTCTCTTCCGACCACCTGGCCATGAAGAACAGCGCCTGGGATTACCTCAACAAGCACGATCGCAGCAATTTGTTCTTTGTCCTGCGCGGCGATCGGCCGCAGCAGGAGACCCTGGCAGTGAAACGCAACACCATGGATAACGGTGCGACGGTGCTGGATATTCTCGGTGGCGATAACTATATCGGCCTCGGGCGCAGCAGTCTCTCTGGCCAGTCGCTCTCCGGTATTTTCATCAATATGAAAGAGAAGATCCTGGCCTGGAAACCCGACGTGATCCGCCTGTGGAACTTCCCGAAAGAGATTAAAAACTTCACCATCGACTCGCAGAAGAACATGATCGCCTTCTCCGGCAGCCATTTCCGTCTGCCGCTGCTGCTCCGGGTGTCGGATCAGCGCGTTGAACCGCTGCCGGAGAGCGAATACTCGGCGCCGCTGCGCTTCCAGCTGGCCGATTTCGCACCGCGGGATAATTTCGTGTGGGTCGATCGCTGCTATAAAATGGGCCAGCTGTGGTCTCCTGAGCTGGCGCTCTCCACCGACTGGTGCGTCTCGCAGGGCCAGCTCGGGGGTGAGCAGAAGGTTCAGCACGTTGATAAGCCACAGTGGAAAGGCAAGACCGCCTTCAGGGACACCCTTATCGATATGGAGCGCTATAAGGGCAACGTCGATACGCTGAAAGTTGTCGACAACGATATTCGCTATAAGGCCGACAGCTTCGTGTTTAACGTTGCCGGCGCGCCGGAAGAGGTGAAACAGTTTAGCGGCATTTCGCGCCCCGAGTCCTGGGGTCGGTGGTCCAATGCCCAGCTGGGCAGCGACGTGAAGATTGAATATAAAGAGCCGCTGCCGGAGAAATTTGATCTGGTGATCACCGCCAAAGCCTACGGTCCCAATGCCAATAAGCCGATCCCGGTGCGGGTTGGTCAAAGTGAGCAAGTGCTTACTCTGGTCAATGATGTGACCACCACGACGCTGCATTTCGACAACCCGACGCGCAGCAACACGCTGACCATCACTCCGCCGGACCCGCAGTCCACCAACGAGGGCAATATCCTCGGCCACTCCCCGCGTCAGCTGGGGATCGGTATGGTGGAGATCAAAGTGGTGAAAAGCGAAGGTTAAAGCCACCTTGCCCGGCGGGTTTTGGCGCCGGGCAACGGTTTGGGTGGCGGGGTGTTAGCAATACAGCGGCTTGAGCTCGTCAGCCGACAGTCCGGTAATCTTCTGTACCGTCTCTTTGTCGAGGCCATTCTGTAACATGCTGCCGGCAATGCGCAGCGCCTCACGCCGGCTCCCTTCCTGTAAGCCCTCAAGGCGCCCTTCCTGTCGGCCCTCATGCCGACCTTCCTGTCGACCTTCCTGCTTAAGCTTTTGCGCGATAGACATCAATGTCTCCTCATACTGTGGCAGACGGCGGGCCAGCCGGCGGAGAAACACGCCCGGCTCGGCCGTGTTACCGTACTGCAGCATATAGTGAAACAGCATTCTCAACTGCCGGGGGCTAGTGTATCCCAGCATCACCACGGCCGCCAACGACTCCGTTATGCCGCTGAGATCGCGCTGGCGAATATGCTTTTGCATCAGCTCCAGCAGGGCGACCCGCCGATGCTGCACGATTTCATCGTCCGGCATGACCGTGACGTCGATCAATGGAAACTGACTGCCGTACAGCCTCTTCGCCAGCTGCGGGTCGGCAAATTCATCCAGCCAGTTGAGGGAAAAAGGATACGGACTGGTTGCGCCGTGATAAAACAGCATCGGCACCACCAGCGGCAGCGTTTTGTGCCCGGCGTCGAGGTGTCGCTGCATCGCGGCAATCGCATAGCGCATCAGACGAAAAGCCATATGGTTGTCCGGCGAGCTCTGATGCTCTATCACCACGTAAATATATCCCGCCCCGCAGGTGGTCCGCACCGACCACAGCACGTCCGAATACCAGGCGCGCAGATCCTCATCGATAAAACTCGCCGATTGCAGCCTCAGGGTAGCGAAATCGCACCGCTGGCGGATCGCTTCGGGAAGATAGAGCATGAGGAAATCATTCGCTGTCTCCGGGTGGCGAAGAAATCGTTTAAAGACCGCATCATGCGGCGTTGAGGTCATCCGTTTTTTCATGGCCATCCGCTTGCCTGAAAGAGAAGGAAAGCCGGACTCTACCACCGGTTTTTACCCGGCTGGATTTGACGATGATTTTCTGGGAAGCGCCTCGGAGAATAGCGGAGCGGCCAGTCTGACTGGCCGCCATGGGCAAGATTTAGTAATCAAACTGCCGGTAATAACGGCGGATATTCAGGTCGTGGCCGGTATGGTGCTCAAAGTGGGCCGCCAGCCGGTCCACCAGCAGAGTGGACACCACGCACGGCGCCATAATCCAGCGGAACGCATCATCAATGCCGTTCAGCGGATAGTCGCGTGGGTCGATCACCACCAGATGGTCAGTTATCTTTTCGGCAAAGCGTTCGACGCGCTCGTCCAGCGCCCGGCATTTCCCCTCGCCCTTCACCAGAAACAACGGGACCTCTTTTTCCAGCAGCTCCAGGGTGCCGTGGAAAAATTCAGCCGAGCTTACCGACTTCGTCCGCTTCCACTGCATCTCTTCGAGAATACACATCGAGAACAGGTAGACCTCACCCCACATTTCCGCGCCGCCAATCCACATCATATAGTCGCTGTCATGGTATTGCGCGGCAATTTTATCCGCCTGCGGATCGAACTGGCGCTTGGCCTCTAGCAGATTTTCCGGCAGCAATTCCAGCTGGCTGGCAAAACGCGCATATTCAGCAAACTCACCATGACGATAAATGACGCGGAAGAATAACCAGTACAGCAGCATATATTCATATTCCACGCCGTTCTTGTGGCACATCGGAATATGCCAGCTGGCGGCGGCAGCCAATGGCGAATCGGCATGACGGGTAATGGCTACCACGCGTATCCCCTGCGCCTTGCACCATTCGGCAATGGCCACCGACTCTTTGGTATCGCCGGATTTAGAGAGCGTGACGACAACCGCCTCTTTATTTAATTTTTTATGCCCGCGATGGATTAATTCCGCCGCCTGCTCAAGATAAACCGGCACGCTGGTTAATTCTTTGGCAAACTCATTAATAGCCATCATCGGGGCCAGGGAACCGCCAACCGAGGCAAAAAATAATGCGCTGCAGCCGCTGTCATAAATAGCGTCGGCCACGGTTTCAGCCTGTTTACGCGCAGCGATGATCTCGCGAGCACTGGTCAGGTACTCGTCCTGATTAAAACCCAACATAGTTTTCTCCTGAATAATCAGATTTTACTTTTTAAGACGCGGTCAAAATCGTCGAAAATACGTTTAGCCAGATCGATGCCTTTCAGTCCTGCGGTATGCCAGGCGAACATCTGCACTGGGACAATCAGCAACAGCGGCGCCAGGTGATGCTCGCACGGGCAGTTTAGCGCCAGCGTTTGTTCATCCTCTTCGTCGCTCAACGTCAGGGTAAAGGCCCGGGCAATGGACGGCGCCATATAGTCGCGCAGCGCCCGGGTTCGCCCGTCCGGCGTATCTTCAATAAACAGCATCACATGGCGGGCATTGGCTTCCAGATAGGGGCCGTGCATATAGGCTTCCAGCTCAAAGCCGCTGGAAGGCACGCGCACCGTCTCGGTAAATTTGGTTTCGAACTCTTTCGCCACGCCAACCAGCGCGCCATAGCCGGTGGCGACAAAGCGCTCGCCGCGCCGCAGCGTTTCGCTATGCCGATCGATAAAGCGCGAAGTGCGGGCGATAACCTCCGGGATCGCCGCCGCCAGCCGCTGGAATTCGGCAAGATAGTGCTGCTCCTCGGCTTCGCTGGCCTTCCCCTGGCTGCGGGCAATCATCAGCGCTATCAGCAGCAAATTGAGCACCGTCGCGCTAAAGCCGCGGGTGACAAACCCTACGCTCTCGATCCCGGTATTGATATCCAGCACGCCATCGCAGGCGCGCCCGGTCGGGCTTTGCGGGTCGGAGGTCAGGGCAAATACCGGCAGTCCTGAGGACTGTACCTTACGCATCGCCTCCAGCGTCGACGCGCTTTTTCCGCTCTGTGAAATCGCCACCACCAGATCGGTATGCGGGTCGATAGCTTCGTAATGGGTAAAGTTGTACGGCTCTTTAATGTCAACCAGCACGCCGAAGCGTTGTTCAAAGAAATAGCGCGCGCACAGCGCAGCGTTCAACGACGATCCGGTCGCCAGCAGCAAAATTCGGCGTACCGGGTGCTGGCGGGCAAAGGTCTCAATCGCCGCCAGCTTTTGCCGGTAGTCGCGCAGGATCTGCGCCAGACAGGCCGGCTCTTCGCTGATATAGGTCATCATTGTTGGTTGCATAGCTCACTCCCGTTAAAACAATCCGATCCACGAACCCAGAATGCCCACCAGCGCCATTCCGCCGATAATAGAGAGCGGTTTAACCTTGCGCCCAAGCAGCCAGTAGACGATGCCGAAACTCACCAGCGGCAGCATGCAGGGCAGAATGTCGTTGATGATGTCCTGCACCTGGGTTTTGGCCTCCCCGGCGCCAAAGGAGACAGGGATGGTGATATCGATCATTGAGGCGGTCATCGCCCCGACCACCATCAGGCCGATAATCGATGCCCCGTAGGTCAGGCTCTCCATCATTCCGCTCTTCTGGATCCGCTGCAGGACGCCGGTGCCCAGCACGTAGCCCCAGCGGGTAAAGCACCAGCGCGCCAGAATGTGCGGCACGTTAAATACCAGCAGAAACAGGATTGGCCCGAGAATATTGCCTTTTAGCGCCAGGCTGGTGCCGATACCGGTGGCGATCAGGCGCAGCGTCCCCCAGAAAAAGGAATCTCCCAGCCCGGCCAGCGGCCCCATCAGCGAAGCTTTGACGTTATCAATGGCATTGGCATCCATATTTTTCTGCTGGCTATTTTTCTCCTCCATCGCCGTCGTGATCCCCAGCAGCAGGGTGACGATATGCGGCGTGGTATTGAAGAACACCAGATGGCGTTTCAACGCCCCGGCCAGCTCCTCTTTGCACGGATAGAGCTTCTTCAGCACCGGGATCAGCGCGTAAACAAAGGCGAGATTCATCTGTCGCTCATAGTTCCACGAGAACTCCATCTGGAAGGAGCGCCAGAACACCCGGCGTAAATCACGCGGCGTAATTCGCGTTTCTTCCTGCTCCTGCGGCTGCAGGGTCTCTTCAGAAATCATCTTCGTCGTCATCGCTGACTCCTTGTTCTGTCGTGGTACGAGGTGCGCTAAATGCGGTGACGTTAACCATCACCACCGCCACGATGGCGCCGAGAATGGCGATACCGGTCACCGGGATTTTCAAATAGGCCATCAATACAAAGCCGAGGAAAAAGTACGGCGCCACTTTCTTGTTAATCAGCAACCTGGCGAGCATCGCGAAGCCGAGAGCCGGAATGATCCCGGTGGCTACGCTAAGCCCGTGTTTGATAAATTCCGGGATCGCATCGAGCAGAGATTTCACCGCGTTGCTGCCCACCAGGAATGAGACGGTCACCACCGTGGCAAGCATTAGCGACAGGCCGAATCCGGCGATCAAATGCATCCGCTCAATGCCGCGCGTATCCGCCCGTTCCGCATAGCCGTCCGCTTTCTGGCTGAGCAACGGAATGAACATCCCCAGATAAACGTTTTTCAGGATCAGGGTCAGGGTGGCGATAGGCAGGCCGAGCAACAGCGCCGTTTCCGTGCCCGCGCCGGAGGTGATAGCGAACGCCACGCCGAGAATACCGCCGGTCACCACGTCGGGCGGGATCGAGGCGCCAACGGAGAACGAGCCGATAAACGCCAGCTCTAGCGTCGCGCCCATGATGACGCCGGTCTGCACATCCCCCAGCACCAGACCGGTCAGCAGCCCGGTGACGATAGGCCGGGAAATCAGCGACGTCCCTAAGGCATATTCCGATTGCGCGATAAACGCCACCAGACCCAGTAAGAGAGCCTCTACCATAATCTGTCCTCCGGAATTACACGCATTCCGTAAAAAGCTGTTTGCGATCGTTCGGGACCTGGCGAATTTCCACCTCGACGCCTTTGCCCACCAGTTGTTGTAACTGCTCTATTTCCTCCGGCAGTAAATTAATCGCCTTAGAAATATTTTTACTGCCCTCTTTGGCCTTAATCCCACCGAGATTAATACTTTTTATTTCCTCAACGGCGCTGGCAATACGCCAGGCGTCATTGACCGATTCCACAACAATAAATAAATTATATTTATCGGTAACCCCACTTGTTATCGCTTCAATAGAATCATTTATATTTTTAATCACCAGCTTTACCGAGGGTGGTTTAGCAAGCTTAATGGTGGTTTTCCGAAGTTCATCCTCAGGGACACTGTCGTTGGCGATTAAAATACAATCGGCACCGACATATTGGGTCCAGGAAAAGGCTACCTGGCCGTGAAGTAATCGATGGTCAACCCTTAATAACGTAATCATCATGCATCCTCATTTCAGAAGTCTTTATCCATAGTCATCGCCCCGGCAATACTCTGATTGCAGTACTGAATGCTCTCTTTGGCGTTGATTAATGCTTCAGAAATTAATTTTTCGGTATTCTCTTCCGCTGCAGAAATAAGCAGGTCAATAATTAACGGTAGATTTAACCCAGATAATAAATGAAAGTGCGGGCGCGATAAAAAACGCACAAACTCATTATTGACGCTACCGGCGAAAATATCCGTAATCACTATCAGCTCATCCTGCGCCGGGAAACGCGCCAGCAGCGCCTCCACCTGCTGCGTCAGATCGACCTCCTCTTCTACATAGGCGCACAGAGTATGAATATCCGGCTGTTTACCGAGGATCAGCTCCACAGAGTTCAACAAACCGTTAGCAAAGGTGCCGTGGCTGGCAAAAATATAGTGTCGTTTCATCCTTACCTCGAAAGCGCATTCCACTGCTTTCTTAATTGCAACCGACGTGCCAGAAACAGTGGCGCGTCGGCTAACGTAAGGATAAAAGGGGGAGAAGCGTTAAAACTCTTGATCTTCCTGAATAAATTCCGTTTCCCGCGTCAGGATGTCCTGAATGTAATAGAGCTCGACAACGGGAATTTTGACACTATATCCGCTCTCTATGACACTAAAGGCCTCGCGCAGCGTAGCCAGCTCGCGCTCCGGACACTGCTTTCCCGAATAATGGGTTGGGGAAGCGTGGCGAATTAACCGCTCTATCAGACAGCTGATGTGCACATACAGCGCTACCTTACGTTCGTTGGGCACCTCGTACCCGGCCAGATGCTCATAGCGCAGCAAAAACTGCTCAACCTGGTTGATCACCTTCGCGGTATCAAGGATCGTCACCGACTCAATCACTCGCCGCAGCGAGAAGTTTTTCAGGATCAGGTTGTTGATCTCGCTAACCTGCTCCGCCGTCGCCAGTTCGCCGAAGATACGCATCAGCGGGCGACTTCCTTCGCCGGAAATCAGCGAATCCAGCGAGATCCACGGGAGATCGGCAAGATGCGGATCGAGGGTGCCGACGATCGCCAGCACCTCGTAGCGGCTGAGCATCGGCTCCCGCCGCGCGGGATCGGCAAGGGTCTCCACATCGCAGGCCACAATATCAATGCCAAGCGCTTCAGGGATGCTGGCTTTTAACAGCGCCGACAGGTTCGCCGCCGCGCCCAGTCCGGTGGCGCAGGTGGTCAAAATCGCCCGCGGTTTATCGGCCTGCGGGTAATAGAGTTGGTGCTCAACCGCAAGATCATCGCCGATCTCGCGGACGATATCTTCCAGCATATCGCCGTGCAAAATCCGCTCCCCGACGTACATCGCCATGCCGGTGGAGACATTGTTAATAATCGCCACCGGCGTGTTCAGACGACGATTAAAATGGCTGTGAATAGCGTTCAGGGATCCCATATCGACCAAAATGATCAGCCCTGACGCCAGCGAGTGGCGCTCAATGTAGGCCATCACCTGATTAGCGATAGCCTCCGGCGTCACGTCGAGCGGCATGTCGAATGACTCAAACAGCGGGCTTTTCAGCAAGCGGTTCGCCACGCTGGCAATGCTGCTGGCGGTGGCGTAACCGTGAGCGAGAATAATCGCCCGGGTCACCTGCTGCTGGCTAATAGCGCCATTTTTCTGGAACCACAGCACCAGCAACAGCAGGTCAATACGTTGGGGCTCAATATCCAGCTTTAGCGCCAGCGCGTCGAGGATCGCTTCGCAAAAGCGATACAGCAGCGGGAATTTGTTTGCCAGAAAATCCGCCAGCAGACGGATTTTCTCATTGCTCATCGTTGACGGCGCCTGACGGGAACGATGGATCAGGTAGTGGCTCAGGGCGTAAAGACAGTTACCGTTAAACTGGATATTGAAGCGTTTTTCCAGGCGATAATACTCCTCCCGCACCTGATGGGCGATCAGCAGCAACATCTGCGAGCTACTGGCATCCTGGTTATCAAAGATCAGCCGATCGAAGAGGGTTTCAATCTCCTCCCCCATGCTTCTTTGCGCCTCTTCCCAGACCGTTTTTTTATTCAGCACCGCTTCATGCAGCGCCAAAATCCGACACTGAACGTCATAGATCAGCCCCTGAACCGGGTCGCGCGCCCGCAGCAGCCAGACCAGGCTGGTCTGCGGCTCGATTAGCAGCGGCTCCTGCTGGCCCATCGCTTCACTGAGCGCCGGCGTCGCCGCCATGATCGTTTCCGGCAGATCGTGCAGCGTCACGGTCAGCATCTCGCTGCCCGGAGACCTGGCCCAGGCTGATGCCACGGCGTACTTCACCACATTCTTCAGTTCGCCGACGTTGCCCCGATAAACGTACTGCGTCAGGACCTGCAAAAGCCGCGGCGTTAGCTGCAGCCGGGCGGCCAGCGTCCGTGCTTCCTGCCAGAAAAACTGCAGCGTTAGCGCCTCCTTCTCCTCGCGGCTGCGGTGTTGAAGATCGGGCAAGCTGACCAGGATCGGAATACGACGAAGAAAGGTGGTCAGAAAAGTGCTGTGAATCTCTTCGGTGGTGGCAAACACCAGCCGCAGCGAAATCGGCAGGCCTTGAGCGGTCTCCCCCACCCGGTAGATCTCCTTGCGATCCAGCCAGGTGAACAGCTTCTCCTGCCCCTGAGCATCCAGGCGGTGGACCTCGTCGAGAAACAGCATCCCGCCGTTTGCCGCCTCGAACGCCCCGGCTTTATCGCTCTGCGCGCCGGTAAACGCGCCTTTGACGTAGCCGAACAGGTTGGCGGCCAGCAGCTCCGGATTACTGGCATACTGCGCGCAGTTGAAGCTCACGAAGGGCGCATCGGGCGCCAGCAGGCCCTGGGCGATCGCGAACTCGTGCATCAGCTCCGCCATATAGCTTTTACCGGTCCCGCTGTCGCCGGTGATCAGCAGCGGTAGCCCGCCGTTGGGATAAAACAGCGCGGTTTTCATCTGCTCAATCGGTTTACGCAGGCTGCCGTCATGCCCGGTCAGCAACGAAAAATGGTCCGCCTGTTCCGGCTGGCGGTCACTCTCCGCGAGCAGCTCCGCCATGCTGGCGTACTCGCTGCGGGAAAGGGGGAAGAACTGCTGGCAGAAGGCTTTTTTATGCAGAAAATAGACCGGCCGGGTGTTGATCTTCACCAGCACGTCCTGGGCGACCAGCTGATTGAGATAATGGCTGGCGGTATTTCTTTGCATCGCGAATCGCTGAGCCAGCCAGCTGGCGGTGAACACTTCGCTCAGGTTATCCGGATCGAAAAAATCGGTCTGATTTTGCAAAAAAGCCAACAGTTCCGTTTTACGCATTACATCCCCCTCGTCGCCATTACGAAGAGATATGATGCGACAAAAGAGAGGCTTATCGGCGCCCCGTGCTGTTTTTTGCGGCCCAGCGCACACTCCCGCTTAAGCGAACTTCGCTGCGGTCAACTCCATCGTCATTTCATACTGCTGCAGCGATAGCGGTGAATATCCCGCCGCGGCAAACAGCGGCGTAAAGGTTTCCGGGACCGTCACCGAAGTGCCGATACCCGGGAACTGCTGCGCCAGCGCCATCAGCAGCGCCCGTGCCAGCCCCTGGCGACGGGCGGCGGGTTCAACCCATAAAAACTGCAGTACAGGCCGTGAACCCGAGGTGCCCAGTACCGCGAAGGCGCGCTGTTCCAGCGTCACGACGCGGCATGGCAGGGTGGCGAAGGTAAGCGGATCCATCAGCCAGGGGAGCTGACTGTTACTCTCCTCAACGGCGCGTCTAAGCAGCGCCAGGGTGGGATAAGGCTGTAACACGCCTGGCGCCGCAGCCTGAGGCTCTGCGCTCAGGTAGCCGCAGAGCCCATGGCGCCGCGTAAAGCCTAACGACTGATACAGCGCGACGGCCACATGGTTATCGCGGATCACCTCCAGGGAAACCGTCTCGATCCCCTGCTGCTGCAGAAGCATCAGCAGCTCCTGCATCAATTTCCGTGCAAGACCTTTGCCGCGCCAGGCCGGACGCAGGGCAAAGGCCGCCAGGCGAGCCATATTCCCCCGACGCGCGACGATCGCGATCGCCGCAGGTTCATCTCCGGCCAGCCAGACGCGGGAATCGATCAGGCTCATCCCCTCGGCGCTAAAGCGCTGAACAAATCCCTCCACCGACTGGGTCACCGGTACCAGATAGTCTGCAAAACAGGCGTTAAGAATATCCGTTAACTGCACGCTGCTGAACTGCGTGGCGGGAACGGCGGTCAGCTCCATACATTTCTCCCGAAGGCTGCTATGCTGAGGTGATGAAAACTAACACTATAACTGCCGGCGCCGGATTACGCCTGACCGAGGAGAGTGATATCGCCCTTCTGCCGGCCATTGAACGTTCCGCCGCTCAGGCTTTTCGTCAGATCCCCGCTCTCGCCTGGCTGGCGGACAGCGAGGTGATTAGCGTTGCGCGTCATCATGATTATCTGGAAACCGAGCATAGCCTGCTGGCGGAAGCCGCCGGGCAACCGGTGGGTTTTATTCTGACCGAACCGCTCGACGATGCCTTATTTATCGTCGAAGTCGCCGTACACCAGGCCTGGCAGCATCAGGGCATCGGGCGGATGCTGCTGGAGCAGGTTATCGACGGCGCCCGGCAAATGGCTTACCCGGCGGTGACCCTCACCACCTTCCGCGACGTGCCGTGGAATGCGCCGTTTTATACCCGTCTGGGATTCGCCATGCTTGATGAGCTGACCCTGCCCGCCGGGCTGGCGGCGAAAAGAGAACAGGAGACCCGGCACGGCCTGCCGCCGGAGACGCGCTGCGCCATGCGCCTGGCGCTCTGATGTTCGGCCCCGCCGCGCTCTGCGCTTTGCTACGGCCGCAAGGCGCAAATCTCATCATATAAGGCGCGGCTGATAGCCACTCCCTGCTGCTCACTCTGCTGGCGACAGGCGAACCGCCGCTCGCCCGGTAACCGTGCCCCTTGCTCCTGCATCCCGCTGAACAGGGTTTCGGCGCGCGCCAGCTGCTCTTGTGCCTGCGCGCCGAGAAAGCGCTGCGGATCCAGCGCCAGAATCAGCTCTCCGCCGTAGGGTAAACCGCCCGCGCCGTTATCCCACGCCAGCGATTCGGCGCTGGTCATATCGCCGATAAGCGGCCCGGCCAGCAGCTCAACCATTGCCGCCAGCGCCGAGCCCTTATGGCCGCCGAAGGTTAACATCGCGCCGTTCAGCACCTCTGTGGCATCGGTGGTCGGCTGCCCCTGGCTGTCGATTCCCCACCCTTCCGGTAGCGCTTTGCCGGCGCGCTGATGCAACTGGATCTCGCCGCGCGCCGCGGCGCTGGTCGCCATATCAACAATAAACGGCGGCTTGTCCCGCCGCGGCCAGCCAAAGGCGATAGGGTTGGTGCCGAACAGCGGACGGGTGCCGCCCGCCGGGGCGACCCAGGCGTGGCTTGGCGTACAGGCGAGCCCCACCAGCCCTGCCTCGGTCAACGGCTCAATATCGGCAAACAGCGCGGAAAAATGGACGCAGCGGTTAATCGCCAGCGCCGCAATGCCGCTGTGCCGCGCTTTCTCCAGCAGCTGCGGCAGCGCGCGCTCGTAGGCCAGCAGCGAAAAGGCGCCCCCTGCATCCGCCCGCACAATCGCCGGCGCCTGGTCGTGGATCTGCGGCTCGGCATCAGGCGATACCTTACCTTTACGTAAGGTATCGACAATGCCCAACAGCCGCCACAGGCCGTGGGAAGCGCAGCCGTCGCGCTCCCCGGCGGCCACGTTACGGGCGATAGCCGCCGCGTGGTCGTCGCTGAATCCATTGACGCTGAGCACCGCCAGCGCCAGGTCATAAGCTTCTGGTAACGATAGAGTTACCGACTCCATACTGTTCTCCTTTACTCTTCTTCGTCTCCGCTAAAATTAGCCTGCGGCAGACAGCTGCGCGCGCCCCAGTAATAAATCCCCAGCGACATTGCCGCCACCAGCACCGTATCCCAGGGGTGACCAATAACATTAAGCCCGCCGAAGCTGCCCAGCCAGGAAAAGAGGATAATCAACGCATAAAAAGCGATCAGCCACAGCGAAGACTTCACCTGCTGCGCCAGGCTCACGGTATGTTCCGGCACCTTGCCTTTGCACATCACGTACACCACAAACATCACGATCTGCAGCCCCAGCAGCCACGAGAGCGTATTCCAGCCGGACCAGTAGACGATCAGCGCCGAGACCATAAACGATACCGGGCCGATGATGGCGAAGGCGCGCACGCGGAACGGCCGCGGCAGATCCGGGGCGTTGCGGCGCAGCCCGGCGGCGGTCACCGGGGCGATGGCGTAGCTCAGCACCAGGGCAGCCGACACCACGCTAATTAACTGTTCCCATGAGGGGAATGGCAGCGTCCAGAAAATCGACAGCCCGAAGGTCAGCCACAGCGCCGGGCGCGGAATACCGGACGCTTTATCGATATGGGTAAAGGCTTTAAAAAAGGTGCCCGCCTTCGCCCAGCCGTAGATCACCCGCGGTGTCGCGTTCATGTAGATATTGCCGGTGCCGCTCGGGGAGATGATCGCATCGCTAATGACCATAAAGGCCAGCCAGCCCATGCCGAGGGTAATGGCGATATCGCGATACGGCAGCGAGAACTGTTTGCTCACCTCGGCCCAACCGCCGGCCAGCATCTCGGTGGGGATACTGCCAAGGAACGCCAGCTGCAGCAGCACGTAGATAATCGTTGACAGCACCACTGATAAAATCAACGCAATAGGGATAGTCCGCTGCGGCTTTTGCACTTCGCTGGCCACCGAGATAATCGGCGTCAGTCCCAGATAGGCGAAGATAATCCCTCCGGCGCTGATCGCCGCTTCCACCCCGGACATACCGAACGGCGCAATGCCCTGCGCGTGCAGGTTCTCCGGTTTAAAGAAGGCGAACAGCGTCACCACCACCAGCAGCGGCACCAGAAACTTGAGCACGCTGATGAAGTTGTTCGAGCGGGCGAAGGTCTTGACGCTGTAGTAATTCAGCGCAAAGAAGAAACAGAGCAGCAGGAACTGCACTACCCACCCCAGCAGCGTCGGCGAGCTGGAGCCCGGCTGGGTCAGCACCGGAAACCAGGCCGCGGCGTATTGCCGGGCGGCGACGATTTCTATCGAGATCAGGCTGGAGAAGGCGATCAGGGTGATGAACCCCAGCAGATAGCCCATCAGCTCGCCGTGGGAAAAGACCGGGTAGCGGATAATGCCGCCGGCGCGCGGCAGCGCCGCCCCCAGCTCACAGTAGACAATCCCCAGCAGCAGTACCGCAAAGCCGCCGATCACCCACGACGCGATCCCGGCCGGACCGGCAATGGATGCGACGTGGCTGGCGGCGAATAACCATCCCGAGCCGAAAATCGCGCCCAGGCCGATAAAGGTGAGGTCGGTCAGGGTCAGCTGTTTTTTAAACTTACCCGACTCAGCAACGCGGGTTTGACTGTTATGCGTAGTGTGAATGGTCATGGTGATGCCCTTGCGTCAATGAGAGGAGGAAATCGCTTCCCGGGTCCACTGGCCGTTGACCAGGCGCAGCAGGTTCAAAGGGTTCGCATCCTGCAGCGCCGGCGGTAACAGGGCGGCCGGCGCATTCTGCAGGCAGACCGGGCGCAGAAAACGCTCAATCGCCCGGCTGCCGACCGACGTCCCGCGCGCATCGGTCGTCGCCGGCCACGGGCCGCCGTGGACCATCGCATCGCACACTTCCACGCCGGTGGGATAACCGTTAAACAGCACCCGTCCGACCTTCTCGCACAGCAGCGGTAGCAGGTTCGCCGCCAGCGGGCCGTCGTCCGCTTCCGCGTGTAGCGTCGCGGTGAGCTGTCCCTGCAGCGCTTTCACCACCGCCTGTAGCTGGACCGCGTCGTCCACTTCCACCAGCAACGATAGCGGGCCGAAAACTTCGGTCTGCAGCAGCGTATCCTGCGCCAGCAGATCTTCGACCTGAGCCTGCCACAGCTGGGTTTGCGCCTGCCCGGCGCCGGCGGCGAGGCCGCTCGCCAGCCTCTCGATATGCGGGTGCGCCGCCAGGGCCGCCACGCCCTGGCGGTAGTGCTGGAGGGTCGGCGCATTGAGCAACACCTGCGGCGCAGAGCCCGCTACCGCCGTGCACAGCGCCGACTTAAAGCGTTCCAGCCCGGCGCCGCGCAGCGCCAGAATCAGCCCCGGACGGGTACAGAACTGGCCGCCGCCGAGGGTGAATGACGCCACCAGCTCGTTCGCCAGCGCCTCGGCCCGCGTCTGCAGCGCCTGCGGTAGAATAATCAGCGGGTTAATCGCCGACATTTCAGCAAACAGCGGGATTGGCTGCGAACGCTGCTGCGCCAGTTGATACAGCGCCTTACCGCCGGCCAGTGAGCCGGTAAAGCCAACGGCCTGAATCGCCGGATGGCGGACTAATTCGGCGCCGATATCAGTCCCGAAAATCATATTGAAGACGCCGCCGGGTAACCCGCATCGCGCGACCGCCCGGACGATCGCTTCAGCGGTCAGCTCGGCGGTGGCCATATGGCCCGGATGGGCCTTCACCACCACCGGGCAGCCAGCCGCCAGCGCCGAGGCGGTATCGCCGCCAGCGGTGGAAAAGGCCAACGGAAAGTTGCTGGCGCCAAACACCGCCACCGGCCCTAACGCCTGCTGATACTGGCGCAGGTCCGGGCGCGGCAGCGGTTGACGGTCGGCTAAGGCGGTATCAATACGGGCGGCGAAGGTATCCCCGCGCAGGATCACGCCAGCAAACATCCGCAGCTGGCCGCTGGTGCGCGCCCGCTCGCCCTGCAGCCGCGCCAGCGGCAGCGCGGTCTCCTGTTCGGCGAGTGCAAAAAACGCTTCCCCCAGCGCGTCCAGCTCATCGGCAATGGCGCAGAGAAAGCGCGCCCGCTGCTGCGGCGTGGTTTGTGAATAAACGGCAAACGCCTGCTGTGCCGCCTCCGCGGCCTGGGCGGCCTCCTCGCGTGAAGCCGGATAAAAGCGATGGCCGGTGGCTTCCCCATCCACCGCCCGCAGGCTCAATAGCGTCGCCTCGCCGCTGGCAACGCGGCGGCCGGCAATAAACTGCCGTCCCGCCATGGTCTGAGATGCATTCATACTGACTCCTGGGTTCAGAGGCCGACGTCCGGCAGGGCTGGACGAGTCGCCAGCGCCTGTTCCACGATCGCCACCACCTGCTGGCGCGTTTCCCCTTCCAGCGCCAGACGCGGCGGACGGGTCACGGCGCTGCCGCGTCCGAGTAGCTCTTCGCACAGCTTGATGCACTGCACCAGATCCGGACGCGCATCGAGATGCAGCAGCGGCATGAACCAGCGGTACAGCGCCATTGCCTCTTCGTAACGCTGTTGGCGGGCGAGACGGAATAACGTTTCCCCTTCGCGCGGGAAGGCGTTGGACATTCCGGAGATCCACCCTTCCGCGCCGACGGCGATACTTTCCACCACCACGTCATCCAGCCCGGCAAACAGCACGAAGCGATCGCCAACGGTGTTACGCAGGTCGATAAAGCGGCGGGTATCGCCGGAGGAGTCTTTAAAGCAGACGATGTTGTCGCAATCGGTCAGGGTGGCGAGAATGTCCGGCGTCACGTCGTTTTTGTATATCGGCGGGTTGTTGTAGACCATGATCGGCAGGTCGGTGGCGGTGGCCACGCTGCGAAAGTGGGCGGCGGTTTCATGCGGTTTTGAGGAGTAGACCAGCGCCGGCATCACCATGATCCCGTCGACGCCGACGCGCTCCGCCTCTTTCGCCATCTTCTGGGCAAAGGCGGTGGTGAACTCGGCCACCCCGGCGATCACCGGAATTTTGCCGCCGGCGGCATCCTTCGCCACTTCGATAATCTGCAATTTTTCATCAGTGCTCAGGGAGGTGTTCTCCCCGACGCTGCCGCACACCACCAGCCCGGAAACGCCATCTTTGACCAGGTTTTTCATCACCGCGTGGGTGGCGTCTAAATCGAGGGAGTAATCGCTACGAAACTGCGTGCTAACCGCCGGGAATACGCCGCTCCAGTGAATCGCTTTATTGCTCATGCTCGGTTCCTTGTCGTCATTTTGTTAAGTCGAGGTGAATGATTGGTGAATATTCACTGACAGATTGACGCGTCGCGGAACCGGCGGCTTGTCGGTTTTCCCTTAATCCGATGACGAAATTAGCACAGTCGACAAAAGTGTGAGCCAGCCGTTATCCCTGCAGCGTCAGGCGAAAATCGCGCGACGTCGAGCCGGTCATCGCTTTGAACTGGCGGCTGAAGGCGCTGTGATCGGTATAGCCGCACTGCAAGGCGATATCGGTAATCGGCGTATCGCCGGCCAGCAGTTCGGTGGCTTTTTCCAGACGCACTTTGTGGATCATCTGCCGCGGGGTGAGATGAAAGATCCGCTTGCAGTAGCGCTCGATCTGCGCAATCGACATCCCGCTTAGGGCGGTCAACTCTTCCATGGCGATCGGCCGGTGATAGTGGCGGCGGATATGATCGTCGACGATCGCCAGCCGCTGCCACGCCGGATGGCGGGCGTGGGCCTCCTGCAGATCGTGAGAGATCCCGGCCATGCCGATCACCTGACCGCGGACATCGCGCAGCGCCAGCTTCTGCGTCAGGCACCAGCCTCGTTCCCGGCCATTGTAGAGATGCATTTCCAGCTGGTCGCGCAGGGTCACGCCCTCCCGTAATACCCGAAGATCCTGTTCGGTGTACCCCTGCCCCAGCGTGGAAGGAAAGACGTCGGCGGAGGTTTTCCCCAGCAGCGAGGAGACGGTTTTGAAACCGCAGCGGCGGGCCAGCGTCAGGTTCGCCAGCAGATAACGCGCCTCGCGGTCTTTGATAAAAAAGACCACGTTGGGGATGGCATTGAGCAGGGGGGCGATCAGCGCCAGGGCATTGAGCAGCGCCGGCATATTCTCCGGCCGCTGGCGCGCCAGCCCTTCGCAGATCTGGCTCAGCTCATCGACCGCCAGCTCCGGTTGATTAACAGCGCGCGGCGGCGCCGCTTCAGAAACACCGATCATAGGGCTTCCTCATGGTAAGTGACCGAAGGATATTTATTCACTTCCTGTTAACACCTCAAGCGGTAACCGCCGGTTTTGCGATCCTGGATCCGCTTTACGCCTTCCCCTGGTTTATCCACTGGCGCAATCGCCACTTTCGGTTTACCACGCCATTAACCAAGTGATTAATAAGAAATAAATATGCAACGTATGCACATCACCCCGGCACGATTATGCCGATTTCGTCATTATCTCTGCCGAAAGCGCTCAAGCCGCCCGCCCCAGGTTGCGCCAGCATGATGAAACATGATGTTAACTTTCGGAGAGCAGAATGACCGCGCCACGCCCCCCTATTGCGCTGAGAGCCATTGATTCACACACCGGCGGCGAACCCACCCGCCTGATCGTTGACGGCTTCCCCGACCTCGGCGGCGGCAGCATGGCGCAGCGCCGCGACCGTTTCGCCCGTGACTTCGATCGCTGGCGTCAGGCGGTGATTCTCGAACCGCGCGGCAACGATGTGCTGGTCGGCGCGCTGCTGTGCCAGCCGGTCTCGGCGGCGGCCACCGCTGGCGTCATTTTCTTCAACAACGCCGGTTTTCTGAATATGTGCGGCCACGGCACCATCGGGCTTATCGCCTCGCTGGCGTGGCTTGGCCGTATCCAGCCAGGGGTACATCTGATTGAAACCCCGGTCGGCGACGTAAGCGCCACATTGCACGACGATGGCAGCGTATCGGTGCAAAACGTCCCGGCCCGCCGCTGGAAAAAGCAGGTCCGCGTGGAGACCGCGCTCGGCCCCGTCGTCGGCGATATTGCCTGGGGCGGCAACTGGTTTTTCCTGATCAACGATCACCCGTTCGCCATTACCCCGGAGCACATCCCACAGCTCACCGACTACGCCTGGGCGGTGCGCGAGGGGCTGGAAGCCGCGGGGATCCGCGGCGACGACGGCGGCGTTATCGATCATATCGAGCTGTTCGCCGATGACGATGCCGCCGACAGCCGCAGCTTCGTACTCTGTCCGGGAAAGGCCTGGGATCGTTCGCCGTGCGGCACCGGCACCAGCGCCAAGCTGGCCTGCCTGGCGCAGGATGGCAAACTGCAGCCGGGAGCGATCTGGCGCCAGGCCAGCATCATCGGCAGCCAGTTTACCGCCAGCTACCAGCGCGCCGCCGCAGGCATCATCCCCACGATCCGCGGCGAAGCCTGGGTGTGCGGCGATAATCAGTTGATCCTCAACCCGGACGATCCCTTTTGCTGGGGGATCGCCCCGTGAAGTCGTGCGATGTCATCGTGATCGGCGCCGGGATCATCGGCGCCGCCTGTGCGTGGCAGCTGGCGAAGCGGGGGCAGAGCGTGACGCTTATCGACGACGGTCAGCCCGGCGCGACAGCGGCCGGTATGGGCCATCTGGTGTGCATGGATGACGACCCCGCCGAACTGGCGCTGTCGGCGTGGTCGCTGGCGCGCTGGCGCGCCATCACGCCGCGGATGCCCGACGCTTGCGCCTGGCGCGGCTGCGGCACGCTGTGGCTGGCGGATAGCGAAGAAGAGATGGCCGTCGCGGGCGAAAAACAGCGGCGGCTGGCAGGCTATCAGGTCCACAGCGAGCTGCAGACCCCGCAGCAGATCGCCGGGCGCGAACCGCTGCTGCGCAGCGGGCTGGCTGGCGGGCTATGGGTGCCCGGCGATGGTATCGTCTACGCGCCGAACGTCGCCCGCTGGCTGGTGGCCGATGCCGGAGACCATCTCACCTGCCTGCGCGACAGCGCGCAGGCGATTACCGAACCACAGGTACAGCTCGCCAGCGGCAAACGGCTACAGGCGCGGGCCATCGTGGTGGCCTGCGGCCTTGAAGCCAACGCGCTGTTAGCAGAAAACTGGCTGCGGCCGAAAAAAGGCCAACTGGCGATAACCGATCGCTACGGGCCGCGGGTGCATCACCAGCTGGTTGAACTGGGTTACGGCGCCAGCGCCCACGGCGGCGGCACCTCGGTGGCCTTTAACCTGCAGCCGCGGCCCACCGGCCAGCTGCTGATTGGCTCGTCGCGCCAGTTTGATAACCGCGAGCGCCAGCTGGATCTCCCCTTGCTGGGGCAGATGCTCGATCGCGCCCGCCATTTTGTGCCGGCGCTGGCGACGCTGAATATCATCCGCTGCTGGAGCGGCCTGCGCGCCGCCTCACAGGATGGCAATCCGCTGATTGGCCCGCATCCCACGCGCCGCGGTGTATGGCTGGCGCTGGGCCATGAAGGGCTGGGCGTCACCACCGCCCCGGCGACGGCTGAGCTGCTGGCGACGCAGATCCTCGGCGAACGCTGCCCGCTGGCGCCTGAGGCCTGGCTCCCGACCCGTCTGTATCATCAGGAGGCGATCGCATGAATAACACGCTCAACATCACCGTCGATGGCGAAGCGCTGACGGTGCCGGAAGGGATCAGCGTGGCGGCGGCGCTGGCGTTGACCGGCGATCCCACCACCCGCCAGGCGGTTAACGGCGACCCCCGCGCGCCGTTTTGCGGCATGGGGATCTGCCAGGAGTGCCGGATCACCGTCGACGGCCGGCGGGTGCTGGCCTGCCAGACCCTGTGCCGGGCCGGCATGCAAATAGAAAGGAGCCGCTATGCACACGCTGCGCTGTGACATTTTAATCCTCGGCGCCGGCCCCGCCGGCATGGCGGCCGCGCTCTCTGCCGCCGCCTGCAATAAGCAGGTCATTATTCTCGACGATAACCCCGCACCCGGCGGGCAAATCTGGCGCGCCGGCCCGCAGACGACGCTGCCCGCCCTGGCCCGGCGCTACCGCGACGCCATCGCCGCGTCTGCCGCCATCCGGATGGTGAACGGCGCGCGGCTGATTGCCCGCCCCTCCGCGCGCAGCGTGCTGTTTGAAACCGCCGACGGCGGGGGCGTGGTTGACTGGCAGAAACTGATCCTCTGCTGCGGTGCGCGCGAGCTGTCGCTGCCCTTTCCCGGCTGGACCTTACCCGGCGTGACCGGCGCGGGCGGCCTGCAGGCGCAGATCAAGCAGGGCCTGTCGCTGAAAGGAGAAAAGGTGGTGATTGCCGGCAGCGGCCCGCTGCTGCTGGCGGTGGCGGATACGGTGAATAAGGCCGGAGGCCAGGTAACGAATATCATTGAGCAAGCGGCGCTCCCGGCGCTGCTGCGCTTCGCCAGCGGGCTGTGGCGCTGGCCGCAGAAGCTGCGCCAGTTAGCGACGCTGGCCCCGAAAGGCTATCTTAGCGGCGCCCAGGCGATCCGCGCCCACGGCACAACGCGGCTGGAGGCCGTGACATTGCGCCAGCGCGGCGTCGAGCGGACTATCGCCTGCGATCGGCTGGCCATCGGCTACGGGCTGGTGCCCAATATCGAGACGGGGCTGCTGTTCGGTTGCGCCACGGCGCAGGAGGCGATCCAGGTTAACCGCTGGCAGGAGACCAGCATCGCGGATGTCTACGCCGCCGGGGAGTGCACCGGTTTCGGCGGGAGCGAGCTGGCGCTGGTGGAGGGCGAAATCGCCGGGTATGCCGCCGCCGGTGCCAGCCAGCAGGCCCAGGCGCGATTTGCCCGTCGCGCCCGCTGGCAGCGCTTCGCCGCGGCTATCAACCGCACCTTCCAGCTGGCAGAGTCGTTGAAAAACGCGGCGACGCCGGAGAGCCTGCTGTGCCGTTGCGAAGATGTGCGCTGCGGCGACGTGGCTGCCGCCGACGACTGGCTGCAGGCCAAACTGACCCAGCGCTGCGGAATGGGCGCCTGTCAAGGGCGCACCTGCGCCGCCAGCGCCCGCTGGCTGTATGGCTGGCCGCTGCCGCAGCCGAGAGAGCCGCTGTCCCCCGCCCGCGCGGAAACGCTTATTGCCCTCGCCAGGCTGAGCGCCGAGCCGTAACCGCTACTCTTCTTCATCACCGCGCCCGGCAGGGACGCCAAGCGCAATAAACTCCTCCAGCAGCGAGGTCAGTTGCTGCAGCTTTTCCGTGGTGAACTGAGCCTCCAGCAGACGATAGGTTTCTTCCACCTCCGCCTGGGCGCTTTCGTACAGCGCGGTTCCGGCAGGCGTCAGCGAGACGTATAGCTTGCGCTGATCGTTAACCGGCTTCAGGCGCAGCACCAGTCCATCCCGCTCCATACGCGTCAAAATACCGGTCAGACTGGGGCGCAGGATACAGGCGCGAAAAGCCAGATCGTGAAAGTCCATCGACGGACGTTCGGCGAGGATCCGCACGATCCGCCACTGCTGTTCGGTGAGATTGTGTCGTTTAACGATCGGTCGAAAGTAGGCCATCGCCGCTTCACGCGCCTGCAACAAGGCAATGGTTAATGAATCATGCATAGTTTCCCCTCAACGGCCTCATCTAAAACTTATTAACAAATTAATAATTAGCGTTAATCCTGCCATGTACAACCGGTTTCTGCACCTGAAAAGTACCAGCCTTTCCGTTAAAAATATTCAACTCATTGATTAATAATAAATAAGTTACTGATGTGTAAATATTGTGTTAATCAGATCACAAAACATTCACTTCCAGTTGCTAAACCTCAGCGCAAAGCATAAAAGATGATCATTAATATATTAACGAAATCCCTTTGAACCGAAATCAGTCCCAGAGGAGTGGTGAATGAAAGGTACCATCTTCGCCGTTGCGCTCAATCATCGCAGCCAGCTCGACGCCTGGCGCGAGGCGTTTCAACAGGCCCCCTACAAGACGCCGCCGAAGACCGCGGTCTGGTTTATTAAGCCGCGCAATACCGTGATTGGCGATGGCGAGGCGATCCCCTATCCGCCGGGTGAAACCGTGCAAAGCGGCGCCACCGTGGCGCTGATTGTCGGCAAAACCGCGCGCAAGGTGGCGGAAGAAGAGGCGGCGAACTATATCGCCGGCTACGCGCTGGCTAACGACGTCAGCCTGCCGGAAGAGAGTTTTTATCGCCCGGCGATCAAGGCCAAGTGCCGCGATGGCTTCTGCCCCGTCGGCGCGCTGTCGCCGGTGCGCAACGTCGATAACCTGACCATCATCACCGAAATCAACGGCCGCGAAGCGGACAACTGGCATACCGGCGATCTGCAGCGTAACGCCGCGCAGCTGCTGAGCGCCTTGAGCGAGTTCGCCACCCTCAATCCCGGCGACGCGATCCTCATCGGTACGCCCCACTCCCGCGTCACGCTGCGCCCCGGCGACCGGGTACGTATCCTCGCCGACGGTTTCCCGACGCTGGAAAACCCGGTTGTCGCAGAAGGAGAGCTGGCATGAAACAGGCACGCATTGAATGGCAGGGACAGGTACGCGACGTGCTGGTCGATGAACGCGACCAGGTGCGCCTGGACGATGGCACGGTATTAAAAGAAGGTGAATTCCGTTGGCTGCCGCCCGCCGACGGCACGCTGTTCGCGCTGGGGCTGAATTACGCCGACCACGCCAGCGAGCTGGAGTTTAAGCCGCCAACCGAGCCGTTGGTGTTCATCAAAGCGCCAAACACCTTTACTGGCCACCAGCAGCAGTCGGTACGCCCGGATAACGTCGAATACATGCACTACGAAGCCGAACTGGTGGTGGTGATCGGTAAAACCGCCCGCCGCGTCAGCGAAGCCGAGGCCATGGACTATGTCGCCGGCTATACCGTGTGCAACGACTACGCGATCCGCGACTATCTGGAAAACTACTATCGGCCGAACCTGCGGGTGAAAAGCCGCGACACCCTGACGCCGATCGGCCCGTGGATCGTCGGCAAAGAGGCGATCCCGGATCCGCATAATCTGGCCCTGCGCACCTGGGTCAACGGCGAACTGCGCCAGCAGGGCACCACCGCCGATCTGATCTTCAGCATCCCGTTCCTCATCGCTTACTTAAGTGAATTTATGACCCTGCAACCGGGCGACATGATCGCCACCGGCACGCCGAAAGGGCTATCCGATGTGGTGCCAGGCGACGAGGTGATCGTTGAAGTCGAGGGCGTGGGCCGCCTGGTCAACCATATCATCAGCCAGCAAGCGTATGAGGAGACACTGTCATGAAAAAGATTAACCATTGGATTAACGGTAAAAACGTTGCCGGCGCAGACTATTTTCATACCACCAACCCGGCCACCGGCGAGGTACTGGCGGAAGTCGCCTCCGGCGGCGAAGCCGAAATCAACCAGGCGGTAGCGGCGGCAAAAGAGGCCTTCCCGAAGTGGGCTAATCTGCCGATGAAAGAGCGCGCGCGCCTGATGCGCCGCCTGGGGGATCTGATCGATCAGAATGTCCCGGAGATCGCGGCGATGGAAACTGCCGATACCGGTCTGCCAATCCACCAGACCAAAAACGTGCTGATCCCGCGGGCGTCGCATAACTTCGAATTTTTCGCCGAAGTGTGCCAGCAGATGAACGGCAAAACCTACCCCGTCGACGACAAGATGCTGAACTACACCCTGGTGCAGCCGGTGGGCGTCTGCGCGCTGGTGTCGCCGTGGAACGTGCCGTTTATGACCGCCACCTGGAAGGTGGCGCCGTGCCTGGCCTTAGGCAATACCGCAGTGCTGAAAATGTCCGAGCTGTCTCCGCTGACCGCCGATCGTCTGGGCGAGCTGGCGCTGGAGGCCGGGATCCCGGCCGGCGTGCTGAACGTGGTGCAGGGCTACGGCGCCACCGCCGGCGACGCGCTGGTGCGCCATCATGATGTGCGCGCCGTCTCCTTCACCGGCGGCACCGCCACCGGGCGCAACATCATGAAAAACGCCGGCCTGAAAAAGTACTCCATGGAGCTGGGCGGCAAATCGCCAGTGCTGATTTTTGAAGATGCCGATATCGAGCGCGCGCTCGACGCCGCGCTGTTCACCATCTTCTCGATCAACGGCGAACGCTGCACCGCCGGCTCGCGCATTTTCATTCAGCAGAGTATTTATCCGGAGTTCGTCAAGCGCTTCGCCGAGCGCGCCAACCGCCTGCGCGTGGGCGATCCGACCGATCCGAATACCCAGGTCGGCGCGCTGATTAGCCAACAGCATTGGGAGAAAGTGTCCGGTTACATTCGCCTCGGCATCGAAGAGGGGGCCACCCTGCTGGCCGGCGGCGCGGATAAGCCGTCCGACCTGCCGGCGCATCTGAAAGCCGGCAACTTCCTGCGCCCGACGGTGCTGGCGGATGTCGACAACCGCATGCGCGTCGCGCAGGAAGAGATTTTTGGCCCGGTCGCCTGCCTGCTGCCGTTCAAAGACGAAGCGGAAGGGCTGCGCCTGGCTAACGATGTGGAATACGGCCTGGCGTCGTATATCTGGACCCAGGACGTCAGCAAAGTGCTGCGTCTGGCGCGCGGTATTGAAGCCGGGATGGTGTTCGTCAACACCCAGAACGTGCGCGACCTGCGTCAGCCGTTCGGCGGCGTGAAGGCCTCCGGCACCGGCCGCGAAGGCGGCGAGTACAGCTTTGAAGTGTTCGCCGAAATGAAAAACGTCTGCATCTCGATGGGCGACCATCCGATCCCGAAATGGGGAGTCTGATATGGGTAAGTTAGCGTTAGCAGCAAAAATCACTCACGTGCCGTCGATGTATCTGTCTGAGCTGCCGGGGAAAAACCACGGCTGCCGCCAGGGCGCGATCGACGGACATAAAGAAATTGGCAAGCGCTGCCGCGAAATGGGCGTCGATACCATCATCGTGTTCGACACCCACTGGCTGGTCAACAGCGCCTACCACATCAACTGCGCCGACCATTTCCAGGGCGTCTACACCAGTAACGAACTGCCGCATTTTATTCGCGACATGACCTACGACTACGACGGCAACCCGGAGCTGGGCCAGCTCATCGCCGACGAGGCGGTGAAGCTCGGGGTACGCGCCAAAGCGCACAATATTCCGAGCCTGAAGCTGGAGTACGGCACCCTGGTGCCGATGCGCTACATGAACAGCGATAAGCATTTCAAAGTGGTGTCTATTTCCGCCTTCTGTACCGTTCACGACTTTGCCGACAGCCGCAGGCTGGGCGAAGCGATCCTCAAAGCCATTGAGAAATATGACGGCACCGTGGCGGTGCTGGCCAGCGGCTCGCTGTCGCACCGCTTTATCGACGATCAACGCGCCGAAGAGGGGATGAACAGCTACACCCGCGAGTTCGATCATCAGATGGATGAGCGGGTGGTGAAGCTGTGGCGCGAGGGCAAATTTAAAGAGTTCTGCACCATGCTGCCGGAGTACGCCGACTACTGCTACGGCGAAGGCAACATGCACGACACGGTGATGCTGCTCGGCCTGCTGGGCTGGGATAAATATGACGGCAAGGTGGAGTTTATCACCGAGCTGTTCGCCAGCTCCGGTACCGGCCAGGTTAACGCCGTGTTCCCGCTGCCGGCGCAGGCGTAAGGGGGCCCTATGCCGCATTTTATCGCCGAATGTACCGACAACATCCGCGAGCAGGCCGATCTGCCCGGGCTGTTCGCCAAAGTCAACGAGGCGCTGGCCGCCACCGGCATCTTTCCGATCGGCGGGATCCGCAGCCGTGCCCACTGGCTCGATACCTGGCAGATGGCCGACGGCAAGCAGGATTACGCCTTTGTCCATATGACGCTGAAGATCGGCTCCGGGCGCAGCCTGGAGAGCCGTCAGGACGTGGGAGATATGCTGTTCGCGCTGATCAAATCCCATTTCGCGGCGCTGATGGAGAGTCGCTACCTGGCGCTGTCGTTCGCCATGGAAGAGCTCGACCCGACGCTGAACTACAAACAGAACAACGTGCACGCGTTATTTAAATAATGTGCAAATTGCCCGGTGGCGCTGCGCTTACCGGGCCTACAACGGCCATGAATTTGTAGGCCAGATAAGCGAAGCGCCATCCGGCAATACAATGCCACAGGAATCTCTATGCTCGATAAACAGACCCGAACCCTGATTGCCCAGCGGCTGAATCAGGCCGAAAAACAGCGTGAACAGATCCGCGCGATCTCGCTGGATTATCCGTCGATCACCATTGAGGACGCTTACGCCGTCCAGCGCGAGTGGGTCGAGATGAAGATCGCCGAAGGCCGCGTACTCAAAGGCCACAAGATCGGCCTGACCTCAAAAGCCATGCAGGCCAGCTCGCAGATCAGCGAGCCGGACTACGGCGCGCTGCTTGACGATATGTTCTTCCACGACGGCAGCGATATCCCCACCGACCGCTTTATCGTTCCGCGTATCGAAGTCGAGCTGGCCTTCGTGCTGGCCAAACCGCTGCGCGGCCCGAACTGCACGCTGTTTGATGTCTACAACGCCACCGACTTCGTTATTCCGGCGCTGGAGCTTATTGACGCCCGCTGCCACAACATCGATCCGGAAACCCAGCGCCCGCGCAAAGTGTTCGACACCATTTCCGATAACGCCGCCAACGCCGGGGTGATCCTCGGCGGCCGCCCGATTAAACCCGACGAGCTGGATCTGCGCTGGATCTCCGCCCTGCTGTACCGCAACGGCGTGATTGAGGAGACCGGCGTCGCCGCCGGGGTGCTCAATCACCCGGCCAACGGCGTGGCCTGGCTGGCCAACAAGCTGGCGCCGTACGATGTTCAGCTCGAAGCCGGGCAGATTATTCTCGGCGGCTCCTTTACCCGTCCGGTACCGGCACGCAAGGGCGATACCTTCCATGTCGACTACGGCAATATGGGCGCCATCAGCTGCCGCTTTGTCTGAGGAGAGCAACATGAACAACGCTTTTAAAGCGGCGCTCAAGGCCGGGCGTCCGCAAATCGGCCTGTGGCTTGGGCTGTGCAGTAGCTACAGCGCCGAACTGCTGGCCGGCGCCGGCTTCGACTGGCTGCTGATCGACGGCGAACATGCGCCCAACAATGTACAAACGGTGCTGACCCAGCTTCAGGCCATCGCGCCCTACCCTAGCCAGCCGGTGGTCCGCCCATCGTGGAACGACCCGGTGCAGATCAAACAGCTATTGGATATCGGCGCGCAAACCCTGCTGGTGCCGATGGTTCAGAACGCCGACGAAGCGCGGCTGGCGGTCAGAGCCACCCGCTACCCGCCCGCCGGCATGCGCGGCGTCGGCAGCGCGCTGGCCCGCGCCTCGCGCTGGAACCGCGTGCCGGATTATCTCCACCAGGCCAACGACGCCATGTGCGTCCTGGTACAGATTGAGACCCGCGAAGCGCTGAAAAATCTGCCGCAGATCCTCGATGTCGACGGGGTGGACGGGGTGTTTATCGGCCCGGCGGACCTCAGCGCCGATATGGGTCACGGCGGCAATCCGCAGCACCCGGAAGTACAGGCCGCCATTGAAGATGCCATCCAGCAAATCCGTCAGGCCGGTAAAGCGCCGGGGATCCTGATGGCCAATGAACAGCTGGCGAAGCGCTATCTCGAACTGGGCGCGCTGTTCGTCGCCGTCGGCGTCGATACCACCCTGCTGGCCCGCGGCGCAGAAGCGCTGGCGGCCCGGTTTACCCACACCGCAACGACCACAACCGATAACAATAAATCCGTCTATTGAACGGATAATGTGGAGCGCAACATGACTACCTCTACCCTGCAACACAATGATAATAAATCCGTTGAAGTAGAAAACCGGGTGATCAAAAAGCTGTTCCGCCGCCTGATCACCTTCCTGTTCGTTCTCTTTGTTTTCTCATTTTTGGACCGCATTAATATCGGCTTCGCCGGCCTGACGATGGGCAAAGACCTCGGTCTGACCTCCACCATGTTCGGCCTGGCGGCGACGCTGTTCTACGTCACCTACGTGCTGTGCGGGATCCCCAGCAATATCATGCTGGCGAAAGTTGGCGCGCGCCGTTGGATCGCCGGGATCATGGTGGTCTGGGGGATCGCCTCGACCTGTACCATGTTCGCCACCAGCCCGCATACGCTGTACATCCTGCGCATGCTGGTCGGCATCGCCGAGGCTGGTTTCCTACCAGGGATCCTCGTCTATCTGACCTGGTGGTTCCCGGCCTACCATCGCGCCCGCGCCAACGCCCTGTTTATGATCGCCATGCCGGTGACCATGATGCTCGGCTCGATACTTTCCGGCTATATTCTGGCGCTCGACGGCCTGTGGAACCTGAAGGGCTGGCAGTGGCTGTTTCTGCTGGAAGGCCTGCCATCGGTGGTGCTTGGCGTCGTCACCTGGTTCTTCCTCAACGACACGCCGGATAAAGCCAACTGGCTGGATAACGAAGAGAAACAGGCGCTGAAGGCGATGATCGATCGCGAACGGGAACATGCGGCGATCGTCCCGGCTTCGCCGCGTTCCACGCTGCGCGAAGTCCTGACGCCAGCGGTGCTGATGTATACCCTGGCCTACTTCTGCCTGACCAATACCCTCAGCGCCATTAATATCTGGACGCCGCAGATCCTGCAGAGCTTCAACACCGGCAGTAGCAACATCATGATTGGCCTGCTGGCGGCGATCCCGCAGTTCTGCACCATTTTCGGCATGATCTGGTGGAGTCGCCGCTCCGACCGGCGCAAAGAGCGCAAGATGCATACCATCCTGCCCTACCTGTTCGCCGCGGCGGGTTGGCTGCTGGCTTCGGCAACGCACCACAGCCTGATCCAGCTGATCGGCATTATTATGGCTTCGGTGGGATCCTTTACCGCGATGGCCATTTTCTGGACCACCCCGGATCGGGTGATCAGCCTGCAGTCGCGCGCGGTGGCGCTGGCGGTGATCAACGCCATCGGCAACGTCGGCTCTGCCGTCAGCCCGCTGTTGATCGGCATTTTGCGTGATACCACCGGCAGCTTTAGCTCCGGGCTGTGGTTTGTCGCCGGACTGCTGATCGTCGGCGCGCTGGTGCTCACCCGCATTCCAATGAGCCAGCGTGAGGACGCCGCCGCCGCGCCGGGCTTAGCGGCGCAAAAAGGCCACTAAGGAGCGGGTATGTGTCAGCATTCCATCGCCAACATCGACATCAATAAAGATTACGACGAGAGCCTGGGTACCGAAGAGGTGCACTATCAGTCGTTTGCCCGTATGGCGGCCTTTTTTGGCCGCGACATGCAGGCGCATCGCCACGACCGCTATTTTCAGATGCACTTTCTTGATACCGGGCAGATTGAGCTGCAGCTTGATGACCATCGCTACTCGGTGCAGGCGCCGCTGTTTGTGATAACGCCGCCTTCGGTGCCGCACGCCTTTATTACCGAGTCCGATAGCGATGGTCACGTGTTGACGGTGCACGAAGAACTCATCTGGCCGCTGCTGGAGGTGCTTTATCCCGGCACGCGGGAGACCTTCGGCCTGCCGGGGATCTGCCTGTCGCTGGCGGATAAACCCGACGAGCTGGCGGCGCTGGCGCACTACTGGCAGCTGATTCGCCGGGAATCTACCGCCCAGTTGCCGGGGCGCGAGCATACCCTGGCGCTGCTGGCGCAGGCGGTCTTTACCCTGCTATTGCGTAACGCAAAGCTCGACGATCACGCTGCCAGCGGCATGCGCGGCGAGCTGAAGCTATTCCAGCGCTTTAACCAGATGATCGACAGCCACTACCATCAGCACTGGACGGTACCGGATTACGCCAGGGAGCTGCACCTGACCGAATCGCGGCTGACCGATATCTGTCGCCGCTTTGCCAACCGTTCGCCGAAGCGGCTGATATTCGACCGCCAGCTACGCGAGGCGAAGCGGCTGCTGTTGTTTTCCGATAGCGCGGTTAATGAGATAGCCTGGCAGCTGGGGTTTAAAGATCCCGCTTATTTTGCGCGCTTTTTTAGCCGCCAGGTCGGCTGCTCGCCCAGCAGCTACCGGGCGCAAAAAGTACCGGTATCGTAAGTTCCCGCTGGCGCTGCGCCTGCCGGACGATGGCCCACAGGTCGGGTCAGCGCCGCGCCAGCCGGCAAAAGCTGCAGAGATCACAAAATTCACTCCCGCCTGAAAAGTACCCGTCGTTGTCGCAAACGTCCCTTCACGACAAGCGCAATAACCGCTTCAATTAAACAACAAAAACAAAACATATATTTAACATTATTTTCCGATAAATACTGAAGAGGCCCCTATGAAACCTGAAGATTTCCGCGCCGACGCGAAACGCCCGTTAACTGGCGAAGAATATTTAAAAAGCCTGCAGGATGGCCGCGAAATTTATATCTACGGCGAGCGCGTGAAGGATGTCACCACCCACCCGGCTTTCCGTAATGCCGCGGCTTCTGTCGCCCAACTGTACGATGCGCTGCACAAACCGGAGATGCAGGATTCCCTGTGCTGGGGCACCGATACCGGCAGCGGCGGCTACACCCATAAATTCTTCCGCGTGGCGAAAAGCGCCGACGATCTGCGCCAGCAGCGCGACGCCATCGCCGAATGGTCGCGCTTAAGCTACGGCTGGATGGGCCGCACCCCGGACTATAAAGCCGCCTTCGGCTGCGCGCTGGGCGCCAACCCGGCGTTTTACGGCCAGTTCGAGCAGAACGCCCGCAACTGGTACACCCGCATTCAGGAAACCGGCCTGTACTTTAACCATGCGATAGTCAATCCGCCGATTGACCGCCACAAGCCGGCTGATGAAGTGAAGGATGTTTACATCAAGCTGGAAAAAGAGACCGATGCCGGGATCATCGTCAGCGGCGCGAAAGTAGTCGCCACCAACTCGGCGCTGACCCACTACAACATGATCGGCTTCGGCTCCGCACAGGTGATGGGCGAGAACCCGGACTTCGCCCTGATGTTCGTCGCGCCGATGGATGCCGAAGGGGTGAAGCTTATCTCCCGCGCCTCCTATGAGATGGTCGCCGGCGCGACCGGGTCCCCGTACGACTATCCGCTCTCCAGCCGTTTCGACGAGAACGACGCGATTTTGGTCATGGATAAAGTGCTGATCCCCTGGGAGAACGTGCTGATTTACCGCGACTTTGACCGCTGCCGTCGCTGGACCATGGAGGGCGGTTTCGCCCGCATGTATCCGCTGCAGGCCTGCGTGCGCCTGGCGGTGAAACTGGACTTTATCACCGCCCTGCTGAAGCGTTCTCTGGAATGTACCGGTACCCTCGAATTCCGCGGCGTGCAGGCCGACCTTGGCGAAGTTGTGGCGTGGCGCAACATGTTCTGGGCGTTAAGCGATTCCATGTGCTCGGAAGCGACGCCGTGGGTCAACGGCGCATGGCTGCCGGATCACGCCGCGCTGCAGACCTATCGCGTGATGGCCCCGATGGCCTACGCCAAGATCAAAAACATCATCGAGCGCAACGTCACCAGCGGCCTGATTTATCTGCCGTCCAGCGCCCGCGATCTGAACAACCCGCAGATCGACCAGTATCTGGCGAAGTACGTGCGCGGCTCCAACGGTATGGATCACGTTGAACGCATCAAGATCCTAAAACTGATGTGGGACGCCATCGGCAGCGAATTCGGCGGCCGCCACGAGCTGTATGAAATCAACTACTCCGGTAGCCAGGATGAGATTCGCCTGCAGTGTCTGCGCCAGGCGCAGAGCTCCGGCAATATGGACAAGATGATGGCGATGGTCGACCGCTGCCTGTCCGAGTACGACCAGAACGGCTGGACGGTGCCGCATCTGCACAATAACGCTGATATCAACATGTTGGATAAGCTGCTGAAGTAATTCGCAGCGGGAGGTCATAATGCAATTAGATGAACAACGCCTGCGTTTTCGCGATGCCATGGCCAGCCTGTCGGCGGCGGTGAATGTGGTCACTACCGCAGGCGAAGCCGGCCGCTGCGGGATTACCGCCACGGCGGTGTGCTCGGTGACGGATACGCCGCCATCGGTGATGGTGTGTATCAACGCCAACAGCGCGATGAACCCGGTGTTTCAGGGCAACGGCAAGTTGTGCATCAACGTGCTGAACCACGAACAGGAAATCATGGCCCGTCATTTCGCCGGGATGACCGGGGTGACGATGGAAGAGCGGTTTGCCCTCAGCGGCTGGCAGCACGGCGCGCTCGGGCAGCCGGTGCTGAAGGGCTCGCTGGCCAGTCTCGAAGGCGAGATTAGCCAGGTGCAAACCATCGGTACCCACCTGGTATATCTGGTGGAGATCCGCAATATTACCCTGAGCCCGCAAGGCCACGGCCTGATTTACTTTAAACGCCGTTTCCACCCGGTGATGATGGACATGGAAGTCGCGGTGTAATGGCCTCGCCTGCTCCTCCCCGGTTGGGGAGGAGCGTTAACCAACAGAGTCGCAGGCCACAATCTCCTGTGATCACAATCACATAATCCAGCCCTGTTCACTTCGTAGCCAACCGCTTACCCCCTCCAGTAACCGCTTAACCCCCTATACAACCACTCACCGATTTACCCAACTTTACGCGCGCGTAGTTCTGGCAAGATCGAAGCCAGCCTAGCTAATCAATACCTCCATTAACCCTTACTTAAAACCAGACGGCTTCGGCCAATTATTCATCTAATTAACGCCAGGTTTTACTATGGATACCAAAAAACTACTCAAGCACATACCCTGGGTGATTCTCGGAATCATCGGGGCATTTTGCCTCTCAGTCGTCGCCCTGCGCCGCGGTGAGCACGTCAGTGCCCTGTGGATCGTCGTGGCGTCGGTTTCCGTGTACCTCGTCGCCTACCGGTATTACAGCCTGTATATCGCGCAGAAGGTGATGAAGCTTGACCCGACGCGCTCGACGCCGGCGGTCATTAATAACGATGGCCTGAACTATGTGCCGACCAACCGCTACGTGCTGTTTGGCCACCACTTCGCCGCCATTGCCGGCGCCGGCCCGCTGGTGGGCCCGGTGCTTGCCGCGCAGATGGGCTATCTGCCTGGCACCCTCTGGCTGCTGGCCGGCGTGGTGCTGGCGGGGGCAGTACAGGACTTTATGGTGCTGTTTATCTCCTCGCGGCGTAACGGTGCCTCGCTGGGCGAGATGATCAAGCAGGAGATGGGGCCGGTTCCGGGCTCTATCGCCCTGTTCGGCTGCTTCCTGATTATGATCATCATCCTCGCGGTACTGGCGCTGATCGTAGTGAAAGCGCTGGCGGAGAGCCCGTGGGGCGTCTTTACCGTCTGCTCGACGGTACCTATCGCGCTGTTCATGGGTATCTACATGCGCTTCCTGCGCCCGGGCCGCGTGGGTGAAGTGTCGGTTATCGGTATCGTGCTGCTGGTGGCCTCCATCTGGTTCGGCGGCATTATTGCTCACGACCCCTACTGGGGCCCGGCGCTGACCTTTAAAGACACCACCATCACCTTTACCCTGATTGGCTACGCGTTTATCTCCGCCCTGCTGCCGGTATGGCTGATTCTGGCGCCGCGTGACTATCTGGCTACTTTCCTGAAAATCGGCGTTATCGTCGGCCTGGCGCTGGGGATCGTTATCCTCAACCCGGACCTGAAAATGCCGGCAGTGACCCAGTACATTGATGGCACCGGCCCGCTGTGGAAAGGCGCCCTGTTCCCGTTCCTGTTTATCACTATCGCCTGCGGCGCGGTCTCCGGCTTCCACGCGCTGATCGCCTCCGGCACCACGCCGAAGCTGCTGGCCAACGAAACCGATGCCCGCTTTATCGGCTATGGCGCGATGCTGATGGAATCTTTCGTGGCCATCATGGCGCTGGTCGCGGCATCGATTATCGAACCGGGTCTCTACTTCGCGATGAACACCCCGCCGGCGGGCCTGGGCATCGTCATGCCGAACCTGCACGAAATGGGCGGTGAAAACGCGGCGATGATCGCCGCGCAGCTGAAAGAAGTGACCGTCCACGCGGCGGCGACCGTCAGCTCCTGGGGCTTCGTGATTTCACCTGAGCAGATCCTGCAGACGGCGAAAGATATCGGCGAACCTTCGGTACTGAACCGCGCCGGCGGCGCGCCGACGCTGGCCGTCGGTATCGCCCACGTGTTCCATAAAATCATCCCGATGGCGGATATGGGCTTCTGGTACCACTTTGGTATCCTGTTTGAAGCGCTGTTTATCCTCACCGCGCTGGATGCCGGTACCCGCGCAGGCCGCTTTATGCTGCAGGATCTGCTGGGTAACTTCGTGCCGTTCCTGAAAAAAACCGACTCGCTGGTCGCCGGGATTATCGGTACCGCGGGCTGCGTCGGGCTGTGGGGCTACCTGCTGTATCAGGGCGTGGTCGACCCGCTGGGCGGCGTGAAGAGCCTGTGGCCGCTGTTCGGTATTTCTAACCAGATGCTGGCCGCCGTGGCGCTGGTGCTTGGCACCGTGGTGCTGGTCAAAATGCAACGCACCAAATATATCTGGGTCACCGTGATCCCGGCTGCGTGGCTGCTGCTGTGCACCACCTGGGCGCTGGGCCTGAAGCTGTTCAGCACCAACCCGCAGATGGAAGGCTTCTTCTTTATGGCTCAGCAGTATAAAGAGAAGATTGCTGCCGGCGGCGAGCTGACCGCGCAGCAGATTGCCAACATGAATCATATCGTGGTCAACAACTACACCAACGCCGGGCTGAGTATCCTGTTCCTGGTGGTGGTGTACAGCATCATCTTCTACGGCATCAAAACCTGGCTCAACGTGCGCAACAATAAGGTGCGCACCGACAAAGAGACCCCGTACGTGCCGGTACCGGAAGGCGGTGTGAAGACCTCGTCACATCATTAACTCTGATGCCGGATAGCGCTACGTTTATCCGGCCTACAAACAAGCGCATTAACGTAGGCCGGATAAGGCGCGAGTCGCCATCCGGCTTTATTCGTTATCTGGAACTTACAATGTTTGGTAACTTAGGTCAGGCTAAAAAATATCTCGGTCAGGCGGCGAAAATGCTGATTGGCATTCCGGATTACGACAACTACGTCGCCCATATGCAAACCAACCATCCGGATCAGCCGTACATGACTTATGAAGAATTCTTCCGCGAACGCCAGCAGGCCCGCTACGGCGGCGACGGCAAAGGCGGCGTCCGCTGCTGTTAATGGAGGCAATAATGGCACCGATTGCAGTCACCCTACTCACCGGTTTTCTCGGCGCAGGAAAAACCACCCTCCTGCGCCATATCCTGAATGAGCAGCACGGTTTCAAAATCGCCGTGATTGAAAATGAATTTGGCGAAGTCTCCGTTGACGATCAGCTGATCGGCGACCGCGCCACGCAGATCAAAACCCTGACCAACGGCTGCATCTGCTGTACGCGATCCAACGAACTGGAAGACGCCCTGCTCGATCTCCTCGACAGCCGCGATCGCGGCGAAATCGAGTTTGACCGGCTGGTGATTGAGTGCACCGGCATGGCCGACCCGGGGCCGATTATCCAGACCTTTTTCTCCCATGAGGTGCTTTGCGAGCGCTATCTGCTGGATGGCGTGATCGCCCTGGTGGATGCGGTCCATGCCGACCAGCAGATGGATCAGTTCACCATCGCCCAGTCGCAGGTGGGCTACGCGGACCGCATTTTGCTGACCAAAATTGATGTTGCCGGCGATACCGAAAAGCTGCGCGAACGCCTGGCGCGCATCAATGCCCGGGCGCCGATTTATACCGTCATTCATGGCGATATCGATCTAAGCCAGCTGTTTAACACCAGCGGCTTTATGCTGGAAGAGAAGGTCGTTAACAGCACACCGCGTTTCCACTTTATGGCCGAGAAGCAAAACGACGTGTCATCAATCGTGGTTGAGATGGATTACCCGGTGGATATCAGCGAGGTATCACGGGTAATGGAAAACCTGCTGCTCTCCTTCGCCGAGCAATTGATGCGCTATAAAGGGATGCTGTGGATCGACGGCGAGCCGAATCGGCTGCTGTTCCAGGGCGTGCAGCGCCTCTACAGCGCCGACTGGGATCGCCCGTGGGGCGATGAAACGCCGCACAGCACGCTGGTGTTTATCGGCATTCAGTTGCCGGAAGAGGAAATTCGCGCGGCGTTTGCCGGGTTACGACGCTAACCTACCCGCCTGCGCGCTAAGGCGCAGGCCCCCTTCTCTCACCGCACATCGTCAAAGACAGGAACAAAACGTCGTCATCGCGTCGAAAAATGTAAATCAACGTTTTTATAAGTAACAGTAGAAACACTTTTGGAAATAATAAGAAACTAAATGAATAGGATCCTTAATAATTAATGCCCGCCCTGTTCAGTTTCTGTTTAGCTCACCCATTAAACCTCTGCTAAACAGACCAAATTTCATGATTGACCTCGCCGTAACCCAACGTCTTTACAACATTATCAAAACACACCGCTGACAAAACCAGCATAAAAAATCGACGTAAGTCACATTTGCAGAGGTAAACATCGATTGTTAAGGTGCCCTCAGACAAATTTAATGACGAGGAGCAAACCATGAAAAAGCTTAACATCCTGATTGTTGCTGCCCTGACCGCGGTCTCTGGTTCCGCCATGGCAATGGGGTTTACCGTTGAACAAGGTAAGAATTTTACCAACCTGAATATGGAAATGGGTAAATCCTCTTCCGGCCTGTATGCCGAAAGCCACTGGCTGAAGAATACCGATGACGGTAGCCAGACCGGCGGCGTTGGCGCGGGTTACAATCTGGAAGTGGGCCCGGTGATGCTCAACGCTGGCGCGAAAGCTATCTATCTGGGACCGAAAAAAGGCGATAACGGCGTCGCGTTTCCGGTCGGCGGCGGGGTGAACGTGGCCCTGACCGACAGCATCCACGTATTTGGCGAAGGGTATGTCGCGCCCGACGGCCTGAACAACAGCGTGAAAAACTATGTTGAAGCGAACGGCGGCGTGAGCTGGTCCCCGGTTGGTCCATTGACCCTGAAGGTGGGTTACCGTCACGTGAGCGTTGACGGCAAAGAGGGCCGCCCAAACCACACCCTGATTGACGGCGCCTACGTAGGCGGCGGGGTTACCTTCTGATGAAATCACGTCTCGCCGCGCTCTCTGCGCTGAGCCTGGCGTTGCTGCTGACCGGCTGCACTCAGTATACCTGGGTGAAGCCGGGTTTAAGCGATGCCGAGATGCATAAAAAGCTCACCGAATGTGAAGCGCAGGCCCTGGTCGATCTCCCGCCGGATAACGTGGTGACCGGGTCCAGTTCAGAAAAAACGGACAAAAAGCAAAAGAAACAGGATGTTGAAACAAGTTATACGGTAGAAGACGCGAATGAATATCAGCGGGAGACCTTAGTCGACAGCTGTATGTTCAAAAGCGGCTGGGATAAAGTCGAAGTGCAATAAATCTATTATAAAAAAACCTGCCGGATGGCAGGTTTTTTTATGGCCGGCCTAGCGGCGCACCACCACCAGCTTCTGGTTCACGAACTCTTTGATACCGAGATCGGAGAGCTCCCGGCCATAACCGGAACGCTTCACGCCGCCAAACGGCAGTTCGGGCGCGGTATCGGTCAGCCAGTTGATATAGACCATCCCGGTTTCAATGGCGGATGCCATCCGTTTGGCGCGTTCGATGTCCTGACTGAACACCGCGCCGCCCAGGCCATAGTGAGAATCATTGGCAAGCGCAATCGCCTCCTCATCGTTTTTCACCACATAGATCTGCGCCACCGGGCCAAAGAACTCTTCGAAGTACGCCGGGTTGTCACGGGTGATACCGGTCAGGATAGTGGGTTCAAAGAAGTTGCCTTCCCGCGCCACCGCTTTGCCGCCCAGATGCAGCGTGGCGCCGTTTTTGACCGCCTCGTCCACCTGCTTGCTCAAGGTTTCCAGCGCATCTTTAGAGGAGAGCGGCCCCAGCGTGGTGCTTTCATCCAGCGGATCGCCTATTTTTACCTGGCGAAACGCCTCGCTAAATTTCGTCAGAAACGACTCAGCGATGCTCTCATGCAGAATAAACCGCTTGGCGGCAGTACACACCTGGCCGGCGTTATTCAGCCGCGCCTGGACGCCGATTTTCACCGCGCGATCGAGGTCGGCATCATCGAGCACCACAAACACATCGTTGCCGCCGAGTTCCAGGGTCGATTTCTTAATATGCTTCGCCGCCTGCGCCGCCACCACGCTGCCGGCTTTTTCCGACCCGGTCAGCGCCGCCCCCTGCACACGGTCGTCGGCGATAATCTTCGCCACCTGATCCTGAGAGATAAACAGATTGGTCCACGCCCCTTCCGGTGCGCCGGCCTCGCGCACCAGATGAGCAAAGGTCTCCGCGCAGTGCGGCACGATGCTGGCGTGTTTGGCGATAACCGGGTTCCCGGCCGCCAGGTTTGGCGCCAGGACGCGCATCAGCTGGTAATAGGGGAAGTTCCACGGCTCTACCGCCAGTAAGACGCCGATGGGGTGGTGCTCAACCCATGCTTCACCCAGTTCGGAGGGATACTTCACCGGCGCCAGGAACGATTTGGCGTTATCGGCGTAATAGCGGGCGATTTGCGCGCACAGTTTCACTTCGCCGCGGCTCTGCTTAATGAGTTTCCCCATCTCCTGGCTGGCGATTTTCGCCAGATCTTCCACCCGGCTGTCGATCAGATCCGCCAGCTTATGCAGCACCGCCAGGCGCGGTTCGATATCCCCTTTCGCCCAGGCAGAATGATAGAGCGCATCCGCCTGCCGCAGCGCCGCCTCCACGTCCGCATCGCTGTGCGCCGGGTACGTTTTAATAAGCTGATTGTTCGCAGGATTCACCGTCTGATAGGCCATATCGCATGTCTCCTTGTTATCGCTATAAAGGCAGTCAAAAATGCCGTTAAGGATATTAAGAGTAGTCGAGATGGCTGGCGATGCGGGTAAAGTTAGGTATATCCGGAATATTCCATAACGGTGGCTAACCGGGGCGACCGTCATGCCGCCCCGGCGTTATCAATGCGCCAGCGCGGCGACCTCATCGGCGGTCAGGCCGGTGATTTTCACCACCGTCTCGCGGGCAATGCCGTCGGCCAGCATCCTCTGGGCAATGCGCAGCGCCTCGGCATGCTGTCCTTCACGCTTGCCTTTTCTGCGCCACACTTCCTGTAATCGTTCGGCGATGGTCATCAATCTCTCCCTGTGCTGAGGAACCCGTTGCGCCACTTCCTGGATAAACCGGCCAAAGCGGCGCGCGTTGCCAGTCTGCAGCAGATAATTAAACAGCGTTTTTATCTGCCTGTCATTAGCGTCACCGCTAAGTAAAATCGTCGTCAGCTGCTCAACAATCCCCATTAAATCGCGCTGGCGAATATGCTTTTGTATCAGCTCGAGTAATGCCACGCGCCGGTGACGAACGATCTCATCGTCGGGGATCACCGTGATATCCACCAGCGGAAAGGGCGAGGCATAAAGCTCCCTCGCCAGCGGTGGATCGGCAAAGCAGTCCAGCCAGTTGAGCGACCACGGGTATGGCGTGGTCGCTCCGTGATAGAACAGCATCGGCACCACCAGCGGCAGTCTGGTATGACCGCTATCCAGATGGCGCTGCATCGCGGCGATGGCGTAGCGCATCAGGCGGAAGGCCATTTGTGCATCCGGCGAGCTCTGATGTTCGATAACCACATAAATGTAGCCCTCGCCAGACGCGGTTTTGAGTGACCACAGCACATCGGAGTACCAGGCCCGCAGGCTCTCCTCGATAAAGCTTGCCGACTCCAGCTGTAAGGTATCGAGGTCGCAGCGCTGACGCAGCGCAGGCGGTAGATGGATCGCCAGGAAATCACGGGCGATGTCGGCCTGAGTGAGAAACTGTTTAAACACCGCATCATGCGGCGTCGAGGTGGTGCCCTTTGCCATCGGCTCATCCCTGCCTGCTTATCCTGCAGGGACTCTACCTCCCATGAATGACTCTGGCACCCCGGAAACCGGAGTTTTACATTCCGCGACGAAAACATATTTCCCCGGACTGCAAGCGCGACATCCTTTTTCGACGCGGTACGCAAATCCCGGCGGGCGACAGCCTCGGCGCAGCATGCTATAAACGATTTATCCCCTCAGCAAAGGTCGATGCGGTGAACCATACCCGAGATATTCCCCAAACCTTCTGGCGAGACGATCGCCTGCCGTGGCTGGAGCTGCGCAGCACCTGGCGCAGCCGTCAGGCCTATAAGCGCCACAGCCACCCGCAGCTCTCGGTGGGGGCGATTATCGACGGTGAAACGCGCTGCCTGTGCAATGGACAGGAATATCTCCTGCAGCCCGGGGATCTGATCGTGATCCCGCCGCACGCGCCGCATAGCTGTAATCCGCTGCGTGACCGGCCGCGCAGCTATCATATGCTGTATCTGGAGGCGGCATGGTGCCATGCGCAGCGTCCGGATATACCCCCTGGCGCCAGTATCACCTCGCCGCAGCCGCTGCTGCACGACAGCCCTCTCTTTGCCTGCTTCCAGCAGATTGTCGCCCTGATGAGCCGCGGCCGCATTGAGCAACTGCCAGCCCGGGTGGCGCAGCTCCTGCACGCGCTGCCGCTGTGCGCCGCCACGCCGCAGGCGCCACATCACGCCAGCGCCCTGCTGTTTCAGCGCCTGGCGACAGATCTGCCGGCGCCGCCATCGCTGGATAAGCTGGCCCACGATAGCGCGCTACGTAAAGAGACCGTTATCCGCGCCGTGAAGCAGGATACCGGCCTGACGCCCGCCAGTTTGATCAATATGGCGCGCATTGAATATGCGAAAACGCGCTTACGTGCCGGGGACCCTATCGCCGACGTCGGCTATCAGGCCGGCTTTGCCGATCAGAGCCATTTCCATAAAACCTTCGTCAGCTATACCGCCGCCACGCCGCGGCAGTATGCGCACAGCAGATCAATTTCCGACAATAAGTAATTTTCCACCTGGCGTAGGGTGGCCTCAGCACCATTATCGAGGCCACTATGCATACCTTATCGACTCTCTTCCCCGCCGCCTTCCCGGCGTTAGCCCTGTCCCACTTTGTCGCCCTGCTCAGCCCGGGCCCCGATTTTTTTCTGCTGGTCGGTTACGCTGTACGCTACCGGATCCGCGGCAGCCTCGGACTGTGTCTCGGCATCGCCGCCGGCAATGCGCTGTATATTGTTCTGGCCATCGTTGGCTGGGGACTTCTGCGCCAGGCGCCGCTGCTGTTTTTACTCATCGAGCTGTTGGGCGCGGGCTACTTACTGTGGATTGGCAGCCTGCTGATTCGCAGCTGTCCCGCGGCGCTGGCGGTGGAGAGCGTTCGCGCATCGCGTCCGGGGTTCGGCAAGCAGCTACTGCTGGGGCTGGGGTCATCGCTGCTCAACCCGAAGAATGCGCTGTTTTATCTGGCGCTGATGACCTCCCTGCTGGGGCCGGCGGTCACCCTGCTGCAGCAAACGGTGAGCGGGCTGTGGATGGTCAGCGTGGTGTTCTTCTGGGATTTACTGCTGGTGAGCGCGATTGCGCTGCCGCAGGTACAGCGCCGCCTGAGCGCCATCGTCTGGCGGGTCGAGCGGGCTGCGGGGGCGATCCTGATGTTGTTCGGTCTGTGGATTATCTGGCGATTTTTGCACGACCTCGCCGTCAGGTTATATGCTTAAGTTTATGGAAAAACTCGCTGTACTGAAACGCGCCAAACTGCTGGCGCTGTCGCTGCTGCTGATCGCCGCCGCGCTATTTATTACCACCCTGCTGCTGCCGCCGACGCCGTGGGTCAGCGCGCTGAAGGCCATTTCCGAAGCGGCGATGGTCGGGGCGCTGGCCGACTGGTTTGCGGTGGTGGCCCTGTTTCGCCGTATTCCGCTGCCCTTTGTCGCCCGCCATACCGCGATTATCCCGCGCAACAAAGATCGCATCGCCGACAACCTCGGCCGCTTCGTTGAGGAGAAGTTCCTCGATACCCCGTCGCTGGTGGCGCTGATCCGCCGCTATCAACCAGCGCTGATGCTCGGCAACTGGTTCAGCCAGCCTGAGAACGCCCGGCGGGTTGGCCAACACCTGCTGCAGGTGATGAGCGGTTTTCTCGAACTGACCGATGACGCCCGCATTCAGCGCCTGCTGCGGCGCGCGGTGCATAAGGCGATCGATAAGGTCGACCTGACGCAGACCAGCGCCATGATGCTGGAGGGGTTGACCCGCGACAACCGCCATCAAAAGCTGCTGGATTCGCTGATAAATCAGCTGATCGCCCTGCTGCAGCGCGACAGCTCCCGCGCTTTTATCGCCCGCGGCATCGTACACTGGCTGGAGACCGAACATCCGCTGAAGGCCAGGCTGTTACCCACCGAGTGGCTCGGCGAGCACAGCGCCGAGATGGTCACCGACGCCGTGAATACCCTACTGGACGAAGTCACCCACGATCGCACCCACCAGATCCGCCAGACCTTTGACCGCGCGACGCAAAAGCTAATCGATAACCTGAAATCCGACCCGGAACTGGCGCAGAAGGCCGATAACATCAAAGCCTGGTTGAAAAATGATGAGACCTTCAACCGCTATCTTGGCGAAGTGTGGGGAGACCTGCGCGGCTGGGTAAAAAACGATATCAGCAGCGACGACTCGCGTATCAAGCAGCGCATCGCCGAGGCCGGCCAGTGGTTCGGTGAAACCTTACTCCGCGACGACGCGCTGCGCGAATCGCTCAACGAACACCTGGAGCAGGCGGCGCATCGGGTGGCGCCGGAGTTCGCCGCCTTCCTCACTCGACATATCAGCGACACGGTGAAGAGCTGGGACGCCCGCGATATGTCGCGGCAGATCGAGCTCAACATCGGTAAAGATCTGCAGTTCATCCGCATCAACGGCACCCTGGTGGGTGGAACTATCGGTCTGTTGTTGTGGCTGCTCTCGCAGATCCCCTCGCTGCTGCATCTGCATATTGGTTAGCAATGATACTATCTGAACAATAGCGCTGATAAATATTCCACAGGGAGGGCGAGATAATGCACCGGATGACCCACTGGCTAACCCGGCACGCCGCCGCGCTGTTCTTCCCGGCGGCGCTCATTCTGTATGATTTTTCCGCCTATCTCACCACCGACCTGATCCAGCCGGGGATCCTCCACGTGGTGCGGGATTTTAACGCCGATGTGGCGCTGGCCCCAGCCTCGGTAAGCCTGTATATGGCCGGCGGCATGGCGCTGCAGTGGCTGCTGGGGCCGCTCTCTGACCGAATCGGACGGCGTCCGGTACTGCTCACCGGCGCGCTCATTTTCACCCTCGCCTGCCTGGCGACGCTGTTCACCACCTCCATGACCCAGTTCCTGATTGCCCGCTTCGTGCAGGGCACCAGCATCTGCTTTATTGCCACCGTCGGCTACGTCACCGTGCAGGAAGCCTTTGAGGAAAAAAGGTCGATCAGGCTGATGGCGGTGATCACCTCCGTCGTGCTGGTGGCACCGATCGTCGGCCCGCTCTCCGGCGCGGCGCTGATGCATTTTATCCACTGGAAAGCGCTGTTCGGCATTATCGCCGCCATGGGGCTGGTGGCCTGGCTGGGGCTGCTGTTGACCATGCCGGAGACGGTGCGCCGGGGCGATGTGCCGTTCAGCCCCCTGGGCGTGCTGCGCGATTTTCGCAACGTCTTTCGCAACCGCATCTTTTTGCTCGGCGCCGCCACGCTGTCGCTGAGCTATATTCCACTGATGAGCTGGGTGGCGGTATCGCCGGTGATTTTAATGGACGCCGGCGGGCTGACCACCAGCGAGTTCGCCTGGAGCCAGGTGCCGGTCTTCAGCGCCGTCATCATCGCCAACCTGTCGGTGGCGCGCTGGGTAAAAGATCCCACCCGCCCGCGCTTTGTCCTCAGCGCGGTGCCGGTACAGATGCTCGGCCTGGCCATCCTGATCGTTGGGAATCTGGTATGGCCGCACGTCTGGCTGTGGTCGGTGCTCGGCACCTGCTTCTACGCCTTCGGCATCGGGCTAATTTTCCCGACGCTGTTCCGCTTTACCCTCTTTTCCAACGACCTGCCGAAAGGCACGGTCTCCGCTTCGCTGAATATCGTGATCCTCAGCGTCAGCGCCTTATCGATTGAAGGCGCGCGCTGGCTGTGGTTCCATGGCGGGAGACTGCCCTTCCACCTGTTAGCGGTGGCCGCCGGGCTCATCGCCGCCTGCTGCCTCGCCGGACTGTTACGCCACCAGCGTCAGTGTGCGCAAGCGGTCATTGAAGCCCGGCAGTCGTGACCCCTTTTACGGAGAAAGCCCCATCATGAGTGAGATTGAACTCAGCCCGGCGCAGCGTGACCTGCTGCGCGACAGGCTCAGCAAGTACTGCGAAGAGACGTTTAACCTCGAGCTGGAGCAGTTTGACGCTGAATTTTTTGTCGACTTTATCGCCCAGGAGCTGGGGCCGCTGTTCTACAACGCCGGTATCGAAGAGGCCATCCGCACTCATCTGGCGTGGAGCGAGCGGATCCAGGAAGAGATGGATTTAAAGAAGGTCTATTAACGCCGCGCGCAGACGCAGGAGATCAATAAAAGCATACAAACAACAGGGTTATAATGGCGACTCTTTCAGCATCTCCCGTGTACGGGGAAGGAAAACCATGTCGCTTATCACCGATCTACCCGCTATTTTTGACCAGTTCTCGGAAGCTCGCCAGAAGGGCTTTCTCACCGTCATGGATCTTAAAGAGCAGAACGTGCCGCTGGTGGGTACCTACTGCACCTTTATGCCTCAGGAGATCGCTATGGCGGCGGGGGCCGTGGTGGTCTCGCTGTGCTCTACCTCCGATGAAACCATCGAGGAAGCGGAAAAAGATCTGCCGCGCAATCTCTGTCCGTTAATCAAAAGCAGCTACGGCTTCGGCAAAACCGATAAATGCCCCTACTTCTATTTCTCTGACCTGGTGGTCGGGGAAACCACCTGCGACGGCAAAAAGAAAATGTACGAGTACATGGCCGAGTTCAAGGCGGTCCACGTGATGCAGCTGCCGAACAGCGCCAGCGACGCGGCCTCCCGCGCGCTGTGGAAAGCGGAGATCCTGCGCCTGCAACAGGTGATTGAGGCGCGGTTTGGCGCGCCGATTAGCGAGGCGGCGCTGCGCGAAGCCATCGTGCTGAAAAACCGTGAACGCCGGGCGCTGGCCCACTTTTATCGTCTCGGGCAGCTCAATCCGCCGGCGCTCAGCGGCGGCGACATCCTGAAAGTGGTGTACGGCGCCACCTTCCGCTTCGACAAAACCGCGCTGATTGACGAGCTCAACGCCATGGCGGAACGCATCCGTCAGGAGTGGCGGCAGGGTAAACGACTGGCATCCCGCCCGCGCATTCTGATCACCGGCTGCCCGATCGGCGGCGCGGCGGAAAAAGTGGTCCGCGCCATCGAAGAAAACGGCGGCTGGGTGGTGGGCTATGAAAACTGCACCGGCGCGAAGGCCACCGAGCGCTGCGTGGCGGAAGAGGGCGACGTCTACGACGCCTTAACCGACAAATATCTCGCCATCGGCTGCTCCTGTATTTCCCCTAACCATCAGCGCCTGCAGCTGCTGAGCCAGATGGTGGAGGAGTACCAGGCCGACGGGGTGATCGACGTCATTCTGCAGGCCTGCCATACCTATGCCGTGGAATCGCTGGCCATTAAACGCCATCTCCGCCAGCAGCACGACCTTCCTTATATGGCGATAGAAACCGACTATTCGACAGCGGACCTCGGCCAGCTCAGCACCCGCGTCGCCGCCTTTATCGAAATGCTGTAAGGAGCACGCGTGATCTACACGGTTGGTATTGATTCCGGCTCCACTGCCACGAAAGGCATCCTGCTCGCGGACGGGGTGGTTACGCGTCGTTTCCTCTGCCCGACCCCCTTTCGCCCCGCTGACGCCATCCATGAGGCCTGGGAGACGCTGCGCGCTGGCCTCGCGGAAACGCCCTTTTTAACCCTCACCGGCTATGGTCGCCAGCTGGTAGATTTCGCCAATAAACAGGTGACGGAGATTTCCTGTCACGGTCTCGGCGCCCGCCTGCTGGCACCGGACACCCGCACGGTGATTGATATCGGCGGCCAGGACAGCAAGGTTATCCAGCTGGATGCCGGGGGCAACCTCAGCGACTTTCTGATGAATGACAAATGCGCCGCCGGCACCGGCCGCTTTCTGGAGGTCATTTCACGCACCCTCGGCGCCAGCGTCGAACAGCTGGACGCCATTACCGACGGCGTGGAACCGCATGCCATCACCAGCATGTGTACGGTATTCGCCGAATCGGAAGTCATCAGCCTGCGGTCGGCGGGAGTCGCGCCGGAGGCGATTCTGGCGGGGGTGATTAACGCCATGGCCCGGCGCAGCGCGAACTTTATCGGCCGCTTATCAGCGCAGGGGCCGCTGCTGTTTACCGGCGGCGTCAGCCACTGCGCCGCCTTTGCCCGCATGCTGGAAAGCCATGTCGGCATGGCGGTGACAACCCATCCCGACGCCCAGTTCGCCGGGGCGATCGGCGCGGCGCTGATCGGCCAGCGCCAGCGGAGGCGCGAATGACAACGTTTCTGTTTTTATTTCATTCCACGGTGGGAGTGGTGCGAACGCGCAAAGCCCTGCAGGCGGCGGGAATGACCTTCGAGGTCAAAGATATTCCCCGCCAGCTGCGCAGCGGCTGCGGGCTGTGCATCCTGCTTGAGGGGACGGAAGCCGACGCGCGAGCCTGGATCGTCCCGGAACAGACGGCGGCGTTATATCAGCAGGACGGGGAGGCGTGGCGCTGTCTCGCCACCTTCCCACCGGCAGGTTAATCGCTTACCACAAAGCGCGTCGCCGCAAAGCAGTTCAGCAGACGGTGCATAAGAAAAACCAGGGTCAGCGTCACCACCAGCGAGACCGTCACCGAGGTGATGCGGTACAGATCGCTGAACACCAGATCCTGATAGGGATGCAGGTTTTGGCCAAACATAATGCCGATGGTGGTAATGCTGGCGAAGCCCACCCCGGCGCCCACTTTCTCCATCACGTGCAGGCGGGCGCTAAAGGCCAGCCCGAGGCCAATCAGCGGCATCATCAGGATCATGTGATTGCTGAAGTCATAGATAATCAGCTGCACCACCAGAATATAGAGACAGGCCAGCACCACCCCCGCCACGCGCCAGATCGAGCTGATCACCGCCCCGCGATAGTGCATCGGGAACAGGATCAGGATCCCGGCCATCAGCGCCGACAGCGAGTCGCTGAGATCGCAGATCTGAAACACCACGAAGATGATCGTCGCCACCGTGCCGGAGAGCAGCGACTCGTGGCGGATGCGGGCGGCGTCTTTTTCAATGCGCGGCGGCGGCTTGCGCGGTTCGACGTCCGGGATCAGGTAATGCAGCAGCGCGCTCAGCGCCACCGCCAGCACGCACGCTTCCATGTTGGAGAACATCAGGGTGTGCCAGTTGCTGGTCGGGTAGCTCATAAAGTTGAGCATCGTGCTCTGACACACCACCCCCATCGACCCCAGCAGAAACAGCGGCCCCTGGCTCATAAAGCGAAAACGCATCACGTACAGGGCGAACACCACCAGCGTCATGATCACCGGCCATTGCGACAAATAACCGACAATCAGCACCATTTCGACGCAGTTCACCGCCGCGCTGAACACAAACTGGCGGGCGACGTGGCGGTTGAACACCGGCACCAGCGACATCAGCATCAGCGGATACACCACAAAAAATACGCCGTACTGCACGTCGTAGAAGGTGGAGATGCTGAGCGCAATGGTCCCGGCCACGGCGATACGCACCGTCTGGCGAAAATCATTCGCCGTGTAGACGATATTGCCGTGCGGGGTAAAGACGTGCGCCAGGGTATTAATAGACATAGTGCAACCAGCTCACCAGATGGATCTGCAGGCCGGCGAAGGTGCGGGCGAAAGGTCCCTCGCTATTGTACAGCTGCACCGTGGCGCGGGCGCCGGTCGGCAGCGGTTTCGCCAGCGGCTGATCCAGCGCGACGTGAATGCGCATTCGCTGGGCATCACGCACCCAGCGGGTGGACTGTTCCGGCTGCGACAGCTGCCCGTTAACCGCCTCCTGCCCCGCCAGAATCCCGGCATCGCTGCTGGTCACGTGCGCCGGGAAAACTTCCCCCGGCAAGGCGTCAAAAACCACCGCCGCATCGGTGTTTACCGCGGTGTGGCGCAGGCTCTTCTCACGGAAGTCAGCGACGATATCGGTATTGTTGTTGACCAGCGCCAGCACGGCTGTCGCCGCGGTGGCGTAGATCCCCGGGTTAAGCTGCAGGTTGCTAACCATGCCGTCAGTTTCCGCACGCACTTTGGTCCAGGCCAGGTTCAGCTGCGCCTCCTCCAGCGCGTTGCGGTATTTCTGCAGGGTGACGTTGCGCTTATCGTCGCGCTCGCCGCGCTGGATCAGCAGGTTCTGGATCTGCGCGTTCAGCGCCGAGACCGACTGCTCGCTGGTCTGCCAGGTGGTCCGCACTTTGTCGAGATCGGACTGCGAGACGTTCTGCATGGTGCTCAGGCGCTGATAGCGATCGAGCGTGACCTTATCGTTACGGGCGGTGTACTGCGCGGTGCGCAGGTTGGCGCGGGCGGCGGCGATTTGCGCGTCCAGCTGCTGGTTGCTCAGCTTCGCCTGTTCAAGGGCGATCTGTGCCGCTTCAACTTTATTAATGAATGGCGTTGGGTCGAGCTCATACAGCAGGTCGCCCTTTTTCACCTGGCTATTGTTATGCACGTAGACGTGCGAGACATAGCCGGAGACCCGCGACGAAACCGGGGTCACCACGCGCATGACCGTGGAGTCCGGCGTCAGCGGGATCCAGATATCGGCAACGATAAACCAGGCGAATATTCCCAGAAAAGCGGCAATACTCACCCGTACCCAGCGGGCAAATTTTTGTTCAGGCGTCATCATAGTGTGTTAGATCTTGTTATCTTCTTCGCGGATATTCCGCAAACGGCAGGCGATTTGATTTAACGTGGCGCTGAAGGTGACGAGGTCGGCCTCCGGGATGGTCTGGGTTACGCGCTCCTGATAGGTCTCGATCACGCGGCTCAGTTTTTCCAGAATAGCCCGCCCCTCGGCGGTCAGCGTCAGCAGGCGAATGCGTTTGTCATATGGCGATGTGGAACGCAACAGATAGCCCTGCTTTTCCAGTAATGAGAGGGTGCGCATCAGCGGCGGCAGTTCAATCCCCTGCACCTCCGCCAGTTCGCTGACCGAGACGTTGTCCCCCAACTGATGCAGTTGCATCAGCACCGTCCAGCTGGACTGGGTGAGTCCCGTATCGGTGATAGCGGAGTCAATAATCGCGCGCCACTGGCGCACCACCATGGCCATCCGCATCCCCAGCGGGCGGCGGGCAAACAGTTCGTCTTCAGTCACAGCTTTTCCTCTCATTGTTGAGAAGAAAATAATACTTATCAGGGTAAGTATCAAGAAACGGAAGGTCACGTCGCATCAATTGATAAATTTCGTGAATGATTCCCCGGCATCGCCAGCGCTTACCGGGGCAAAGAAGAAGTGATGCCTGAAAAAAAAGCACTTTTTAATTGATCTGATCCCGACGCAGGCCGATATCTTTCAGCTGTTCGTCGCTCATTTTCTGCAAAGCTCTGCGCGTTTGCTCCTGAAGCCACCATTTTTTGACAAACCGTGCCAGCAATACGAAACCGATAAATGGCTGTCTTGCCCTGTTCTCATGAAATTCCATCCTCTACCTCCTCACCTTGCCAGAGACTTTATCTTCACGGATTTGGGGGGGAGGAATACAGATTCACAAAACACTTTTCTTTAACATACAGATTGGCTAAAACGTACAGCAGACCCCAATTTTTCCGGCCATCTGTACTGGTTATTCCATCTGTATGGCGACAATTAAGGATACAGCATGACCCGCTATCAACATCTTGCGACGCTGCTGGCCGAACGCATTGAACAGGGCCTGTATCGCCACGGCGAAAAGCTGCCGTCGGTGCGCAGCCTGAGCCAGGAGCACGGCGTCAGCATCAGCACCGTCCAGCAGGCCTATCAGCTGCTTGAGCAGCAGCAGATGATTGTGCCGCAGCCGCGATCGGGCTATTTCGTCGCCCCCCGCAAGGCCCAGCCGCCGGTGCCGCCGATGTCGCGTCCGGTGCAGCGTCCGGTGGAGATCACCCAGTGGGATCAGGTGCAGACCATGCTCGACGCCCGCTACGATAAAACGATCATCCCCTTCGGCGGCGGCTCGCCGGACGTGACGCAGCCAAGCCTGAAGCCCATCTGGCGTGAACTGAGCCGGGCGATCCAGCACAACCTCACTGAGGTGTTGAACTATGACGAACTGGCCGGGCGCCGCGAGCTGCGGGAGCAGATCGCCCGCCTGATGCTCGACGGCGGATCGGTGGTGACTGCCGACGATCTGGTGCTCACCAGCGGTTGCCACAGCGCGCTGTCGCTGGCCCTGCTGTCGGTGTGCCAGCCAGGGGACATCATCGCCGTGGAATCCCCCTGCTACTACGGCACCATGCAGATGCTGCGCGGACTGGGATTAAAAACGATTGAGATCCCCACCGATCCGGAAACCGGGATCAGCATCGAGGCCCTGGAGTTGGCGCTGGATCAGTGGCCGATCAAAGGGGTTATCCTGGTGCCGAACTGCAACAACCCGCTGGGATTTATCATGCCGGACGCCCGCAAGCGCGCGGTGCTGAACCTGGCCCAGCGCCACGATATCGTTATTTTCGAGGATGATATCTACGGCGAGCTGGCTACCGAGTACCCGCGTCCGCGCACCATTCACTCCTGGGATATCGACGGCCGGGTGATGCTCTGCAGCTCCTTTACCAAAACCATCGCCCCCGGCCTGCGCATCGGTTGGATAGCGCCCGGGCGCTACTACGACAAGCTGCTCCAGATGAAGTACGCCGCCAGCGGCACTAACGTCCCTTCAACACAGCTGGCGGCCTTTAACTTTATTCGCGAAGGCCATTATCACCGCCACGTGCGGCGGATGCGGCAGATCTATCAGCGCAATATCGAGATCTACACCTGCTGGCTGCGGGAGTTTTTCCCGTGCGGGATCTGCGTCACCCGGCCGAAAGGCGGTTTTATGCTGTGGGTGGAGCTCCCGGAGCAGGTGGATATGGTCTGCGTCGCCAAACAGCTGTGCCGGCTGAAGATCCAGGTCGCGCCGGGGTCGCTGTTTTCCGCGGCGGGCAAGTATCGCAACTGCGTCAGGATCAACTGCGCCCTGCCGCCGACCGAGAAACATAAAGCGGTGATGGTGAAGCTGGGGGAAGCGGTGAAGGTGGCGATGGAGTGAGGTTTAGCCTGTTCTCCCCGGTGGCGCTGCGCTTACCGGGACGACGGGTTACCTCGCGTCCGCAAATCAGCTTCACTGGTCAAAAAATACCATCCCCTTATACGGCTGTTCGCGGCAGGCGGCCAGGCGCTGGGCGAGACTGCCGACGTGCAGCTCCAGCTTGTGGCCGTCGGGGTCGAGGAAATAGTGCGAGGCGCCTTCGCTACGGTTCAGCTTCCAGACCGCCACGCCGGCAACCTCAAGGCGGGCGGCGAAGCTAGCAAAATCGGCTTCGCTAATGCTAAACGCATAATGGGTGTAGTCGCTCTCCTCCGGCGGAGTGACACGCCGCTGCGGATCCAGCGACAGGCACAGCCACAGATCGCCGCAGGAGAGATAGGCGCCGCTGTCCCAGCGGGCGTGCAGCGTCATGCCCAACAGCTGCTGATAAAACGCTACGCTCGGCGCCAGCTGGCTGACCGCCAGGGTCAGGTGATTCAATCCGCTCAGCATGTCTGTTCCTCCAGTGAATTCACAATGAACTGGCGCAGCCATTGATGCGCCGGGTCGCGGTGCCAGCGTTCGTGCCATAGCATCAGCATCTCAAAGCCGGCGACCGCCAGCGGCGGCTCGACGACTGCCAGCCCGCTCTGCCCGCGCACCAGCCGCTCCGGCAGCACCGCCACCAGATCGCTATTGCGCAGGGTCTCCAGCATAAACAGGAAATGTGGCACGGAAAGGACAACCCACCGCGTCAGGCCAAGGTTCGCCAGCGCGGTATCGGTCGCCGCGCTGAAGCCGCCTCCGTCCGGGGAGACGATCGCTTGCTCCAGCTGACAGAACGTTTCCAGGCTCAACCCTTGCCGCAGCACCGGATGCCCGGCCCGGCCCGCCAGCACGTAGCGCTCGCGAAACAGCAGGCGCTGATGCAGCCCCGGCGGCGCGCCCTCGCGGGTATGGAAAAAGAGATCCACTTCATCGCTGGCCGCCTGCTGCTCCAGCCGCGCCGGCTGGAGTTCGAATACCGCCAGCCGACTGCCGGGAGAGGCCTGCCGTAGCCTGCCCAGCATCGGCATGAGGGTCGCCGAAGCCATATAGTCCGTCGCCGCCACCCGCCAGGTCTCCGCCGCCGCGGCCGGATTAAAAGGTGCCACCGGCGCCACCGCCTGCTCCAGCGCGGCTAACGCAGCGCGCAGCGGCTGGCGAAGCTCATCGGCGCGGGCGGTGGGCTGCATGCCACGCGGGCCCGGCATCAGCAGCGGGTCGGCGAACATCTCCCGCAGCCTGGCGAGTTGAATACTGACCGACGGCTGCGACAGATTCAGCCGCTGCGCCGCCCGGGTAACGTTATTTTCACTGAGCAGCACGTCGAGCGTGCGCAGCAGATTGAGATCCAGACGATGTAAATTAATCACAGCTATACCTGGGATTTAAGTAATTAATTTCTACTATAGCGCCAGCTTTCCTACTCTGCAGCTCTTCCCACTTCAGAGGTGATGTTATGAAAGTACTGCTGATTTACGCCCATCCGGAACCGCGCTCCCTCAATGGCGGACTCAAAAATTTCGCCATCCGTCATCTGCTGCAGGCCGGTCATGAAGTCCAGGTCTCCGATCTCTACGCCATGCGCTGGAAGGCCGGGTATGACGCCGACGACAGCGGTGCGCCGCCGGTCGGCGAGTTCTGGCGTCCTACCCTGGACTCCAAACAGGCCTTTGCCCAAGGTACTCAAAGCGCGGATATCGCCGCCGAGCAGGAAAAGCTGCTGTGGGCCGATACGGTGATTTTTCAGTTTCCGCTGTGGTGGTTCTCGATGCCCGCGATCATGAAAGGCTGGATCGACCGGGTGTACGCCTGGGGCTTTGCCTATGGCGTCGGCGAGCACAGCGACCGCCACTGGGGCGATCGCTATGGGGAAGGCACCTTCGTCGGCAAGCGGGCGATGCTGATCGTCACCGCTGGCGGCTGGGCGGAACACTATTCACCGCGCGGGATCAATGGCCCCATCGACGACATTCTGTTCCCCATTCAGCACGGTATGCTGTTCTATCCCGGCTTCGAGGTGCTTCCGCCGCTGGTGTTTTACCGCACGGACAAAACCGATGCCGCGCAGTTCGCCGACCAGTGCGCCACGCTGGCCGAGCGGCTGGACACGCTGTGGCAAACCGAGCCCATTCCATTTCGCCGGCAAAATCATGGCGACTATCTGATCCCGTCGCTAACGCTGCGTCCGGAGCTGGCGCCGGGGCAAAGCGGCCTGGCGGTGCACCTGGCAACGAAATAAACCTCAACGCGATAGCCCTTCCGGGTTATCGCTTTCATTAATATGACAATTTGTGAGCCTCCACGCATTAACGGCATCGCATCGCGCGAAGCCGCCTCTCATATTGATAGCGATCAAAAATAATCATACCGTCTGGTCGGTATGATTCCGGCCATGAACATGGAAGCCCAGCATCGTAAAAAAGATCCCGTCCGTCTCCACCGTCAGCTGCTTGAATCGGCGGCGATGATTGCCGGCCGGGACGGTATCGCCGCCCTGTCGCTGAACGCTGTCGCCCGCGAGGCTGGGGTCAGCAAAGGCGGCCTCCTGCACCATTTTCCCAATAAGCAGGCGCTGATTTTCGCTCTGTTCGCCAGGCTGCTGGCGATTATGGAAAAGGCGATTAGCGAACTGATGGCCGCCGATAACATCGCTTACGGACGCTTTACCCGGGCCTATTTGCACTATCTGTCCAATCCGCAGTTGACGGACACGCACGAAAGCCGTCAGCTGATGGTGCTGTCGCTGGCGATGCCGGACGAACCGGTGCTGCGAAAATGCTGGCGCGACTGGATGCTGGATCATCTGGCGCAAGGCGATGCGCTGGATAACGGCCCAACCGGTACCCTGGTACGCTACGCCGCCGACGGTATCTGGTTATCTGAGCTGACCGAGGGGCGCACCATGAGCAGCGAACATCGCCAGTCGCTGGTGAACGATCTGACCAAAATGACGCTTCCCGCATGAAGCGAATAGAGTGAGGCCGCGATGCGCTACAACATCAATGCCCGTCTCATTTATGATGCAACAGACGGCACGCTAACCCTGCCCGGCAGCGATGAACCAGATAGCCAGCTATCCATCACCGCCAGCGCGCTGCTCTATTTTTTTCTCCGCCATACCGGCGTGGTCAGTCGCGATGAAGTGTTGAAAAAAGTCTGGGACGATAACGGCTTAACTTCTTCCAATAGCAACCTCAACCAGTATCTGAGCATGCTGCGCAAAACTTTCCGCCACTACGATATCGATAACATTATCGTCACCGTGTCGCGCGGCATGCTGCAGCTGAATCAGGATCTCAGCATCGAACTGCTCGACGCCGGGCCGGCGCTGGCCGATGTCGCCAGCCCGGCCGCGCCGCCTGGCGAACCCGCCGGGGCAGGAAGGGAAACCACACCGCCTGCCGCTTCACCACATGCGCGCGGAATGTGCTGGTATCTGGCCGGCGGCTGCCTGCTGGTCATCGCCCTGCTTCTGGTGGCATTCACGTTTGCCGGAACCCACGTCGCCCGGCCAATTAATCTGACGCTGATGAACCACCGCCAGTGCGAACTGCTCGCCAGCGATGAAATGCTGCGTTCGGTCTCGGCGACGGCCTACAGTAAGAATTTTGATGAGGTGCGTCAGCGGCTGAAGCTCAGCTGCAAGCCGGGGGAGCGTTTTGTTTTCTTCTATGGCGACCGGCTGGAGACCAACGGCCTGGGCCGGGTATTTCTCGCCCACTGCGCGATGCACGAAGACAACCCGTTTAGCTATTGCGATAACTACTTTTACTACTCCTGGAAGCCGCAATGAGACTCGCGCCCCGCACCTTTTTCGCCCTCTCTGCCCTCACGTTTATCGCCGCCGCCGGGTTTAGCGCCTGGCGCCTGCTGCCGGATGCCAACGACGGCGTGATGAGCTGCTCCACCAAAGCGATCATGCGTTTTGAAAACATGGAAAAAGAGAATGTGAACGGCAATATCCATTTTAATTTTGCCGCCAATGGCAACGGGTCGATGGTAGTGGAAGGCTATACCGATTCTGCCGCCGGCTGGCTCTACCTGCAGCGTTACGTCAAATTCAGCTACACCAGCCAGCGCATCTCGGCGACCGAGCGCCACTACCGCATCAAGAAATGGGAATCCAGCGCCTCGTCCATCGATGAATCGCCGGATGTCATTTTCGACTATTTCATGCGCGAGATGTCCGACAGCCACGATGGCCTGTTCCTCAATGCGCAAAAGCTTAACGACAAAGCTATCCTGCTGAGCTCTATCAACTCACCGCTCTACATCTGCACGCTGAAGTCCGGCAGCACGCTTAATTAACCCGTCCCCCCTGTACCACTGCGAGGAAAATGCGCCCTCGCTCACGCTCCATTATTGCCCCCTCTTTCCACGATGCTAAAAGCGCACGTTTTGCGTTTAGCTTCGACGCGAGAACTTGAGCATACCCACAATTATAACGTGGCTATATTACCGATTGCTGGCAAGTAATTAGCATCTTATTAACATTCATCTCCCGCCGATAAATAGCTTAAAAAAACGCCATATCATCATGAAAATCTTCACGCATGAAACAGGATTAAGAGATAAAAAGAAGCCTAAATAAGGCTAAATAGCAGAGTAAAAACCTAAAATATCCATCTACACGGATTTAAATTTCACTTCTCTCCCCATTCCCTATAGTGAACCCCGAACGCCGCTTCCGCGTGTTGATGCCGTTACGCGGACGGTTTTCCCGAATCACAAAACCTGTTCTGGAGGAGATCACGATGGGTGATGCATTGGGGCTTATCGAAACCAAAGGTCTGGTGGCCTGTATTGAAGCAGCGGACTCGATGTGTAAAGCCGCCAACGTCGAACTGATCGGCTATGAAAACGTCGGCTCCGGCCTGGTCACCGTGATGGTGAAGGGCGACGTCGGCGCAGTAAAAGCGGCGGTGGATTCCGGTGTGGAATCGGCGCAGCGCATCGGCGAAGTGGTGACCTCGCTGGTCATCGCGCGTCCGCATAACGACATCAACAAAATCGTCATTAAACACAAGGCCTGAAGGCCAGGAGAACGCAAATGGGTGATGCATTAGGTCTGATTGAAACCAAAGGTCTGGTGGCCTGCATTGAAGCAGCGGATGCGATGTGTAAAGCCGCCAACGTCGAACTGATCGGCTATGAAAACGTCGGTTCCGGCCTCGTCACCGCGATGGTGAAAGGCGATGTCGGCGCGGTGAAAGCGGCGGTGGATTCCGGCGTTGAATCGGCCCAGCGCATTGGCGAAGTGGTGACCTCGCTGGTCATCGCCCGTCCGCATAACGACATCAACAAAATCGTCTCGCATTACAAAATTGCGGACTAACGGAGAAACCTGATGAAAGAAGCGCTTGGTCTTATCGAAACCAAAGGTCTGGTGGCCTGTATTGAAGCCGCGGACGCGATGTGCAAAGCCGCCAACGTCGAACTGATCGGCTATGAAAACGTCGGCTCCGGCCTCGTCACCGCGATGGTGAAAGGCGACGTCGGCGCGGTCAACGCGGCGGTCGACTCCGGCGTGGAAGCGGCGAAACGCATTGGCGAAGTCGTCAGCTCTCGCGTCATCGCGCGTCCCCATAACGACATCGAAAAAATCGCGGCGCAGCACAAAGCATGACCTGACAGGGCACGCCCCGTCCCCACTCTTTTCGTCTGATGAAGGATAGACTCATGATTGAACTGGATAACGATTTGCAGTCCCGGCAAAACGCCCGGGAACTGGTGCGCAACGCCAAAAAAGCGCAGGCAATGCTGGCCACCTTTTCGCAGCAGCAAATCGACGCCATCGTGAAAAACGTGGCCCAGGAAGCAGCGCACCACGCCGAAGCGCTGGCGAAAATGGCCGCGGAAGAGACCGGTTTTGGCAACTGGCAGGACAAAGTGCTGAAAAACCGCTTCGCCTCGCTGCGCGTCTACGACGCCATCAAAGATATGAAGACCGTTGGCATCATTCATGACGACCCGGTAAAAAAAGTGATGGACGTGGGCGTGCCGCTCGGCGTGATTTGCGCGCTGGTCCCCTCAACTAACCCAACCTCTACGGTTATCTATAAAGCGCTGATCGCCCTCAAGGCGGGCAACGCCATTATCTTCTCCCCGCATCCGGGCGCACGTCAGTGCAGCTGGAAGGCGATTGAGATCGTCAAACGCGCGGCGGAAGCGGCCGGCGCGCCGGAGGGCAGCGTCGACGGCATCACCCAGCTGACCCTCGAAGCCACCTCAGAGCTGATGCACAGCAAAGACGTTTCGCTGATCCTCGCCACCGGCGGCGAAGGCATGGTGCGCGCGGCCTACGCGTCCGGCACCCCGACCATCAGCGGCGGTCCGGGCAACGGCCCGGCATTTATCGAACGCAGCGCCGATATCCACCACGCGGTGAAAGATATCATCACCAGCAAAACCTTCGATAATGGCGTGATCTGCGCCTCCGAGCAGTCGATCATCGTCGAAGGCTGCATTTACGATGAGATTCACCGCGAGCTGGAAGCGCAGGGCGCTTACTTCATGAATGAAGATGAAGCGGCGAAAATGGCGGCGCTGCTGCTGCGCCCGAACGGCACCATCAACCCGAAAGTGGTCGGTAAAACCGCGTTGTACCTCAGCCAGATGGCCGGCTTCTGCGTCCCGGCCAGCACCAAAGTGCTGATCGCCGAGCAGACCACCGTCTCACCGAAAAACCCCTACTCGCGCGAAAAACTGTGCCCGGTACTCGGTCTGTACGTGGCTGAGGACTGGAAAGCCGCCTGCCACCGCGTGGTAGAGCTGCTGACTAATGAAGGGCTCGGCCATACGCTGGTGATCCACACCCGCAACCAGGACGTCATCCGCCAGTTCAGCCTCGAAAAACCGGTCAACCGCATCCTGATCAACACCCCGGCGGCGCTCGGCGGCATCGGCGCCACCACCAATATCTCCCCGGCGCTGACCCTCGGCTGCGGCGCGGTCGGCGGCGGCTCCAGCTCCGACAACGTCGGCCCGATGAACCTGCTCAATATCCGCAAAGTCGGCTACGGCGTGCGGTCGATTGACGAGCTTCGCGCGCCGGGCAGCCGCCCTGAGCCACAGCCGACCATCGTTACGCCGGCGAGCGATCCGCAGCGCAGCATTCTTGATGACGTGCGTTTCAACGCTCCGGCCAGCGCTGCGCCAGCACACCCGGCAGGCAGCGATGACCGCTTCGCCAGCCCAGGCGCCGCAGCGAATGCGGAAGGCGCAATCAACGAGCAAAACGTGGAACGCGTTATCCGCCAGGTGCTGGAGCGCCTTGCTAAGTAACGCACTGATATAAGGCGATATAACGATGATTCTCGCAAAGGTGACCGGCCATGTTGTCGCCACGCAAAAATGCGATGAGCTGCGCGGCAGCAACCTGCTGTTGATCACCCGCTTAGATGACAAACAGCAGCCGATGAAGGACCAGACCTGGGTCGCCGTCGATAACGTCGGCGCCGGTATGCACGACATCGTGCTGGCGGAAGAGTACTTCGCGCTCAATAAAGAGCGCTACAAAGCGATGTCGGTGGTCGCCATTGTTGAGAAGGTGTTTCGGGACGCCGAACAGGAGTGAATAGCCCAATGAGTGAATTTTTACTGAAACCGCGGATTTGCTTCGGTCAGGACGCCCTCTCGGTGCTGAACGAACTTTCCGCCCGCAGCGTGCTGCTGGTGACCGATCAAGCGATGGTGAAATTTGGCCTCGCCGAGCGCGTCACCGCCCTGCTGCGCCAGCGCGGGATCGCCTGGCAGGTGTGGGACGACGTGGTGGCGGATCCGGATATCGCCACCGTGGTGCGCGGTATGAAGCTGATGGATAACCACTACCCGGATCTGGTTATCGCGCTCGGCGGCGGTTCGGTAATCGATGCCGCCAAAGCGGTTATTTTCTCCCTGGCGCAAACCCGTCCGCTGGCCGACCGTCCCCGACCGTGCTTCGTCGCCATCCCGACCACCAGCGGTACCGGTTCGGAAGTCACCGCCTTTTCGGTGGTGAAAGCCAACGCGGAAAAGCTGGTGCTGGTGGATGCGTCATTGCTGCCGGATATCGCCATTCTGGACCCGGCGCTGGTGGCTTCGGTGCCGCCGGCAATTACCGCCGACACCGGCATGGACGTGCTGTGTCACGCCCTTGAGGCCTACGTCTCCCGCGCCGCCAGCGACTTTTCCGACGCCCTGGCGGAGAAAGTGGTGCAGCAGGTATTTCGCTATCTGCCGACCTGCTGGCGCAGCGGCGACAACCTGCAGGCGCGCGAAAAGATGCACAACGCCTCCTGCATGGCGGGGATGGCCTTCACCAACGCGTCGCTGGGGATAACCCACAGCCTGGCCCACGCCCTCGGCGGCGTCTTCCGCGTGCCCCATGGCCGCGCCAACGCCCTGCTGATGGCGCACGTCGTCGCCTGGAACGCTGATTATCACGGGCTGTGCGATACCGATGCCGCCCGCAAATATGCCCGACTAGCCCATCTGCTGGATCTACCTGCGGCCACTACCCGCCAGGGCGTCACCAGCCTGCTGGTCGCCATTCAGGCACTTAAAGACGAAATGAGCATGCCGGCCGGCATCCGCGATACCGGCGTCCTTGCAGACGAGTTTGAACAACGGCTGGCGGAGATGATCGGCCAGGCGTTACGCGACAGCTGTACTCCGACGAACCCACGCGCGCCGGATGCTCACGCACTGACCGAACTCTATCGCCGGGCATGGACCGGCAACGCCGTTCAGGGCCACTGATAACAAGATTTGGAGAACCTTACCCATGGCACACTACAGCTTAACGCCGCGCGTCAAAGTGCTGGCAGACCGTTTACTCGCCCAGAAAAGCACGCTGTGCACCGAACATGCCACCACGCTGAACGCCCTGGATGGCGATATCGCGGGCGTTCCCGCCGCCGTTAAACCGGCGCGCCGTTTCTATGAACTGATGCGCCAGCTGCCGCTGACCATCAGCCCCGATGAACTCATTGTCGGCAACCAGAGCCGTAAACCGCACGGGGCGATTTTCCATGACGAAAACGCGACCCGTCGCCCATCGGCTTTCCAGTTCCTCAACCTCAATAGCGATCTGGATTCGCCGGACTACAGGCTGGTGGTCGAAAAAGGGGTGCTGGCGATTAAGCACCAGCTGGAAGAGAAAACCCGCGCACTCGGCAGCGCGGTCAGCCGCAGCGGTATGGATGAAGTCAACGGCTGCCGCGCCGCCATCTACGCCTGCGACGCCCTGCTGGCGCTGGCGCAAAATCTGGCCAACAGCGCCGAGCAGCTGGCGGCGGCGGAGACCAATGCTTATCGCAAAGCCGAGCTGCTCGATAGCGCAGCCATTCTCCACCACGTGCCGGCCCATCCAGCGCGTAATTTCAAAGAAGCCTGCCAGGCGTTCTATCTGTTCCAGCTGGCGCTCCAGCTGGATAACGGCAGCTATGCAGTCAACCCGGAAGGGGCGGACAAGGCGCTGCTGCCTTACTTCCAGCGCGATATCAACAGCGGCGCGCTGAATACCCAGCAGGCGTATGAGCTCGTGGAGTGCCTGTGGTTCAAGCTGGCGGAACTGAGCGAAGTCCGCGCCGCCTGCGCCATTGACGGCTATCCGATGCTCGACGCCATGTTGCATGGCGCCGCTTTTGACCATGCCGAGGTGAACGAACTCTCGGCGATGTTCATCAGCGCCCAGCGCAATCTCAGCGCGTTGAATCTGCCGGTGCGTCTGTTTAGCGGCGCACAACAGGTCAGCCATGCGCCGTTCGCCGCCTGCGCCGACACGCCGGTGATGGAAGGGTTAACCCCGCGTATGCAGCGTCTGCGTAACCACTATCTGACGGTACGCCCGAGCGTCTCTATCTATCGCGCGCTGGCCTTTACCGAAGTGGTGAAAGCTAACCCAGGCATGCCGACCATTCTGCTGCGAGCGAAAGCCTTCCGCCACGCCTGCGAAACCGCGCCGATTCTGATTCAGGACGATGAGCTGATCGTCGGCCATCCGTGCGGCAAGCCGCGCGCGGGCGCCTTCTCGCCGGATATCGCCTGGCGCTGGGTGCGCGACGAGCTCGACACCATGAGCACCCGCCCGCAGGATCCGTTTGAGATCAGCGAAGCGGATAAAAAAACCATTCGCGAAGAGATCGTCCCATTCTGGGAAGGCCGTTCGCTGGATGAGATTTGCGAAGCGCAATACCGTGAGGCTGGCGTCTGGGCCTTCAGCGGCGAGACCTTCGTCAGCGACCTCTCCTATCACCAGATTAACGGCGGCGGCGATACCTGCCCGGGCTACGACGTGCTGCTGTTCACCAAAGGGATGAACGGCATTAAAGCCGATGCCGAGGCGCATCTGGCCAGCCTGAGCATGGAAAATCCGGAAGATATCGACCGCATTTACTACTACAAAGCGGCGATTGAAACCTGCGAAGGGGTGGTCAACTACGCCCGCCGCATCGCCGCCCATGCCCGCGAACTGGCGGCTAAAGAGCAAAACGCCCAGCGCCGCGCCGAGCTGCTGACCATCGCCGACGTCAACGAAAACGTGCCGGCCAATCCGCCGAAGACCTTGCAGGAAGCGCTGCAGAGTATCTGGACCGTCGAATCACTGTTTGAAATCGAAGAGAACCAGACCGGGCTGTCGCTGGGGCGCGTCGACCAGTACTGCTATCCGATGTTCGAAGCCGATATCCGCGAAGGCCGCTTGACCCACGACACCGCGCTGGAGCTGCTGCAGGCGTTCATCATCAAATGCGCCGAACTGATGTGGATGTCGAGCGAACTGGGTGCGAAATATTTCGCGGGTTATCAGCCGTTTATCAACCTCACCGTTGGCGGCCAGAAACGTAGCGGCGGCGATGCCTGTAACGATCTGACCTATCTGATTATGGACGCCGTGCGCTTCGTGAAGGTTTACCAGCCGTCGCTGGCCTGCCGTATCCACAACCAGTCGCCGCAGAAATACATGGAAAAAATCGTCGACGTGGTGAAAGCGGGAATGGGCTTCCCGGCCTGCCACTTCGATGACTCCCACATCAAGATGATGCTGCGCAAAGGCTTCGATTTTGAAGACGCCCGCGATTACTGCCTGATGGGCTGCGTTGAACCGCAGAAATCCGGGCGCATCTACCAGTGGACCTCCACCGGCTACACCCAGTGGCCTATCGCTATCGAGTTCGTGCTTAACCGCGGGCGGATGGTGCTGTTCGATAGCTATCAGGGGCTGGACACCGGCGACCTGCGCGACCTGCGCACCTTCGAAGCATTCGACGCGGCGGTAAAACAGCAGATCGCCCATATCGTGCGCCTGTCGGCTATCGGCACCGTCATCAGCCAGCGCGTCCACCGCGATGTGGCGCCGAAGCCGCTGATGTCGCTGCTGGTCGAAGGCTGCATGGAGAGCGGCAAAGATGTCGCCGCCGGCGGCGCGATGGTCAACCACGGTCCGGGGCTGATTTTCTCCGGTCTGGCGACCTACGTCGACTCGATGGCGGCGATCCGCAAGCTGGTGTTCGAAGAGAAGAAATACACCCTTGAGCAGATCCGCGATGCGCTGCTGGCCAACTTTGAAGGTTACGAAGCGCTGCGCCGCGACTGCCTGAACGCGCCGAAATACGGTAACGACGATAACTATGTCGACCAGTACGCGCTGGATATTACCGAATGGACCGAGAAAGAGTGCCGTAAGTACAAGATGCTCTACTCGACCCTCAGCCACGGCACCCTGTCTATCTCCAACAACACGCCCATCGGCGAGCTAACCAACGCCACGCCGAACGGCCGCCTGGCGTGGATGCCGCTCTCCGACGGCATCAGCCCGACCCAGGGCGCGGATAAGCAAGGCCCAACGGCGATTATCAAGTCGGTCAGCAAGATGAACGTGGAAACCATGAATATCGGCATGGTGCACAACTTCAAATTCCTCAAAGGGCTGCTGGATACCCCGGAAGGTCGCCATGGCCTGATTACCTTGCTGCGTACCGCCTCGATTCTCGGCAATGGCCAGATGCAGTTCAGCTATGTCGATAACGAAGTGCTGAAGAAGGCGCAGCAGGAGCCGGAGAAATACCGCGACCTGATCGTCCGCGTCGCCGGCTACAGCGCCTACTTCGTTGAGCTGTGCAAAGAGGTCCAGGACGAGATCATCAGCCGTACGGTGATTGAGAAGTTTTAGTTCTCTTAAAGAGAATTAAATGAGCTGTATTTGAGAAATAACCGGAAGTTCTCCGTCCCGTAACGGGACGGAGCGGGAGGCAAGCGTGATCGCAAAACAGGAATTAACGGGCCGCATTTTCAATATCCAGAAATATTCGATCTATGACGGCGATGGCATTCGCACGCTGGTGTTTTTTAAGGGCTGCAACATTCGCTGCCCGTGGTGCGCCAACCCGGAAGGGCTGAACAGCCAGTTCCAGGTGATGTTCTCGCACGACAAATGCATTAACTGCGGCGACTGCGTCAGCGTCTGTCCGGCGGGTATTCATTATCGGGCGGAAGAGAATGGCGAAATGAAGCACTTCGTCGATCGCCATAAAGACTGCATCGGCTGCCGCAAATGCGAAGAGATTTGCACCCAGAACGCGCTGGACATTATGGGCAAGGACGTCACCGTCAGCGAGCTGATGGAGATCATCATGCAGGACTACGACTTCTACATCTCCTCCGGCGGCGGCGTGACCATCGGCGGCGGCGAGATGAGCCTGCAAACTGATTTTGCCGTCGCCTTATTTCGCGAATGCAAAAAGATGATGATTAACACCGCCGTCGAAACCCAGGGCACCACCCCGCTTGCCAACTACCAGAAGCTGGCGCCGGTCACCGACACCTTCTTATTCGACATTAAGCAGATTAACAGCGAACACCACAAGGCGATGCTCGGCATCGGCAACGAAGGGATCCGCCGCAATCTCGAATGGCTGGTGGATTCCGGCGCCAATGTCATTGTGCGTATGCCGCTCATTCGCGCCTACAACGACTCATTCGACGCCATTACCGGCGCCATTGATTACGTACAGAAGCTGGCGAAGCGCGGGAATATCCGCCGTATCGACATGCTGCCGTACCACCAGCTGGGACGCAAAAAGTACGAACGCCTGGATATGCCCTACCCGATTAGCCAGGACCCGTCTTATTCGCCGGATGAACTGGACCGGCTGGAAGCCTTCTTCCGGCAATTTGATTTTGATATTCGCTTAGTCCGCCATTAACAGGAGCCGACCATGAAAAGTTTAGGCGTAATTGAAACGCGAGGATGGGTCGCCGCCATTCAGGCCGTCGACGCCGCCTGTAAAGCCGCGGGAGTGACCTGCATTGGCTATCGCAAACCAGGCTCCGGGCTGGTGAGCGTCTGCTTTGAAGGGGAAATCAGCGCCATCCACACCGCTATAGAACGCGGCGTGGCGGTTGCCGGCGCCGAGCACACCGTGAAGTCGCTGGTCATTGCCCGTCCGGAGCGCTGCGTGGTTGAAGCGTTAAGCAACCTCAAAGGCAACCCTCCGCGCGAGGAAAAAACGGACGAACCGGTGGTTATCACCGCCCCGGAACCCATCGTTCCGCCCGCTATCCCGAACGAAGCGGAAGATAAGCACCCTGCGCTGAAGAAAGGGAAGAAGTCATGATCGACACTTTGCTTCGCGAAAAAATCGTCGCCCGCCTGAGCGCAACGGCGCCGGCGATCCCGGTGGGGATCTCCAACCGCCACGTCCATCTCGCGCAACAGGACGTCGAGGCATTGTTCGGTAAAGGCTACAGCCTGACGCCGTTCAAACCGCTGCGCCAGCCGGGGCAGTTTGCCGCCCAGGAGTGCGTAACCGCCGTCGGGCCGAAGGGCTCGCTGACCAACGTTCGCGTCCTCGGGCCGACCCGCCCGCTATCGCAACTGGAAGTGTCGCGCGCCGACTGCTTCACGCTCGGCATTCAAGCGCCAGTTCGTGAGTCCGGGCAACTGGAGAATGCCGGTAGCGCGCTGCTGATTGGCCCCGCCGGTCACGTTGAGCTCCATTCTCAGGTGATCTGCGCCTGGCGGCATATTCATATGTCGCCGCAGGACGCGCGCCAGCTCAACGTCAGCAATGGCCAGAAGGTCAGCGTGCGCAGCAACGGCGAGCGCCAGCTGACTTTCGATGAAGTGGTGGTGCGGGTGCGCGATGACTTCGCGCTGGAATTTCACATCGACACCGAAGAAGCCAATGCCGCCGGGTTAAAAAACGGCGCGCAGGTGACGCTCATCGGCTAACGGAGGCTCGCCATGACCGACGAACAGATTGAAGGTGTAGTTGCGCGGATTTTGCAGCGCCTGCGGCCGCCGGTACTGGTGATGGTGACCGCCGCTGACGGCTACCGCGCAGCTATCCGCCAACGCCTGGCGGGAAGCGGCTATCCGCTGCGCCTCGCGCTGGAGGAGGGTCTCGCCGACGCCGCCGCCTGGCGAGAGGTGGGCGAGATTATCCCGTCATCGGCCTGGCAGGATGCCCTGCCGTCAGCGCCATGGCGGGGGGTACTGCTGCCTTTTCTCGATTATCCGCAAGCCTCGGATCTGCTGAACGGCACCCTGCGCAATCCGGTTTCCCGCTGCGCGCACGAGGCGCTGCTGGCGGGTATTCCGGTTCTGGCCCTGCGCTACCACTGCGATCCGCACAGCGAGCTCAACCAGCTGCGCGGCGCGCAGGCCGGCAGCGCCTATGCCGGGCATCTGCAGGCCACGCTGGCTCGTCTGGAAGCCTGCGGCGTCTTCCTCGGCACCATGAATGAGCTGCTGGCGAAGCTGGACGCACCCACCGCGCCGGCCGCCGCCAGCAGCGAACCGCGCCGTTATCTTACCGTCACAGACGTGGTGAATAATCCGGCGCTGGCGGCGGCCCCGCGCGCTCAGCTGACCGATGCGGCCATTGATTACTTAAAAAACAGAAAGATATGACCTTACCCAACGAAAAACCTGGAGCTTAACGATGTCTTCGAAAACAAAATGCTGGTTATGGATGCTGCTGGTTATCCTCTCCGAAACCTCGGCAACCTCGACGTTAAAAATGTTCGGTAGCAGCGAAGGCGGCAGCAAAATGCTGCTGCTCGGGTTGCTGATTGCGCTTTACTGCACCTGCTATTACTCGCTCTCAAGGGCGGTGAAAGATATCCCGGTCGGTCTGGCGTACGCCACCTGGTCCGGCACCGGCATTCTGGTGGTCTCGACGCTGGGAATGGCATTCTATGGCCAGCACCCGGATACCGCCGCCATCATCGGCATGGCGGTGATCGCCAGCGGCATCATTATCATGAACCTGTTCTCGAAAATGGGTTCCGAAGCGAGCGAAGAGGCCGCGCCCGCCGCCGCCATGGATAAGAACATCGCTAACTAACAGGAAAGGAATACCCCCTATGTTTAATCTCGGATTTTTATGGCTGGCGCTGTCTATCGGCTCCGAAATCACCGGCACCTCGATGATCAAAAAGACTAACGGCTTCAGCAAACTGGCCCCTTCGGTGCTGGTGGTCTGCGCCTACGGCCTCTGCTACTTCGCCCTCACCCGCGCAATGAGTACCATCCCGGTGGGCGTGGCCTACTCGCTGTGGTGCGGCTTCGGTATCGTCGGCGTCACCATCTGCTCAATGATCCTCTATAAGCAGAAACCGGACCTGGCGGCCATTATCGCCATGGCGCTGATTATCTCCGGCGGCGTGATCATGAACGTCTTCTCGACCATGTAACAGCGGTCGTTTTATCCTGTTACCCGGCCTGTGCGGGCAGTCCGTAGGCCCGCGCCAGCCCAGCGCCGCCGGGCACTTTACCAAACGGGGTTTACCCCACTATGGTTTCGTGGCAGGATAAAAAGATGAACAGAAACGCGATCGTGACCTTTCCCCGCCGTTGGTGGCTGCCTGCATAACAGGCGGCACGATATACGTTTCCATTTTCAAAGCCGCCGGAAGGCGGCTTTGGTGTTTTCAGGACGTCTTTCGGCTGAACAGTCTGATAAGGAGTTCCTGATGAACCACCCGCAAACCATTCTCACCGGCGACCGCCCCACCGGCCAGCTACATCTTGGCCATTACGTCGGCTCGCTGCGCCAGCGCGTCGCGCTGCAGCACGACCACCAGCAGTTTATCCTGATCGCCGACCTGCAAGGGCTCACTGACAACGGCAGCAATCCGCAAAAAGTTAGCCACCATATCCTCGAAGTGATGGCCGATTATCTGGCCGTCGGCATTGACCCCAGGCTCACCACGATCTGCCTGCAGTCCGCCCTGCCCGCGCTGGCGGAGCTCAGCGCGCTGTATATGAATATCGTCACCGTCGCCCGCGTGGAACGTAATCCGACGGTCAAGAATGAGATTGCCCAGAAAGGATTCGCCCGTTCGCTGCCGGTGGGCTTTCTTGCCTATCCGATTAGCCAGGCCGCCGATATCACCGCCTTCAAGGCCGAGCTGGTGCCAGTGGGCGACGATCAGCTACCGATGATTGAGCAGACCAACGAGATCGTCCATAAGATGAATAACCTCACCGGCGCGCCAGTGCTGCGTCACTGCAAGGCGCTCCTCAGCGAAGTGAGCCGCCTGCCGGGCGTCGACGGCAACGCCAAAATGTCGAAATCGCTGGGCAATACGCTGACGTTATCGGCCAGTGAAGAGGAGATTCACCGCGCGGTCAGCGCGATGTATACCGACCCGACACACCTGAGAGTCAGCGATCCGGGGCATGTCGACGGCAACGTGGTGTTCACCTATCTCGACGCTTTCCATAGCGATAAGGCACTGGTGGCTGAGATGAAAGCCCACTATCAGCGCGGCGGGCTGGGCGATCGCCAGTGTAAAAATGAACTGGAGACCTGCCTGCAGGCGCTACTGGCGCCGATCCGCGAACGGCGAGCCACCTTTATTCAGGATAAAGGGATGCTGCTGGATCTGCTGCGCCAGGGCAGCGAGCGCGCCCACCAGCTGACGCAGCAGACGCTGCATGAGGTGAAACGTGGTCTGGGGCTGCCGGTGCTGTTCTGAGGTGATGAAATGTTGCCGGTAGTGGATATTTTGTTAACACGTCGACAAGACCCTGCCTTTCGTATGGACAAGCCCGCCGCGGATGTTACTATCGCGTTAACGGTAGCTCTCACTATGCGTGTTTCATTAAGGCCAGGATCGCTGATGATGACCACATAAGTAGTACAGCGTTCGGCTGCGCATCGACGCGGTAGAGCGCTGCGTCAGCGGCCCTTCCCCTCTTTATTCGTCCTTCGCAAGGAGGACGCTCCGCCCGCCGGAGGAGACACGCGTATCACTCAGCACAGGGAACCAAGCGAGTCGCGTATGGACAAAATAAAGAAACGTTGGACAGGGTATTTTGTCGGCTTACTGGTGGTACTCGCCGCCGCGGCATGGTGGCTGCTGCGCCCGCCGGGCCTCCCGGAGGGGTTTGCCAGTAGCAACGGACGAATAGAAGCCACCGAAGTGGATATTGCCAGCAAAATCGCCGGGCGTATCGACACCATTCTGGTCAAAGAGGGTCAGTTCGTGCGCCAGGGAGAGGTGCTGGCGAGAATGGATACCCGTGTACTGAACGAGCAGCGTCTTGAAGCCGCCGCGCAAATCAAGGAAGCGGAAAGCGCGGTCCTGGCCGCCAGAGCCTTGCTCGATCAGCGGCAAAGTGAAATGCGCGCCAGCGAAGCGGTTGTGAAGCAGCGTCAGGCGGAGCTCGACTCCACAGCGAAACGTCACGTCCGCTCGAATGCCCTGTCGCAGCGCGGCGCCGTCTCCGCCCAGCAGCTGGATGACGATCGCGCCGCGGCAGAGAGCGCCCGCGCGGCGCTGGAGTCGGCGAAAGCCCAGGTCTCCGCCGCCCGCGCCGCCATCGAGGCCGCCCGCACCAGCATTATTCAGGCGCAAACCCGCGTCGAAGCGGCCCAGGCGACCGAGCGGCGGATCCTTGCCGATATTGACGATAGCGAGCTGAAGGCGCCCCGCGACGGCCGTATTCAGTATCGCGTCGCCGAGCCGGGGGAAGTGCTGGCCGCCGGTGGTCGGGTGCTGAACATGGTCGATCTCGCCGACGTCTATATGACTTTCTTTCTGCCCACCGAACAGGCGGGCCTGCTGGCGCTTGGCAGCGAAGCGCGGCTGATCCTTGATGCCGCCCCTGATCTGGTGATCCCGGCCAATATCAGCTTTGTTGCCAGCGTCGCGCAGTTTACGCCGAAAACGGTGGAGACCCGCGACGAGCGTCTCAAACTGATGTTCCGCGTCAAAGCGCGCATCCCGCCAGAGCTGCTGGCGCAGCACCTGGAGTATGTCAAAACCGGCCTGCCCGGCATGGCTTACGTGCGGCTGGATAACCAACACTCCTGGCCTGAAGACCTGACGGTGAGGTTGCCGCAATGATATTGACGCCACTGGATACCTCACCCCCCATTGCCCGGCTGGACAACGTTGGCCAGCGCTTCGGCGCCACCGTGGCGCTGCGGGATATCAGCCTGGCGATCCCGGCGCGGCGCATGGTCGGCCTGATTGGCCCGGACGGCGTCGGCAAATCGAGCCTGCTCTCTCTCATCGCCGGGGCGCGGGCCATTGAGCAGGGTAACGTGATGGTGCTCGGCGGCGATATGCGCGACGTTCATCATCGCCGCGAGGTGTGCCCGAAGATTGCCTGGATGCCGCAGGGACTGGGGAAAAACCTCTATCACACCCTCTCGGTGTATGAAAACGTCGACTTCTTCGCCCGCCTGTTTGGCCATGATAAAGCCGAACGCGAATCACGTATCCACGAGCTGCTGCAGAGCACCGGGCTGGCGCCGTTTCGCGATCGCCCGGCGGGTAAGCTCTCCGGCGGGATGAAGCAAAAGCTGGGTTTATGTTGCGCCCTTATCCACGACCCGCAGCTGCTGATCCTCGATGAACCTACCACCGGCGTCGACCCGCTTTCCCGGGCGCAGTTCTGGCAGCTTATCGACAGCATTCGTCAGCGCCAGCCGGAGATGAGCGTGCTGGTGGCCACCGCCTATATGGAAGAGGCTGAGCGCTTTGACTGGCTGGTGGCGATGAACGCCGGCGAGGTGCTGGCGACCGGTACCGCTGCGGAGCTGAAAGCGCAGACCGGCAGTCAGACGCTGGAGCAGGCGTTTATCGCCCTGCTGCCGGAAGCGCAGCGCCAGGCGCATAAGGCGGTGGTGATCCCGCCGCGCGACGACCGCGAGGAAGAGATCGCCATCGAAGCCCGTGGGCTGACCATGCGCTTTGGCGACTTCGTCGCCGTCGACCACGTTAACTTCCGCATCGCGCGCGGTGAAATCTTCGGCTTCCTCGGCTCCAACGGCTGCGGCAAATCCACCACCATGAAGATGCTCACCGGCCTGCTGCCCGCCAGCGAAGGCGAAGCCTGGTTGTTCGGCCAGCCGGTCGATCCGAAGGATATCGCCACCCGCCAGCGGGTGGGCTATATGTCGCAGGCCTTCTCGCTCTATAGCGAACTGACCGTCCGGCAAAACCTCGAACTGCACGCCCGCCTGTTTCATATTCCGGACGGCGAAATCCCCGGTCGGGTGGCGGAAATGAGCGAGCGCTTCATGCTCAGCGAGGTGGAAGACGCCCTGCCCACCGCCCTGCCGTTGGGCATCCGTCAGCGCCTGTCGCTGGCGGTGGCGGTCATCCATCGCCCGGAAATGCTGATCCTCGACGAACCCACCTCCGGGGTCGATCCAGTGGCTCGGGATATGTTCTGGCAGCTGATGGTCGACCTCGCGCGTCAGGATCGGGTGACCATTTTTATCTCCACCCACTTTATGAATGAGGCGGAACGCTGCGACCGCATCTCGCTGATGCACGCCGGCAAGGTACTGGCCAGCGATACGCCGCAGGCGCTGGTCGAACAGCGCGGTGCCGCCAGCCTCGAAGAGGCGTTTATCGCCTGGCTCCAGGAGGCGCAGCCAACCGCCGCAGTTCCTGAGGAACTTGCGCCTGCTGCAGCATCCCATCCAGAACGCGCGGCCCCGCGCCAGGCCTTCAGTCTGCAACGGCTGTTCAGCTACAGCCGCCGCGAAGCGCTGGAGCTGCGCCGCGATCCTGTACGTTCGACGCTGGCGCTGCTGGGAACGGTGATCCTGATGTTTATCATGGGCTATGGGATCAGCATGGACGTCGAGGATCTGCGCTTTGCGGTACTCGATCGCGATCAAACCCTCAGCAGTCAGGGCTGGTCGCAGAATATCACCGGCTCACGCTACTTCATCGAACAGGCGCCGCTGCGCAGTTACGATGAGCTCGACCGGCGGATGCGCGACGGCGAACTGGCGGTGGCGATAGAGATCCCGCCGAACTTTGGCCGCGATATCGCCCGCGGCACGCCGGTACAAATCGGCGTCTGGGTGGATGGCGCAATGCCAAACCGCGCGGAGACGGTGCGCGGCTACGTGCAGGCCATGCATCTCGCCTGGCTGCAGGAGATGGCCGGGCAGCAAAGTAGCCCGAATCGTGAGACCTCGCTCATCTCCATCGAGACCCGCTATCGCTATAACCCGGACGTGAAGAGCCTCCCGGCCATCGTCCCGGCGGTGATCCCGCTGCTGCTGATGATGATCCCGGCGATGCTCAGCGCCCTGAGCGTGGTACGTGAGAAGGAGCTCGGGTCGATCATCAACCTGTACGTGACGCCGACCACCCGCAGCGAATTCCTGCTCGGCAAGCAGGTGCCTTACATCATGCTGGGAATGTTTAACTTTTTTCTGCTGTGTGCGCTGTCGGTCTTCGTCTTTGGCGTATCACATAAGGGCAGCTTCCTGACGCTAAGCCTGGCGGCGCTGCTGTACGTCACCATTGCCACCGGACTGGGACTACTGATCTCAACCTTTATGAAGAGCCAAATCGCCGCTATTTTCGGCACCGCCATCATTACGCTAATCCCGGCGACCCAGTTCTCCGGGATGATCGATCCGGTAGCGTCGCTGGAAGGCCCCGGGCGCTGGATTGGGCAAATCTACCCGACCAGCCACTTCCTGACTATCGCCCGCGGCACCTTCTCCAAAGCGCTGAATCTCAGCGATTTGTGGGGCTCCTTTATTCCACTACTGATTGCAGTGCCGCTGGTGCTCGGGCTGAGCGTGCTGCTGCTGAAGAAACAGGAGGGGTGATGCGCGGATTACGCAATATTTATAATCTTGGCGTCAAAGAGCTGCGTAGCCTGCTGGGTGATAAAGCGATGCTGGCGTTGATCGTGTTTGCTTTTACGGTGTCGGTGTACTCCTCAGCCACGGTGATGCCCGGCTCGCTACACCTGGCGCCGATTGCGGTTGCCGATATGGATAAGTCGCAGCTCTCTTCACGCATTATTAACGCATTCTACCGCCCCTGGTTTCTCGAACCGGAGCTGATTACCGCCGATGAGATGGACGCCGGCCTGGATGCCGGGCGCTACACTTTCGCCATCAATATTCCGCCTAACTTCCAGCGCGATGTGCTGGCCGGCCGCCAGCCGGAAGTGCAGGTCAACGTCGACGCCACGCGCATGAGCCAGGCCTTTACCGGCAACGGCTATATCCAGAATATTATTAGCGGCGAAGTAAACAGCTTCATTGCCCGCTATCGGGACAACAGCGTGCTGCCGGTAGAGCTGGCGATAAGAATGCGCTTTAACCCTAACCTGGAACAGGAGCGCTTTGGCGCGGTGATGGCGATCATCAACAACATCACCATGCTGGCCATTGTCCTCACCGGCTCGGCGCTGATCCGCGAGCGCGAGCACGGTACCATCGAGCATCTGCTGGTGATGCCGGTCACGCCGTTTGAGATCATGATGGCCAAGATCTTGTCGATGGGGCTGGTGGTGCTAGTGGTCTCCGGTTTGTCGCTGGTGCTGATGGTACAGGGGATGTTGCAGGTGCCCATTGAGGGGTCGATTCTACTGTTTATGCTGGGGGTGGCGCTCAGCCTGTTCGCCACTACCTCAATCGGCATTTTTATGGGCACCCTCGCCCGCTCAATGCCGCAGCTGGGGCTGCTAATGATCCTGGTGCTGCTGCCGCTGCAGATGCTCTCCGGCGGCTCCACGCCGCGGGAAAGTATGCCGCAGCTGGTTCAGGATATCATGTTGACCATGCCGACCACCCACTTCGTCAGTCTGGCGCAGGCGATTTTGTACCGCGGTGCCAGCTTCAGTATCGTCTGGCCGCAGTTCTTAACCTTGCTGGCTATCGGAGCGGTGTTCTTTACTATCGCCCTGCTGCGTTTTCGCAAAACGATCGGTCAAATGGCGTAAGGGCTTAAGAAGGGCCGTCGACTTCCGGCGGCCCGAATGGTTTATTTGTGGCGGTTCATAAAGTGGCGCAGACCCCAGGTGAAGGCCATCGCCATGCTGAAGAGAATGAACAGCAACACCACCCAGCTGATGGAGATGCGCAGCAGCGTGCCGGGGGTCATAAACGGCTGCAGATAGACGGTGAAGGACTGGGCGGGTGATTTCCCCAGCAGTTCATACAGGTTATCCGTAAGCCATACGCCGACCCGGCAGAACAGCCAGATTATCGCTGGCCAGCAGAGCAGCACCAGAAAGGTAAAGCGCTCCTGAAGGTAAGTGAAGAGCCGGCGCAACGGCGACCAGTTAAGCAGGATTTTCATTTCTATTCTCATATTGCCAGCCGATAACCAAAGCAGATAACGCAAGGTACGTCGGGCAGCATCCATACAGGCAATCATCCCTCTTTGTATATCAAATTTGCTGTCATATAAACCAGATCAAGTTAACAAAGTGTTAATGATATCGCTCATTAAGCCAAAAAATCGGCGAGAAGCATACCCATTGTCGCCATAAATGGGAGTGATGTATTCAGCGGCGGGAATAATTCCGTAATTTCGCTAACGCGTTAATATATATGAAGAAGGTGCAGCGCTATTATTTAGCAGAACACAATATAATAGCGCTGAAATAGAGAGAGGTATTTAATCGTAGCTGCTGATAATTATTTTTCGACTCGTATCATTGGATAAATTCACTGTACGAGTGACCACACCACGCGCGTGATTCGCTATATTTTTCGAGGCAATGAGATAGGTATTTTTTCCGCAGCGCTGCAGAGGTTGTTTATTCACAATATCAGTATTGCAGGTTTCTGACACGACCCGCCCGGAAAGCGTTAGGTTGGCGGTTTCGGCAGCAAACAGAGGTGAGCTTAATCCATAAGCGAAAATCAGAATCCCAATTAGCGGTTTTTTCATTTAATGTTTAACCAGTTAACAGGATGAAAGATAAGCGAGTTGCTTAATATTTTCTCCGTCAGGAGAGCGATGCATTGGTACATCACGCAGGGAAGATAAACCATAGTATTACTAAGGGCAATGTAAAGATAACCTATTAATGTGATAATTATTGCTGATAGTAGCGAACTGGCATAGTGGTCTGCCTGGAGACGGTGCTGCGCACCAGGTTTTGTGGCTCAGGATCCGTAGCCCCGTGAAGCGCAGCGCCACCGGGGAGATATACCCCACACAGCAAAAAACCCGCACCTTTCGGGACGGGGTTCTTGTTAAAACGCAAAAACAAAAAGCTCAGCCTTCCGACTGAGTTTTCTGCTTTATTTGATGCCTGGCAGTTCCCTACTCTCACATGGGGAGACCCCAC
>NZ_JBEAJW010000033.1:0-83663 GCF_040064295.1 Klebsiella sp. JB_Kp031
CTGCCTGTCACGCAGGGGGTCGCGGGTTCGAGTCCCGTCCGTTCCGCCACTTATTTAACATTAAGCCTGCTCAGATAGCAGGCTTAGTGGTAAGAAAGCTTTAGGGGCGTAGTTCAATTGGTAGAGCACCGGTCTCCAAAACCGGGTGTTGGGAGTTCGAGTCTCTCCGCCCCTGCCATTTATAAGAATCCTTTGCTCAGGCAAAGGATTTTTTTTATCTCTACTATCCATCTGCAATATCCCTATTCAAAATACCTTGCTCCTCTCCGTCCATGGAGAGTACCGCTTATTCCAGGATAGGGCTTTTCAGGATCTCGTGGATCTGCGCCTGCTTATCGCTATTTTGTAACCAGATCGCATAGAGTGGGCGGGACAGCGTAGCGCTGTCCATGACCGTATGTAACCCATGCTTCTCTTTCGCCCAGCGAACAGGTAGCCAACAGCAGCCGCTCAGACGCGATAATTGCTGATAGATCAGTTCAGCTGAAGAGGTAGTGAGCAGCGGAACATCATCGCTTCCTATCAGACCCACTTCGTTTTGCTGAAAATCGGGCCCCCATTCAAGGCGCAAGTAGTTCAATTCATTTCTGTTTTTTGCAGGCGATGTGCAATACAGGGCAAGAGTAAAATTACCCAACAGCTGGCTGCTTAATTCATCCATCTTCGGCGATTCGGTGGTGATCAGCAGATCCAACTGGCGTTCGTGAAGCTGTTTAACCAGCGACTGCCGCTGCGCGATACGCGCTTCAAACTGGAGATTGTAAGGTGCGCTGTAGAGGGTGCCGAGCCAGCCGTTAAGCATGCATTCCCACAGCGAGGCGCTGGCCCCGATGGAGAATTCATTATGTCGCGAAGAGTGTGCGACCTCCTTGCGCGCAGCCTGCCAGGTATTCATTAGCGTTTCGGCGTAGGGCAGGAGCTTTTCTCCGGCGGTCGTCAGGCGAATGTTATTACGATGTCGGGTGAACAGGTTCACACCAAGTTGATTTTCCAGCTGACGAATACGAAAGCTGACCGCTGACTGCGTCAGGTAAAGCGCCTCTGCTGCTCGCCCAAAGTGACGAGTTCTGCTCACTTCCAGGAAAGTCTTGAGCAATTCCGTATCCACACCGTTCTCCACAAAATTATTTGTCGTGATGATTTAAATGTTTTGTTTGACGCTCTGTCAAGCGTAACTAATACTCCGCGCCATAAATAGCTCGGCCAAAGAATCAGGAGCGTGTAGGATGGCGGAAAGCTTTACGACGACTAATCGTTTTTTCGACAATAAAAATTATCCACGCGGGTTCTCCCGTCACGGTGATTTCACCATCAAAGAGGCGCAACTGCTGGAACGTCATGGTTATGCCTTTAACGAACTGGAACTGGGTAAACGCGAACCTGTTACCGATGATGAAAAACAGTTTGTCTCGGTGTGCCGTGGTGAGCGTGAGCCGGTAACGGAAGCAGAACGCGTATGGATTAAGTATATGGCGCGCATCAAGCGGCCGAAGCGTTTCCATACTCTTTCCGGCGGCAAACCGCAGATGGAAGGCGCTGACGATTACACCGAAAGCGATGACTAAGAAAAAAGGGCGTAAGCCCTTTTTTTACGCCATCATTTTCTGCAGATGGTTTAGCATCCGGTCTATCGCCCGATAGCTGAGCGCCTCCTGCAAATGACGGCGTTCAATCTCTTCAGCCTCTGCCAGATCGGCAATGGTTCTCGCCACCTTTAACAGACGCTGCCAGGCTCGTATAGAGAGCCCCAGCTGCGTTAGCGTCTGTTCCAGCCAGACAGCGTCCTCCCGCCGTAAGTGGCAGCAGCTCTTCATTTCACGATTCTCAAGGTGGGCATTGAGCTTATTTTGTCTGAGCATTTGCCGTTCGCGCGCCGCCAGCACCCGTTGTCGGACCGTTGCGCTAGACTCTTCGCCCTGCGTGCCCTGGCTCAGTATCCCTGGCGGCGGCAGCGGGATCTCTAAGGAGAGATCGAAGCGGTCAAGGAAGGGGCCTGACAGACGTCCCAGATAACGTAATGTCTGCTCAGGCGATGTACGATTATGTTTGCCCTGATAATGCCCTGTCGGGCTTGGGTTCATTGCCGCGATAAGCTGAAAGCGCGCCGGATAGTCAATTTTGGCGCGCGAGCGTGATATATGGATCTTGCCTGACTCAATGGGTTCGCGCAGCGCATCCAGTACACGCCGCTCAAACTCCGGCAGCTCATCAAGAAACAGCACGCCATTATGGGCCAGGGAAATCTCACCGGGGACCGGTATCGAGCCGCCGCCCACCATCGCTGCCAGCGAAGCGCTATGATGAGGTGCGCGAAACGGCCTCTGACGCCACCGGGTCTTCGCGGTATGCAGATTGACCAGGCTCTGAATGGCCGTGCTCTCCAGGGCTTCCTGATTGCTTAATGGCGGCAGGAGACCGGGTAGCCGGCTGGCAAGCATGGTTTTCCCGGTGCCGGGTGGGCCGATCAGGAGCAGGTTGTGACCCCCTGCGGCCACAATCTCCAGCGCTCGCTTGCCCTGCTGCTGGCCGATAACATCGCGCAGATCTTCGCCGCGTTCATCAACAGAGGGTGCCTCGGTGAGAGGACGCGATAGCGATGTCTGCCCCGCGAGAAAAGCACACACCTCCTGCAGATGGTCGGCGACCAGGCAGTCGCTGCCGCCGATCAGGCCGACCTCAGCCGCATTATCAGAGGAGACGACGATGCGCCGGCCGGCTTTGATGGCCTCCATTGCGCTGGGGATCGCCCCTGGAACGCCGCGTAACCCACCTGTGAGGGCGAGTTCGCCCACAAACTCATATTGATTCAGTCGCGTCGTGTTGAGCTGCTCTGAGGCAACGAGAAGCGCGAGAGCGATAGGTAGATCGTATCGCCCGCCCTCTTTAGGCAGATCCGCTGGCGCCAGGTTAATGGTTATTTTCTTCGCAGGGAAAGCGTAGCCGCTGTTGATCAAGGCGCTGCGAACCCGGTCACGGGCCTCTTTCACGGTGGTCTCCGGCAGTCCGACCATAGTCAGGCCGGGCAGACCGTTGCTGAGATGAACCTCGACAGTAATCAATGGCGCTTCGATACCGAGCGCCGCGCGGGTATAGACGATGGCGAGCGACATAAAACCTCCTGGACCAGGCAGGATTATGGCTGACCTGTGTTAAAACGGGATCGGTAATAGTCAGAAGTTAGGACCATAAATCCATACTTTTCGCGCCATATTGTTACATTTAGCCGAAACTGGAAGTTCGCTCGCAAAACAGAGCGGCGTTGGGAAGGAGGGCGCAAAAGAGCGCGGCAGGCGAGAGAAAACTGAGTTTTTTTCATCTTCGAATTTTTTCATATAAAACAATTATTTTTGCTGAAACTGTTAGGCTGCTCAGCAACAGAGATATAAAAAAATCTTGTGTTTTATGTGATGTCTGTGGTACCTCTTTAGGTATTCCTTCGAACAAGAAGCCAGAAAGTACAGAAAATGACAGCCCTTCTACGAGTGATTAGCCTGGTCGTGATTAGCGTGGTGGTGATTATTATCCCACCGTGCGGGGCTGCACTTGGACGAGGAAAGGCTTAATAATCAAGCCTTAACGAACTAAGACCCCCGCACCGAAAGGTCCGGGGGTTTTTTTATAACTGAAATAACCTAAGCGAGGAGCAGATGATGACTTTTAGCATAAAATTCTGTTTCTCCCGATTTATGACGGGGAACTAACTATGAATGGCGCGCAGTGGGTGGTACATGCTTTGCGGACACAGGGGGTCGACACCGTTTTTGGCTATCCGGGTGGCGCAATTATGCCGGTTTACGATGCACTGTATGACGGCGGCGTGGAGCACCTGCTGTGCCGGCATGAGCAAGGGGCAGCCATGGCGGCCATTGGTTATGCGCGAGCAACCGGTAAAACCGGGGTATGTATCGCGACTTCCGGCCCGGGCGCAACCAACCTGATCACCGGCCTGGCGGACGCTTTGCTTGACTCCATCCCCATTGTCGCTATCACCGGCCAGGTGGCCGCACCCTTCATCGGCACGGATGCGTTCCAGGAGGTAGACGTTCTCGGTTTGTCACTGGCCTGTACTAAGCACAGTTTCCTCGTGCAGTCTCTGGACGAGCTGCCGCGGGTCATTGCTGAAGCTTTCCAGGTGGCAAACTCAGGCCGTCCAGGCCCGGTGCTGGTTGATATCCCTAAGGATATTCAGATGGCGCAGGGCGATCTCGATCCCCATTTCTCTATGGTCGCCGATGAGATGGCATTCCCGCAGGCGGAAGTGGCTCAGGCTCTGCAGATGCTGGCTCAATCGCAGCAACCGATGCTGTATGTTGGCGGCGGGGTCGGCATGGCGCAGGCGGTACCGGCGCTGCGCGAATTCCTCGCAGTGACCCGGATGCCGGCGACCTGCACCCTGAAAGGGCTGGGCGTGGTGGACGCCGATTACCCGTATTATCTCGGCATGCTGGGAATGCACGGCACCAAGGCGGCCAATCTGGCGGTACAGGAGTGCGATCTGCTGATTGCCGTCGGCGCGCGCTTTGACGATCGCGTGACCGGCAAGCTCAACACCTTCGCGCCGCATGCCAAAGTGATCCATATGGACATCGATCCGGCGGAGCTGAACAAGCTGCGCCAGGCGCACATTGGTCTGACCGGCGATCTGAACCGCTTGCTGCCGGCGCTGCAGCAGCCGTTAGCGATCGATGGCTGGCGCGAGCGGAGTGCCGCACTGCGTGCCGACCACGCCTGGCGTTACGATCATCCCGGTGAGGCTATCTACGCGCCGCTGCTGCTGAAACAGCTTTCCGACCGCAAGCCGGCGGACAGCGTGGTGACAACCGACGTAGGCCAGCATCAGATGTGGTCGGCTCAGCATATGACCTTTAGCCGCCCGGAAAACTTCATCACCTCCAGCGGCTTAGGCACCATGGGCTTTGGCCTGCCGGCCGCCGTTGGTGCCCAGGTGGCGCGCCCTAACGATACGGTGATCTGTATCTCTGGTGACGGCTCCTTCATGATGAATGTGCAGGAGTTGGGCACCGTAAAACGCAAGCAGTTACCGCTGAAGATCGTATTACTCGACAACCAGCGGTTAGGGATGGTTCGACAATGGCAGCAGCTGTTTTTCCAGGAACGTTATAGCGAAACCACTCTGACTGATAACCCTGATTTCCTCACGCTGGCCAGCGCCTTCGGTATTCCTGGCCAACACATCACCCGTAAAGACCAGGTTGAAGCGGCACTCGACACCATGCTTTCGAGCCAGGGGCCATACCTGCTTCATGTCTCAATCGACGAACTTGAGAATGTCTGGCCGTTGGTGCCGCCCGGCGCCAGTAACTCTGAAATGCTGGAGAAATTATCATGATGCAACATCAGGTCGCTTTACAGGCACGTTTCAACCCGGAAACCTTAGAGCGCGTGCTGCGCGTTGTCCGTCACCGTGGTTTTCAAATCTGCGCAATGAACATGGAAACCGCAGCGGACGCACAGAACATAAATATCGAATTGACCGTTGCCAGCCCGCGGCCCGTCGAATTACTGTTTAGTCAATTAAGTAAACTGGTCGACGTTGCCTGCGTCGAGATCCAGCAACCCACATCACAACAAATCCGCGCCTGAGCGCAAAGGAAGAAAAATGACGACGAAAAAAGCTGATTACATCTGGTTCAATGGCGAGATGGTTCCGTGGGGCGAAGCGAAAGTTCATGTGATGTCCCATGCGCTGCACTATGGCACCTCGGTATTCGAAGGCATCCGTTGCTACGACTCGCACAAAGGCCCGGTGGTGTTCCGTCATCGCGAACATATGCAGCGTCTGCATGACTCAGCCAAAATTTATCGTTTCCCGGTCTCCCAGAGCGTCGACGAACTGATGGAAGCCTGCCGCGAAGTCATTCGCACTAATAATCTGACCAGCGCTTATATCCGCCCGCTGGTGTTTGTTGGCGATGTCGGCATGGGGGTAAACCCGCCTCCGGGTTACAACACTGACGTGATCATCGCGGCGTTCCCGTGGGGAGCCTACCTCGGCGCAGAAGCGCTGGAGCAGGGGATCGATGCCATGGTCTCTTCCTGGAACCGCGCGGCGCCGAACACCATACCGACGGCGGCGAAAGCCGGCGGCAACTATCTCTCCTCGCTGCTGGTTGGCAGCGAAGCGCGTCGCCATGGCTATCAGGAAGGTATTGCCCTCGACGTTAACGGCTATATCTCCGAAGGCGCAGGGGAAAACCTGTTTGAAGTGAAGGACGGCGTGCTGTTCACCCCGCCGTTTACCTCTTCCGCGCTGCCGGGCATTACCCGCGACGCCATCATCAAGCTGGCGAAAGATCTCGGTATTGAAGTCCGCGAGCAGGTATTGTCCCGTGAATCCCTGTACCTGGCGGATGAAGTCTTCATGTCCGGCACCGCGGCGGAAATCACCCCGGTACGCAGCGTGGATGGCATCCAGGTCGGCGCAGGCCGTCGCGGTCCGGTCACCAAACGCATTCAGGAAGCCTTCTTTGGCCTCTTCACCGGTGAAACAGAAGATAAATGGGGCTGGTTGGATCCGGTAAGTAAGTAATTAAAAATGGGACGGCACGCACCGTCCCATTTAATAAACACAGATGGGAGTAAAAAGAGCATGCCTAAGTACCGTTCCGCCACCACCACACATGGCCGCAATATGGCGGGCGCCCGCGCGTTGTGGCGCGCAACCGGGATGACCGATGCCGATTTCGGCAAACCGATTATCGCCGTCGTTAACTCCTTTACCCAGTTTGTTCCTGGGCACGTGCACCTGCGCGACCTTGGCAAACTGGTTGCCGAGCAGATTGAAGCCGCCGGTGGCGTGGCCAAAGAATTCAACACCATCGCAGTGGATGATGGGATCGCCATGGGCCACGGGGGTATGCTCTATTCACTGCCATCCCGCGAGCTGATCGCCGACTCGGTGGAGTACATGGTTAACGCCCATTGTGCGGATGCGATGGTCTGTATCTCCAACTGCGACAAAATCACCCCGGGGATGCTGATGGCTTCCCTGCGCCTGAACATTCCGGTGATCTTTGTGTCCGGCGGCCCGATGGAAGCCGGGAAAACCAAGCTGTCAGATAAAATCATCAAGCTCGACCTGGTGGATGCGATGATCCAGGGGGCGGATCCGAAAGTGTCCGACGAGCAGAGTAATCAGGTGGAACGGTCCGCCTGTCCGACCTGCGGCTCCTGTTCCGGGATGTTCACCGCCAACTCCATGAACTGCCTGACCGAAGCGCTGGGTCTGTCGCAGCCGGGTAACGGCTCTCTGCTGGCGACCCACGCCGATCGTAAGGAGCTGTTCCTTAACGCCGGGAAACGTATCGTTGAGCTGACCAAACGCTATTACGAGCAGGATGACGCTTCCGCGCTGCCGCGCAATATCGCCAGCAAGGCGGCCTTTGAGAACGCCATGACGCTGGATATCGCCATGGGCGGTTCCACCAACACCGTTCTGCACCTGCTGGCGGCGGCGCAGGAAGCTGAAATCGACTTCACCATGAGCGATATCGATAAGCTTTCCCGCAAAGTGCCGCAGCTGTGTAAGGTGGCGCCGAGCACGCAGAAATACCATATGGAAGATGTGCATCGCGCCGGCGGCGTGCTGGGCATTCTGGGCGAGCTGGACCGCGCCGGGCTGCTGAATCGCGAGGTTAAAAACGTTCTCGGCCTGACGCTGCCGCAGACCCTGGAACAGTACGATGTGATGGTCACCCAGGACGATGCGGTGAAAAAGATGTTCCGCGCCGGCCCGGCGGGCATCCGTACCACCCAGGCGTTCTCGCAAGACTGCCGCTGGGATACGCTGGATGACGATCGCGCCGAAGGCTGTATCCGTTCTCTGGAACATGCTTACAGCAAGGACGGCGGCCTGGCGGTACTGTACGGCAATTTCGCGGAAAACGGTTGTATCGTGAAAACCGCCGGCGTGGACGACAGCATCCTGAAATTTACCGGTCCGGCGAAAGTATATGAGAGCCAGGACGATGCGGTAGAGGCCATCCTCGGCGGTAAAGTCGTTGAAGGCGACGTCGTCGTGATCCGCTACGAAGGGCCGAAAGGCGGGCCGGGGATGCAGGAGATGCTTTACCCCACCAGCTTCCTGAAGTCGATGGGGCTGGGCAAAGCCTGCGCGCTGATCACCGATGGCCGTTTCTCCGGCGGCACCTCAGGGCTCTCTATCGGTCACGTCTCACCGGAAGCAGCGAGCGGCGGCAACATCGCGCTCATTGAAGATGGCGACATGATCGCGATTGATATTCCGAACCGCAGCATTCAGCTGCAGCTGAGCGATGCGGAAATTGCGGCGCGTCGTGAAGCCCAGGAAGCGCGTGGCGACCAGGCGTGGACGCCGAAAAATCGCCAGCGTCAGGTCTCCTTTGCCCTTCGCGCCTACGCCAGCCTGGCGACCAGCGCCGACAAAGGCGCGGTTCGCGATAAATCGAAACTGGGTGGCTAATCATGGCGGATTCACAACCCCTGTCCGGTGCCCCTGAGGGCGCCGAATACCTGAGAGCAGTGCTGCGCGCGCCGGTTTATGAAGCGGTGCAGAAAACGCCGCTGCAAAAAATGGACAAACTCTCTTCTCGCCTGGATAACGTTATTCTGGTGAAGCGCGAAGATCGCCAACCGGTACACAGCTTTAAGCTGCGCGGCGCCTACGCGATGATGTCCAGCCTGACCGCGGAACAGAAATCCCACGGGGTGATCACCGCCTCGGCGGGCAATCATGCCCAGGGCGTGGCGTTCTCCGCATCGCGGCTGGGCGTTAAGGCGCTGATCGTGATGCCGGTAGCGACCGCCGACATCAAAGTGGATGCCGTTCGCGGCTTTGGCGGCGAAGTGCTGCTGCATGGCGCCAACTTTGACGAAGCGAAGGCGAGGGCGGTTGAGCTGGCGCAGCAGCAGGGCTTTACCTGGGTGCCGCCGTTCGATCACCCGATGGTCATCGCCGGTCAGGGAACCCTGGCGCTGGAGCTGCTGCAGCAGGATGCCCACATCGACCGCGTGTTCGTCCCGGTGGGCGGCGGCGGCCTGGCGGCAGGCGTGGCGGTGCTGATCAAGCAGCTGATGCCGCAGATCAAAGTGATCGCGGTGGAAGCGGAAGATTCGGCCTGCCTGAAGGCGGCGCTGGACGCCGGTCATCCGGTGGACCTGCCGCGCGTCGGCTTGTTTGCCGAAGGCGTGGCGGTCAAACGCATCGGCGATGAAACCTTCCGTCTGTGCCAGGAGTATCTGGACGACATCATCACCGTCGACAGCGACGCTATTTGCGCGGCGATGAAGGATCTGTTCGAAGATGTGCGGGCGGTGGCAGAGCCTTCCGGCGCGCTGGCGCTGGCGGGGATGAAGAAATATGTCGCTCAGCACAATATTCGCGGCGAGCGACTGGCTCACATCCTGTCCGGGGCCAACGTCAACTTCCACGGTCTGCGCTACGTGTCTGAGCGCTGCGAGCTCGGGGAACAGCGCGAAGCGCTGCTGGCGGTGACGATCCCGGAAGAGAAGGGCAGCTTTCTGAAGTTTTGCCAGCTACTGGGGGGCCGCTCGGTGACGGAGTTCAACTACCGCTTTGCCGATGCCAAAGACGCCTGCATCTTTGTGGGGGTACGTCTGAGTCGTGGGCTGGAGGAGCGGAAAGAGATCCTCCAGTTACTGAACGATGGTGGCTACAGCGTCGTTGACCTTTCCGATGACGAAATGGCCAAGCTCCATGTGCGCTATATGGTCGGCGGCCGACCGTCCAAAGCGCTGCAGGAGCGGCTGTTCAGCTTCGAGTTTCCGGAATCGCCGGGGGCGCTGCTGAAGTTCCTGCACACCCTCGGCACCCACTGGAATATTTCGCTATTCCACTACCGTAGCCACGGCACCGACTATGGTCGGGTTTTGGCGGCCTTCGAGCTGGGCGAGCACGAGCCGGATTTTGAAACCCGTCTTAATGAATTGGGCTATGAGTGTCATGATGAGACCCATAACCCGGCATTCCGCTTTTTCCTCGCGGGCTAGTGGTTCGGCAGAATTTTCCAGAAAGCATCAATAAGCGGCTCATGCAGCCGCTTTTTTTGTGCGCAAACGCCGAGCTCAAACGGGGTTTGCTCATCGCTGCGTTCCAGGATCATCACCCTGTTGCGTACCGGCTCCGGACTGTTCTCCAGCACCACCTCCGGCAGCAGCGCCACGCCGCATCCCAGGGCGACCATCGACACCATCGCTTCGTGCCCGCCGACGGTGGCGTAGATCGACGGATTGCTGATTTTATGCCGCCGAAACCACAGCTCGATGCGCCGACGTACCGGCCCCTGGTCGGCCATGATAAAGGGCACTGTCGACCAGTCGGGGCGCTCGACGGTCACCTGGTTGCGCACCGGGCAGGGAAGGGCCGGGGCAATTAACACCACGGCGAGGTTCTCCAGCATCGAAAACGCCACCGACCCTGGCAGAGTCTCCGGCTTACCGGCAATCGCCAGGTCGGCTTCGCCGGTGACCACCTTCTCCATGGCGTCGGCGGCGTCGCCGGTCGACAGCTTGATCTCCACCGAGGGGTGCGCGGCGCGAAAGCGGTCGAGGATCGGCGGCAGATGGCTATAGGCGGCGGTGACGGAGCAGAAGATGTGCAACTCGCCGGAGAGCGAAGGGCCCTGCTGATCGATGACGTGACGAAGCTGCTGATACTGCAGTAAAGTCTGTTGGGCAAAGGTACGTAACTCCTCCCCGGCTTCGGTAAGGGTCACCGTGCGATTATCTCGCACGAACAGCGGCTGGCCGAGGTCCTCTTCCAGACGCTGGATCTGGCGCGAAAGCGTCGACGGGCTGACGTGCATGGCCCGCGCGCTGCGGCCAAAATGGCGGCTTTCCGCCAGATGCAGAAAGGTTTTCAGATCGCGTAAATCCACGGCGCGTACTCCCCGGTTTTGTATTTCATAAAATGCAACGTGACGTTGTGAATATATCAATTTCCGCAATAAAATTCCTGTCATATAGTAAGTTCATTCTCGCAAAAGCGAACCGAACAATAAGCACGACACAACATCACGGAGTTACAGACATGGCTAACTACTTTAATACACTGAACCTGCGCCAGCAGCTGGCACAGCTGGGCAAATGCCGTTTTATGGCGCGCGACGAATTCGCCGATGGCGCAAGCTACCTTCAGGGTAAAAAAGTGGTCATCGTCGGCTGCGGCGCGCAGGGCCTGAACCAGGGTCTGAACATGCGTGACTCCGGCTTGGATATCTCCTATGCGCTGCGCAAAGAAGCGATCGCCGAGAAGCGCGCCTCCTGGCGTAAAGCGACCGAAAACGGCTTCAAAGTCGGCACTTATGAAGAGCTGATCCCGCAGGCGGACCTGGTGGTTAACCTGACTCCGGACAAACAGCACTCTGACGTTGTGCGCTCCGTACAGCCGCTGATGAAAGACGGCGCGGCGCTGGGCTACTCCCACGGTTTCAACATCGTGGAAGTGGGCGAGCAGATCCGTAAAGACATCACCGTGGTGATGGTGGCGCCGAAGTGCCCGGGTACCGAAGTGCGTGAAGAGTACAAACGCGGTTTCGGCGTACCGACGCTTATCGCGGTACATCCGGAAAACGACCCGAAAGGCGAAGGCATGGCCATTGCGAAAGCATGGGCGGCGGCGACCGGCGGCCATCGTGCGGGCGTGCTGGAATCTTCCTTCGTTGCCGAAGTGAAATCTGACCTGATGGGCGAGCAGACCATCCTCTGCGGCATGCTGCAGGCGGGTTCTCTGCTGTGCTTCGACAAGCTGGTGGCGGAAGGTACCGATCCGGCGTATGCAGAAAAACTGATTCAGTTCGGCTGGGAAACCATCACCGAAGCGCTGAAGCAGGGCGGCATCACCCTGATGATGGATCGCCTCTCTAACCCGGCGAAACTGCGCGCTTATGCGCTCTCCGAGCAGCTGAAAGAGATTATGGCGCCGCTGTTCCAGAAACACATGGACGACATCATTTCCGGCGAATTCTCCTCCGGTATGATGGCGGACTGGGCGAACGACGATAAGAAACTGCTGACCTGGCGTGAAGAGACCGGTAAAACCGCGTTCGAAACCGCGCCGCAGTATGAAGGTAAAATCGGCGAGCAGGAGTACTTCGATAAAGGCGTTCTGATGATCGCGATGGTGAAAGCGGGCGTTGAGCTGGCCTTCGAAACCATGGTGGCCTCCGGCATCATCGAAGAGTCCGCTTACTACGAATCACTGCACGAGCTGCCGCTGATCGCCAATACTATTGCCCGTAAGCGTCTGTACGAGATGAACGTGGTTATCTCTGATACCGCTGAATATGGTAACTACCTGTTCTCTTATGCTTGCGTACCGCTGCTGAAAGAGTTCATGACCACCCTGCAGACTGGCGACCTGGGTACGGCGATTGCCGAAGGCGCGGTAGACAACGCTCAGCTGCGTGATGTTAACGAAGCCATTCGCAGCCACGCTATTGAGCAGGTTGGTAAGAAACTGCGCGGTTATATGACCGATATGAAGCGTATCGCGGTAGCCGGCTAATTCCTCGTCGTCTTTCGACTTGCCGATGCGTTGGCTACGGTACGTACACCCCAGTCACATAGTAATCTATGTTCGTGGGGATGTACCTCCTTGCCGCCTTCCGGCAAGCCGAAATCCATAGAGGAATGGATTTGTTTAATAGGCCTGATAAGCGAAGCGCCATCAGGCAAAAACCCGGAGATTAAGATCCCCGGGTTTTTTTATTATTTCCGGTACAGCACTTTGATGATGTGGTAGCCGAACTGGGTATGCAGCGGGCCGGTTGGCTCCAGCACCGGGCAGGAGAAAACCACTTTATCGAACGCCGGCACCATCTGGCCCTGGCGGAACTCACCTAAATCACCGCCGCGTTTGCCTGATGGGCAAATGGAGTGCTTCTTCGCCAGCTTACCGAAGTCGGCGCCGTTTTTAATCTGCTCCAGAAGATCCAGAGCCAGTTTCTCTTCTTTAACAAGAATATGCAGTGCTGCTGCTGTTTTTGCCATGATCGTGCCTTGAATAGGTTGAGATAAATCGGGGCGCAATATACCACGCGTCAGCGGCGATAAAGCACCTTAATGATATGGTAGCCAAATTTGGTTTTTACCGGACCGTAGGGCTTGAGAAGTGGGCAGCTAAAGACCGCCTGATCGAATGGGCCGACCATCGCGCCTTGCTGAAACTCCCCCAGATCGCCGCCGTTACGCCCGGACGGGCATTTCGAATAGCGCTTCGCCAGATGATCGAAGCTGATGCCGCGTTCCAGTTTGGCAAGGATCTCCTGGGCCAGTTTCTCTTCTTTGACCAGGATATGCAGGGCTGCTGCGGTCTTTTTCATGGTTCTGCTCTACGGGTTAATCGCGATTTCTTCACTTTACCATCAGTCGGTAAATCTCGGCTCCGCTTTCTGCTACAATCCCCACCCCGTTCGAAGATTGAGCAAGACTCCCATGCGTTTAAACCCTGGCCAACAACAAGCCGTCGAATTTGTAACCGGACCTTGCCTGGTGCTGGCGGGCGCCGGCTCCGGTAAGACCCGCGTGATCACCAATAAAATCGCCCACCTGATCCGCGGCTGCGGCTATCAGGCGCGTCATATCGCGGCCGTGACCTTTACCAATAAAGCCGCGCGCGAGATGAAAGAGCGCGTTGGGCAAACGCTGGGGCGCAAAGAGGCGCGCGGGCTGATGATTTCCACCTTCCACACTCTGGGGCTGGATATCATCAAGCGGGAATACGCCGCGCTGGGCATGAAGTCTAACTTCTCCTTATTCGACGATACTGACCAGGTGGCGCTGCTCAAAGAGCTGACCGAAGGGTTGATCGAAGATGACAAAGTGGTGCTCCAGCAGTTGATCTCGACGATCTCCAACTGGAAAAACGATCTGAAAACCCCGGCGCAGGCCGCCGCGGGTGCGAAAGGCGAACGGGATCGCATCTTCGCCCACTGCTATGGGCTGTACGATGCGCATATGAAGGCCTGCAATGTCCTCGATTTTGACGATCTGATCCTGCTGCCGACGCTGCTGCTGCAGCGCAACGAGGAGGTGCGCGAACGCTGGCAGAATAAGATCCGCTACCTGCTGGTGGATGAGTATCAGGATACCAACACCAGCCAGTATGAGCTGGTGAAGCTGCTGGTGGGCCAGCGTGCGCGTTTTACCGTGGTAGGCGACGATGACCAGTCGATCTACTCGTGGCGCGGCGCGCGGCCGCAGAACCTGGTGCTGCTCAGCCAGGACTTCCCGGCGCTGCAGGTTATCAAGCTTGAGCAGAACTATCGCTCCTCCGGGCGTATTCTGAAAGCCGCTAACATTCTGATCGCCAATAACCCGCACGTTTTTGAAAAGCGGCTGTTCTCTGAGCTGGGATATGGCGCTGAGCTGAAAGTGCTCTCCGCCAACAATGAAGATCATGAAGCGGAGCGCGTGACCGGGGAGCTGATCGCCCACCACTTCATTAATAAAACCAATTACAAAGACTACGCGATCCTTTATCGCGGCAATCACCAGTCGCGGGTCTTTGAAAAGATGCTGATGCAGAACCGCATCCCGTACAAAATCTCCGGCGGCACGTCGTTCTTCTCGCGCCCGGAAATTAAAGATCTGCTGGCCTATCTGCGCGTGCTGACCAACCCGGACGACGACAGCGCCTTCCTGCGTATCGTGAATACACCGAAGCGCGAGATCGGCCCGGCGACGCTGCAAAAGCTCGGTGAGTGGGCGATGGGCCGCAACAAAGGATTGTTCACCGCCAGCTTTGATATGGGTCTCAGCCAGACGCTGACCGGGCGCGGGTATGAATCACTCACCCGCTTCACCCACTGGCTGCGTGAGATCCAGCAGCTGGCCGAACGCGAGCCGGTCAACGCCGTGCGCGACTTAATCCGCGGAATTGACTACGAATCCTGGCTGTATGAAACCTCGCCCAGCCCGAAGGCCGCAGAAATGCGCATGAAAAACGTCAACCAGCTGTTCACCTGGATGACCGAGATGCTGGAAGGCAGCGAAATCGATGAGCCAATGACCCTGACGCAGGTGGTCACCCGCTTTACGCTGCGCGACATGATGGAGCGCGGTGAATCGGATGAAGAGCTGGATCAGGTGCAGCTGATGACCCTTCATGCCTCAAAAGGGCTGGAGTTCCCGTATGTTTACCTGGTGGGAATGGAAGAGGGATTGCTCCCGCACCAGAGCAGCATTGATGAAGATAATGTCGATGAAGAGCGCCGGTTAGCCTACGTGGGCATCACCCGCGCGCAGAAAGAGCTGACCTTTACGCTCTGTAAGGAGCGCCGGCAGTATGGTGAGGTGGTGCGCCCGGAACCGAGCCGTTTTCTGCTGGAGCTACCCCAGGACGATCTGATTTGGGAGCAGGCGCGCAAAGTGATTACCGCTGAAGAGCGAATGCATAAAGGACAGGCTAACGTGGCGAACATTCGCGCCATGCTGGCAAAAGCTAAAGAGAAAGGATAGCGATAAGCTGGCCGGGTAAGGCGAAGCCGCCGCCCGGCAATGTTCAGCGTATTACTTCACCTCAAGCACCCAGTGCACATAGCTCTGCCACTGGCATTCCTGTTCGATCAGCTCAGCCCCAAGCGGGTGATTATCCAGCCAGTTTTCCGGCAGCGTCAGGGACAGTTTTTCATCATCGGCCACAAGATTGATGGCGGGCAGCAAATCGTCACGCCGCCGGCTGGCAAAGAGGATCGCCAGTCGCAGCAGGCGACAAAGATGTTCGGCAACTCGCGGCGGGACGGCATTCTGCTGATGAAGCGATGAGAGGTCGATGGCGTTAGTCTGGTTAAGCAGCAGCGTCGCAATCAGCTTCTTCTGCGCCGGGGTAAAGCCGGGCAGGTCGAGATTATTGACCAGATAGGCCGCGTGCTGCGGCGCGCGCTTAAAATCCACGCTCAGGCCAATTTCATGCAATGCACAGGCGCTGAGGAGCAAGTCGCGGCTTAGCGGATCCAGCTCCCAGCTGCCGTCCAGCTGGCTGAGCAGGTGGCTGGCGAGACCAGCGACGCGCTGGGCCTGTTCGGTGTCGATCATAAAACGACGCTGAATATTACGCAGAGTGCGGCTGCGGATGTCCTGTTCAACGGAGAGATGCAGCATGCCGTACACCAGACCTTCACGTAACGCGCCGCCCGCGAGGGTCATACACTGAATATTCAGTTCGCTGAAGATAGCGATAAGGATCGCCAGCCCGCTTGGAAACACCAGCGCTCGCTCAAGGGTTAAGCCTTCGATCTCCAGCTCTTCCAGGCGTCCGCACTGAATGGCGCGCTGTTTAAGCTGCTGGAGTTTGGTCAGGGTGATCCGCTCATCCATCCCCTGCGCCATCATAATTTCCTGCAGAGCCTGAACGGTGCCGGAGGCGCCAACGCACACTTTCCATCCGTGATAGCGCAGCACATCGGCGACGGGCAGCAGCACCTCACGCGCGGCCGCCTCGGCAAGATCGAAATTTTCTTTCGTCAGGCTGCGATCGGCGAAATAGCGTTCAAGCCAGGTCACACAGCCCATCGACAGGCTAAATAGCGAGGTCGTTTGCGCGCCGGTTCCGGTCACCAGTTCGGTGCTGGCGCCGCCGATATCGACCACCAGACGCTGATCGGCGCCGCCGGTGGTGTGGGCGACCCCCTGATAAATCAGACGCGCTTCTTCTTCGCCACTAATGACCTGTACCGGACTGCCGAGGATCTCCTGCGCTTTCGCCAGAAATTCGCCGGCATTGACGGCAAGACGCAGCGTGGCGGTGGCCACGACGCGGATTTGCGCCGGCGGAATATCCTGCAGGCGTTCGGCAAACAGGCGTAAGCACTGCCAGCCGCGCTCCATCGCTTCTGCGGAGAGCGTGTTGTCGCTATTCAGGCCGGCGGCAAGACGGACTTTGCGCTTAATGCGGCTCAGCGTCTGGATACTGCCAGCCACCTCGCGCACCACCAACATATGAAAACTGTTGGAGCCCAAATCAATGGCGGCATACAGCGAGGTGGAGCTCATGCTCTTCATCGTTCAGAAGGCTCCCTGGTCGACGGGGCGCTTGTGCCCAATCCGTGTAACTGAGCGGGTTGCCGGGGAAGCGCGCCCTGGCACATTCTGAATGATTGAGCGTATAGCATAGATTTCTTAACCTGAACGACGACGATTGCGCGGTGGACCGTTGCGGCGCGGGCCGTTGCCTGGGCGAGCACGGGTCAGGCGCAGCGGCTTCGGCAGATCGGTCATCAGCGCGTCCGGGTTGTACTTGCTGACCGGAATTGAGTGACCAATATAGGTTTCGATAGCCGGCAGGTTCAGCGCATACTCTTCGCAGGCGAGGCTGATGGAGTGACCGCTTGCGCCAGCGCGACCGGTACGGCCAATGCGGTGAACGTAATCTTCGCAATCGTCTGGTAGATCGTAGTTAAAGACGTGGGTCACGGCCGGAATGTGCAAGCCACGAGCGGCAACGTCAGTCGCGACCAGGATATCGAGGTCGCCGCGGGTAAATTCTTCGAGAATACGCAGACGTTTTTTCTGCGCCACGTCGCCGGTCAGCAGACCTACGCGATGGCCGTCGGCGGCGAGATGGCCCCAGATATCTTCACAACGATGCTTGGTATTGGCGAAGACGATGGCGCGATCGGGCCACTCTTCTTCCAGCAGCGTCTGCAGCAGGCGCATTTTTTCTTCGTTGGACGGGTAGAAGAGCTCTTCTTTAATACGGTGGCCCGTTTTCTGTTCCGGCTCGACTTCAACGTACTCGGCGTTGTTCATTTGTTCGAACGCCAGTTCGCGTACGCGATAGGAAAGGGTCGCGGAGAACAGCATGTTCAGACGCTGAGTGGCCGGCGGCATGCGGCGGAATAGCCAGCGGATATCTTTAATAAAGCCGAGATCGTACATGCGATCGGCTTCGTCCAGCACGACGACCTGAATGGCGCCGAGGTTAATGTGGTTTTGCTTCGCGTAATCGATCAGACGACCGGTGGTGCCGATCAGAATATCGACGCCGCTTTCCAGCACTTTCAGCTGCTTATCGTAGCCGTCGCCGCCGTAAGCCAGACCCAGCTTCAGACCGGTGGCCTGCGCCAGCGGTTCAGCGTCCGCGTGGATCTGTACCGCCAGTTCACGCGTCGGCGCCATAATCAGCGCGCGCGGCTGGTTTACCTGGCGATCGGCGATAGCCGGGTGAGAGAGAAGATAATGAAACGTCGACGTCAGGAACGCCATCGTTTTACCGGTACCGGTTTGCGCCTGCCCGGCGACATCGCGGCCTTCCAGCGTCAGCGGAAGGGCGAGGGCCTGAATAGGTGTGCAATTATGAAACCCTTTCTTTTCAAGGGCTTCAATGACTGCCGGGTGCAGGGCGAAGTCGGAAAACTTCTGTTCTGTTAAATGTGTTTTGCTCATAGTGTGGTAGAATATCAGCTAACTATTGCATTAAGAAAGCGTATCCGGTGAAATAACGTCAACCTTTCGTTGGCGGTGTGCGAAATTATTCAAGGTACGTCTACGGTAACTGAACGAATCCAGGATAGCTTAGACCACTAAGCGAGTCGGGAGCGATAAATCTGCAGCATGCAGTTCGCGTTCGGGCAACCCTGGCGTCAAAAGGTGGGTCCATGATGGATCGCGCCAGTTGGCAGACCAGAGAATTGAGGTATCCTGAAGAATAGCGTGCATAACGTAGCTGCAGCGCGTCGTTGATGGCTACGACACCAACACACCAGGCTTATTCCTGTGGAGTTAAATATGAGCGATAAAATTATTCACCTGACTGACGACAGTTTTGACACGGACGTACTCAAGGCTGACGGGCTGACCCTCGTCGATTTCTGGGCAGAGTGGTGTGGTCCGTGCAAAATGATCGCCCCGATTCTGGATGAGATCGCTGAAGAGTATCAGGGCAAACTGACCGTAGCTAAGCTGAACATCGACCAGAACCCGGGTACCGCGCCGAAGTACGGCATTCGCGGCATCCCAACCCTGCTGCTGTTCAAAAACGGCGAAGTGGCGGCCACCAAAGTTGGCGCCCTGTCCAAGGGTCAGCTGAAAGAGTTCCTCGACGCCAACCTGGCGTAAGCGAATTGCTGTTCCGGCGTCCAGATTCCTATTTTTTGCGGAACTCTGGACGCCCGGCTGGAGTCGTGCTAAGTTAATCCACAGACTTCGTTTTAAACATACCTTGTTTGAATCTTGTTTTACCCGAAGCATCCCGCAAAAAAATGCGCGTGAAGCTATTAATTCCGGGCTTTTCACTCATTCCGTCTAGTCGTTTCAGTTCTGCGTTCTTTCCTGTGACCAGGCAACGTACAGACACGAGATGAAGGCCGTTAACAGGCATGGAAGTTCCTGCCATACCATTCACAACATTAAGTTCGAGATTTACCCCGAGTTTAAGAACCCACACCACTATGAATCTTACCGAATTAAAGAATACGCCGGTTTCTGAGCTGATTACTCTCGGCGAAAATATGGGGCTGGAAAATCTGGCTCGTATGCGTAAGCAGGATATTATTTTTGCCATCCTCAAGCAGCATTCGAAGAGTGGCGAAGATATCTTTGGCGACGGCGTACTGGAGATACTGCAGGATGGATTTGGATTCCTCCGCTCCGCAGACAGCTCCTACCTCGCCGGCCCTGACGACATCTACGTATCCCCCAGCCAAATCCGCCGTTTCAACCTCCGCACTGGTGACACCATTTCCGGTAAGATTCGTCCTCCGAAAGAGGGTGAGCGTTACTTTGCGCTGCTGAAAGTTAACGAAGTTAACTACGACAAGCCGGAAAACGCCCGTAACAAGATCCTGTTCGAGAACTTAACGCCGCTGCACGCGAATTCTCGTCTGCGTATGGAGCGTGGTAACGGTTCTACCGAAGACTTAACCGCTCGCGTACTGGATCTGGCTTCCCCGATTGGCCGCGGCCAGCGTGGTCTGATCGTCGCGCCGCCGAAAGCCGGTAAAACCATGCTGCTGCAGAACATCGCGCAGAGCATCGCTTACAACCATCCGGACTGCGTGCTGATGGTGCTGCTGATCGACGAACGTCCGGAAGAAGTGACCGAGATGCAGCGTCTGGTGAAAGGTGAAGTCGTTGCTTCCACCTTCGACGAACCGGCATCCCGTCACGTTCAGGTTGCTGAGATGGTTATCGAGAAAGCGAAACGTCTGGTTGAACACAAGAAAGACGTTATCATCCTGCTCGACTCCATTACCCGTCTGGCGCGTGCCTACAACACTGTGGTCCCGGCTTCCGGTAAAGTGCTGACCGGTGGTGTGGACGCTAACGCCCTGCACCGTCCGAAGCGTTTCTTCGGCGCGGCGCGTAACGTTGAAGAGGGCGGTAGCCTGACCATCATCGCCACGGCGCTGATCGACACTGGCTCCAAAATGGATGAAGTTATCTACGAAGAGTTTAAAGGCACCGGTAACATGGAGCTGCACCTCTCTCGTAAGATTGCTGAAAAACGCGTCTTCCCGGCTATCGATTACAACCGTTCCGGTACGCGTAAAGAAGAGCTGCTCACCACTCAGGAAGAGCTGCAGAAAATGTGGATCCTGCGCAAAATTATCCATCCGATGGGTGAGATCGACGCGATGGAATTCCTCATTAATAAACTGGCAATGACTAAGACGAATGATGACTTCTTCGATATGATGAAGCGCTCGTAAGGTAAAAAAAGCCAAAAACGCCACGCCTTTGCGTGGCGTTTTCATTTTGGGATTTGTATGATCCAGAGACAGAGAAAGCGGGACGAAAGTTGTCGTATAATGGCGCCGGACAGCAGGCGGAGACAGCTTTAACAGACTAAAATCTATACAATAAATTTGTAATGTTCTGCTTTTCCCCTTCTGGAGTTGGGGCATCATCGCTATACTTCCCGGATTAACTATGCTGAGAGCACATGCGTTGTGAATTTACTCACTGCTATTACTGAATTAATCAGTATTTTCTTATTCACGACCCTCTTTATTTTTGTCGCGCGGAAAGTGGCAAAAAAGATTGGGCTAGTGGATAAACCAAACTATCGCAAACGGCATCAGGGGTTGATTCCGTTGGTCGGTGGTATCTCAGTTTATGCAGGCATCTGTTTTACCTTCGCTATCGCCGATTATTATATTCCTCACGCCTCGCTGTATCTGGCCTGTGCGGGGGTATTGGTGCTGGTTGGTGCGCTGGACGATCGCTTCGACATCAGCGTGAAAATTCGCGCGGTCATTCAGGCCGCGATCGCCGTGATTATGATGATGGCAGGGAATCTGCATCTGAGTAGTCTGGGCTTTATTTTTGGCTCGTGGGAGCTGGTGCTGGGGCCCTTCGGCTTCTTCCTTACTCTGTTTGCCGTCTGGGCCGCCATCAATGCGTTTAATATGGTCGATGGGATTGACGGTCTGCTCGGCGGCCTGTCATCGGTCTCCTTTGCGGCGACCGGGATCATCCTTTGGTTTGATGGCCAGTACAGCCTGGCGATGTGGTGTTTTGCGATGATCGCCGCCATTCTGCCCTATATTCTTCTTAATCTTGGCGCCCTCGGCCGCCGCTATAAAGTTTTTATGGGTGACGCCGGCAGCACCATGATTGGCTTCACCATCATCTGGATCCTGCTGGAAACCACCCAAGGTAAAACGCATCCCATCAGCCCGGTCACTGCGCTGTGGATTATCGCTATCCCGCTGATGGACATGGTGGCGATTATGTATCGCCGCCTGCGCAAAGGCATGAGTCCTTTCTCACCGGACCGTCAGCATATTCATCATTTGATCATGCGCGCCGGGTTTACTTCCCGCCAGGCGTTCGTCCTGATTACCCTGGCCGCTGCCCTGCTGGCGCTGGTTGGCGTCGCGGCGGAATATACCCGCATTGTGCCGGAATGGGTGATGTTAATTCTCTTTTTGGTGGCCTTCTTCCTTTATGGCTACTGTATTAAGCGCGCCTGGAAAGTGGCGCGTCTGGTTAAGCGCATCAGACGCAGAATTCGGCGACACAGCGGCAATAATCCGAAACTAACCAAGTAAAGCTGGGGATGTGATGACTCAACCATTACCGGGAGCACAAGCAGTGAACGTTGAGAACGAGCTGGATATTCGCGGGCTGTTTCGCGCTTTATGGGCAGGAAAAGGCTGGATAGTCGGCGGCGCTGTTCTCTTCGCCGCTATCGTGTTGGTGTACACCTTCTTTGCTCGCCAGGAGTGGAGCGCCACGGCGATCACCGATCGGCCTACTGTCAACATGTTGGGGGGGTACTATTCCCAGCAGCAGTTCTTACGCAATCTGGATATCAAAGCCGACCTGGCCTCGGTGGATCAGCCTTCCGCCATGGATGAAGCGTATAAAGAGTTCATCATGCAGCTGGCCTCCTGGGACACCCGGCGTGATTTCTGGCTGCAAACGGACTACTACAAGCAGCGCCAGTCGGGTAATGCTCGCGCCGATGCGGCGATGCTGGATGATTTGATTAACAATATCCAGTTTATGCCCGGCGATGCGGCCAAGAGCGTCAATGACAGCGTCAAACTGACTGCCGAGACCGGGCAGGATGCCAATAATTTGCTGCGCCAGTATGTGGCTTTCGCCAGCCAGCGGGCGGCCGGCCATCTTAACGACGAACTCAAAGGCGCCTGGGCGGCGCGGACGGTGCAAATGAAGGCGCAGGTGAAGCGCCAGGAGGAGGTGGCCGAGGCTATTTTCAACCGCCGGACCCACAGCGTGGAGCAAGCGCTGAAGGTCGCTCAGCAGCATAACATCTCACGCAGCGAAACGGATGTTCCTGCCGATCAGTTGCCGGATTCAGAGCTATTTTTATTGGGCAGGCCGATGCTGCAGGCCAGACTGGAAAACCTGCAGGCCGTCGGACCGGAATATGACCTCGATTACGACCAGAATCGCGCCATGCTGAGCACGTTGAACGTCGGTCCAACGTTGGACCCGCGTTTTCAGACTTACCGGTATTTGCGAACGCCGGAAGAACCTGTAAAACGCGATAGCCCGCGCCGTGTATTTCTGATGGTGATGTGGGGGATTGTGGGTGCGCTCATCGGCGCAGGCGTGGCGTTATCGCGTCGTCGTGTCCTGTGATTGCGGCCTGTGGTGAAGGGCAGATGACCTTCATCGCCTAATCGAAGAGAATCGATGTGAAAGTACTAACTGTATTTGGCACGAGGCCGGAAGCCATCAAGATGGCTCCTCTGGTCCATGCGCTGGCAAAGGATCCTCATTTTGAGGCGAAAGTATGCGTGACCGCGCAGCATCGGGAGATGCTCGATCAGGTGTTGAAACTATTCTCCATCACCCCGGACTACGATCTCAACATCATGAAGCCGGGGCAGGGGCTCACCGAGATCACCTGCCGTATTCTTGAGGGGCTGAAGCCGGTCCTGGAGTCGTTTAAACCCGACGTGGTGCTGGTGCATGGCGATACCACCACCACGATGGCGGCGAGCCTGGCGGCGTTTTACCAGCGCATACCGGTGGGCCATGTAGAGGCGGGGCTGCGGACCGGCGATTTAAGTTCGCCGTGGCCGGAAGAGGGCAACCGTACGTTGACCGGGCATCTGGCGACGTACCACTTCGCCCCTACGGAAACCTCGCGGCAGAATCTCCTGCGGGAGAACATTGCCGACAGTCGCATCACGGTGACCGGTAATACCGTCATCGATGCTCTGTTCTGGGTGCGCGATCGGGTTCTGGGCGATGAAGCGCTACGGGAGACCTTGCTGCAGCGCTACCCTTTCATTAGCCACGGTAAAAAAATGATTCTGGTTACCGGCCATCGGCGGGAAAGCTTCGGCCGCGGTTTTGAGCAGATCTGCCAGGCGCTGGCGGAGATAGCCCATACTCACCCTGAGGTGCAGATTGTCTATCCGGTTCACCTGAATCCTAATGTCAGCGAACCGGTGAACCGTATTCTCGGCCATATCGACAACGTGATGTTGATTGAACCGCAGGACTACCTGCCGTTCGTCTGGTTGATGGATCGGGCCTGGCTCATCCTGACCGATTCCGGTGGCATTCAGGAAGAGGCGCCTTCCCTGGGGAAACCGGTGCTGGTCATGCGCGATATGACCGAACGTCCGGAAGCGGTGGCCGCCGGCACCGTGAGTCTGGTGGGCACTGACAGCCAGCGCATCGTCGCGGAAGTGACGCGTCTGCTGGAGGATGATGCCGCATACCAGGCGATGAGCCGCGCGCATAATCCTTATGGCGATGGCGAAGCATGTCGTCGAATTTTGTCTGCACTTAAAAATAATCAGGTAACGCTATGAGTTTTTCTACCATTTCAGTGATTGGCCTTGGCTATATCGGGCTGCCAACCGCTGCCGCGTTCGCCTCCCGGCAGAAGCGGGTGGTCGGCGTTGATGTCAATCAACATGCCGTGGAGACCATTAACCGTGGAGAGATTCATATCGTGGAGCCGGATCTGGCGAGCGTGGTGAAGACCGCGGTCGAGCAGGGGTATTTAAGCGCCACCACCACCCCGGTGGCAGCGGATGCCTACCTGATTGCCGTGCCGACGCCGTTTAAAGATCGCCACGAGCCGGATATGGTGTTTGTCGAGTCGGCGGCAAAATCCATTGCGCCAACGTTAAAGAAAGGTTCGCTGGTGATCCTCGAGTCCACCTCGCCGGTCGGGTCGACCGAACAGATGGCTGAGTGGCTGGCGGAGATGCGCCCGGATCTTAGCTTCCCCCAGCAGGTGGGTGAAGCGGCGGACGTGAATATCGCCTACTGCCCGGAGCGGGTATTGCCCGGTCAGGTGATGGTCGAGCTGATTAAAAACGACCGCGTTATCGGCGGCATGTCGCCAGTCTGCTCCGCTCGCGCCAGCGAGCTGTATAAAATCTTCCTTGAAGGCGAATGTGTGGTGACCAACTCGCGCACCGCTGAGATGTGCAAGCTGACGGAAAACAGCTTCCGCGACGTCAACATCGCTTTTGCCAACGAGCTGTCGCTGATTTGCGCTGACCAGGGCATTAACGTCTGGGAGCTGATCCGCCTGGCGAACCGTCATCCTCGGGTGAATATCCTGCAGCCGGGTCCAGGCGTCGGCGGCCACTGTATCGCCGTCGACCCGTGGTTTATCGTGGCGCAGAACCCGCAGCAGGCGCGTCTGATCCGCACGGCCCGTGAGGTTAACGACCACAAGCCGGAATGGGTTATCGAACAGGTGAAAGCGCAGGTAGCGGACTGCCTGAATACCACCAACAAACGGGCCAGCGAACTGACCATTGCCTGTTTTGGCCTCGCCTTTAAGCCGAATATTGACGACCTGCGCGAAAGCCCGGCAATGGAAATTGCCGCGCAGATTGCCCGCTGGCACAGCGGCACGACGCAGGTGGTTGAGCCCAACATTCACGCGCTGCCGAAGAAGCTCGACGGTCTGTGTACGCTGGCGACCCTCGATGCGGCGCTGGCCAGCGCCGATGTGCTGGTGATGCTGGTCGATCACCATGAATTTAAAGCCGTTAGCGGCGATAGCGTCACCCAGGCGTATATCATCGACACCAAAGGAGTGTGGCGGTGAGAACCATTCTGGTCACCGGCGGCGCGGGCTTCATTGGTTCGGCGGTAGTGCGGGAGATTATCCAGCACACCGCCGATCGCGTGGTGGTGGTGGATAAACTGACCTACGCCGGCAATTTAATGTCGCTGGCGCCGGTGGCGCAGGATGCGCGTTTCGCCTTTGAACAGGTGGATATTTGCGACCGCGGCGAGCTTGATCGTATTTTCGTTCAGTATCAACCGGATACAGTGATGCACCTGGCGGCGGAAAGCCATGTCGATCGTTCGATTGACGGCCCGGCGGCGTTTATTGAAACCAATATCGTGGGCACCTATACGCTGCTGGAGGCGGCCCGTAGCTGGTGGAATACGCTGGCTACGACGCAAAAATCGGCGTTTCGCTTCCATCACATCTCCACCGATGAAGTGTATGGCGATCTGCACGGCAGCGATGATTTCTTTACCGAGACCACGCCCTATGCGCCAAGCAGTCCCTATTCGGCCTCGAAAGCCAGCAGCGACCACCTGGTGCGCGCCTGGCTGCGAACCTATGGCCTGCCGACGCTTATCACCAACTGTTCGAACAACTACGGCCCGTATCACTTCCCCGAGAAGCTGATCCCGCTGACGATCCTCAACGCGCTGGCGGGCAAGCCGCTGCCGGTGTATGGCAATGGACAGCAGATCCGCGACTGGCTGTACGTGGAAGATCACGCCAGGGCGCTATATCTGGTGGCGACCCGCGGCGAACCGGGCGAGACTTACAATATCGGCGGTCATAACGAACGTAAAAACATCGAGGTGGTGGAAACCATTTGCGAATTGCTCGAAGCGCTGGCGCCGAATAAGCCGCAGGGCGTGGCGCACTATCGCGACCTGATCGCCTTTGTTGCCGACCGCCCGGGCCACGATCTGCGCTATGCCATTGATGCCTCGAAGATTGCCCGTGAGCTGGGCTGGACGCCGGCTGAGACCTTCACTTCCGGCATGCGTAAGACCGTGGCGTGGTATCTGGCGAACGAGACATGGTGGCGCCAGGTTCAGGACGGTAGCTATCAGGGCGAGCGTCTTGGGCTGCAAGGCTAATCATCTCTGGGGGGGAATGATGAAAGGTATTATTCTGGCGGGGGGGTCCGGAACGCGACTGCATCCTATCACCCGCGGCGTGTCGAAGCAGCTGTTGCCGATCTACGATAAGCCGATGATCTACTACCCGCTGTCGGTATTAATGCTGGCCGGGATCCGTGAGACCCTGATCATCACCACGCCGGACGATCTGCGCGATTTCCAGCGCCTGCTCGGCGATGGTTCAGAGTTTGGCATTGCGCTGCACTATGCCGTACAGCCGTCGCCGGATGGTTTAGCCCAGGCGTTTATCATCGGCGAAGCCTTTCTTAACGGTGAACCGGCGTGCCTGGTGTTAGGCGACAACATCTTCTTCGGCCAGAGCTTCAGCCCCAAGCTGCGCAGCGTGGCTGCCCGCACGGAAGGGGCGACGATTTTTGGCTATCAGGTGATGGATCCTGAACGCTTTGGCGTGGTGGAGTTTGATGACAACTTCCGCGCGCTGTCGCTGGAAGAGAAGCCGAAGCAGCCGAAGTCGAACTGGGCGGTCACCGGTCTCTATTTCTACGATGGCAAGGTGGCGGAGTACGCCAAACGGGTCAAGCCATCCGAGCGCGGCGAACTGGAAATCACCTCCATCAATCAGATGTACCTTGAAGATGGCGCATTAACCGTCGAACTGCTTGGACGTGGCTTTGCGTGGCTGGATACCGGCACCCACGATAGCTTGATCGAGGCCAGCATGTTTGTGCAGACCGTCGAGAAGCGTCAGGGCTTTAAAATCGCCTGTCTGGAAGAGATCGGCTGGCGCAACGGCTGGCTGGACGACGACGGCGTCAAACGCGCGGCGAAGCGGCTGGAAAAAACCGGCTACGGCCAATATCTGCTGGATCTGCTCCGTGCCCGTCCGCGCCAGTATTGATCCCCTGGAGTGGGAGAACCGCTTCTTTGCCGTTAACAGCGCCGTCGTTCACTTTGACGAGCGTGCGCCGCTGCTGACGCCTGAGGCGCTGGCGGGGTGGTCGCGGGTGCAGGCAAAGGTAGCCGCCAGCGACACCGTCCGGCTCGACGCGCTGCAGCAGCTGGGTTTTCAGCTGGTGGAAGGCGAGGTCGATCTGGCGCTACCGGTGGGCAACCCTGCGGATGCGGGCGCCGACGTCGCCGTGGAGGCGGATATTGCGCCACTGCGCGAGCTGGCGGCGCAGGCCTTTGCCCTGAGCCGCTTTCGTGCGCCCTGGTACGCTGCCGATGCCAGCGGCCGCTTCTATGCCCAGTGGATTGAAAATGCGGTGCGCGGCACCTTCGATCATCAGTGCCTGATTTACCGCCATCCTGAGGGCGATATTCGCGCCTTTGTCTCCCTGCGCCAGCTCAATGCCAGCGAGGCGCGTATCGGCCTGCTGGCCGGACGCGGCGCCGGGGCGCAGCTGATGCAGGCGGCGCGGTACTGGGCCGCTTCGCGCGGACTTTCTACACTGCGGGTGGCGACCCAGATGGGCAACACCGCCGCGCTTAAACGTTATATTCTCAGCGGTGCTAATGTGGAAAGCACCGCCTACTGGCTATACAGGTGACCTCATGATCCCATTTAACGCGCCGCCGGTGGTTGGAACCGAGCTTGATTACATGCAGTCTGCGATGAACAGCGGCAAGCTGTGCGGCGACGGCGGCTTTACGCGCCGCTGCCAGCAGTGGATGGAGCAGCGTTTTGGCACGGCAAAAGCCCTGCTAACCCCTTCCTGCACGGCTTCGCTGGAGATGGCCGCGCTGCTGCTGGATATCCAGCCGGGCGACGAAGTGATTATGCCCAGCTATACCTTTGTCTCCACCGCCAATGCTTTTGTGCTGCGCGGGGCGAAAATCGTCTTCGTCGATATCCGTCGCGATACCATGAATATCGATGAAACGTTAATCGAAGCCGCTATCACCGATAAAACCCGGGCGATCGTCCCGGTGCATTATGCCGGCGTAGCTTGCGAGATGGATATCATCATGGCCATCGCCGACAAGTACAACCTGTTCGTGGTGGAAGATGCCGCGCAGGGGGTGATGTCCACCTACAAGGGGCGTGCGCTGGGCACCATCGGCCATATCGGCTGCTTCAGCTTCCATGAAACCAAAAACTACACCGCTGGCGGTGAGGGCGGGGCGACGCTCATCAACGATCGCACGCTGGTGGAGCGCGCGGAGATCATTCGCGAAAAAGGCACCAACCGCAGCCAGTTCTTTCGTGGCCTGGTGGATAAATATACCTGGCGGGACATTGGCTCCAGCTATCTGATGTCCGACCTGCAGGCCGCCTACCTGTGGGCGCAGCTGGAAGCGGCAGAACGCATCAACCAACAGCGCCTGGCGCTGTGGCAGAACTACTATGACGCCCTGCTGCCGCTGGCCCGCGCGGGACGTATCGAACTGCCGACGATCCCGGCCGACTGCGGGCAAAACGCGCACATGTTCTACATTAAGCTGCGCGATATCGAGGATCGCAGCAGGCTGATCGCCTGGCTGAAAGAGGCGGAGATCCTCGCGGTATTCCATTACATTCCTCTGCACAGCTGTCCGGCAGGCGAACACTTCGGCGAATTCCACGGTGAAGACCGCTATACCACCCAGGAGAGCGAGCGCCTGGTACGCCTGCCGCTGTTTTACAATCTGTCTGTGGTGAACCAGCGGACGGTGATTAACTCGCTGCTGAGCTACTTCTCCTGATATGTCGTTAGCAAAAGCTTCATTGTGGACGGCGGCATCGACGCTGGTCAAAATCGGCGCCGGGCTGTTGGTCGTCAAGCTGCTGGCCGTCTCGTTTGGGCCCGCGGGCGTTGGCCAGGCCGGTAACTTCCGGCAACTGGTCACCGTACTCGGCGTGCTGGCCGGGGCCGGGATATTTAATGGAGTCACGAAGCTGGTGGCGCAGCATCACGACGATCCCCCGCGCCTGAAGCAGGTGGTGGGCACCTCGTCGGCGATGGTGCTTGGCTTTTCCACACTGCTGGCGCTGGTGTTTTTACTGGCCGCGGCGCCGATAAGCCAGGGGTTGTTCGGCCATACTCATTATCAGAATCTGGTACGGCTGGTGGCGCTGGTACAGATGGGGATCGCCTGGGCAAACTTCCTGCTGGCGCTGATGAAAGGCTTTCGCGATGCGGCGGGTAACGCCTTCTCGCTGATTGCCGGGAGCCTGATCGGCGTGGCGGCTTACTATGCTTGCTACGTGTTGGGCGGCTATCAGGGCGCGCTGCTGGGGCTGGCGTTAGTTCCGGCGCTGGTGGTGGTTCCGGCGGGTATTATGCTCTGGCGGCGGGGTAATATCCCGCTGAGCGCCCTGCGTCCGCGCTGGGATAACGGTCTGGCGGGACAGCTATCGAAATTTACCCTGATGGCGCTGATAACCTCAGTGACCCTGCCGGTGGCTTATGTGATGATGCGTAATCTGCTGGCGGCGCATTATGGCTGGGAGGCGGTCGGTATCTGGCAGGGGGTGAGCAGCATCTCTGATGCCTATCTGCAGTTTATTACCGCCTCGTTCAGCGTCTATCTCCTGCCGACGCTGTCGCGGCTGAGCGCCAAAACGGATATCACCCGCGAGATAGTCAAGTCGCTGAAATTCGTCCTGCCGGCAGTGGCGGCGGCGAGCCTGACGGTCTGGCTGCTGCGCGATTTTGCCATCTGGCTGCTGTTTTCCGATCGCTTTACCGCGATGCGTGACCTGTTCGCCTGGCAGCTGGTGGGCGACGTTTTAAAAGTAGGCGCCTACGTCTATGGCTATCTGGTGATCGCCAAAGCGTCGCTGCGTTTTTATATTCTGACGGAAATCAGCCAGTTCACACTGCTGACCGCATTCTCACACTGGCTTATACCGGCGCACGGCGCGGTTGGCGCGGCGCAGGCGTATATGGCCACTTATATTGTTTATTTCGCCCTTTGTAGTGGCGTGTTTTTACTCTGGCGTAAACGGGCATGACAGCACTGATACATGTACTGGGATCAGATATCCCGCATCATAACCAGACCGTACTGCGGTTCTTTAACGACGAACTGGCCGCCGATCCGCAGGCCAGGAGATTTATGATCGTCGGTGATGAGGCCAGCGTGCGTGATGGGTATCCGGCGCTGGACATCACCTGTTATCCGGGGAAGAAGTCGCTGGCGCAGGCGGTGATTGCGCAAGCCAAAGCCAACCGCCAGCAGCGCTTTTTCTTCCACGGCCAGTTCAATACCGGCCTGTGGCTGGCGCTGTTGGGCGGTGGTATCCGCCCGTCGCAGTTTAACTGGCATATCTGGGGGGCGGATCTGTACGAAAACGCCACCAGCCTGAAGTTCCGCCTGTTCTATCCGCTGCGCCGCCTGGCGCAGGGGCGGGTAGGGCGCGTTTTCGCCACCCGCGGCGATCTGAGCTGGTTCGCAAACCGTCATCCGCGCGTCCCGGGCGAACTGCTCTATTTCCCGACCCGTATGGATCCGGCGCTGAATACCCTGGCCGAAAACGCGCCGCGCGGCGACACGCTGACCATTCTGGTGGGTAACTCCGGGGATCGCAGCAATGAACATATTGCCGCGCTGAAGGCTATTCATCAGCAGTTTGGCGATACGGTAAACGTCATCGTGCCGATGGGCTATCCGGCGAATAACGAGGCCTATATCAATGAGGTTCGTGAGGCGGGGGCGGCGCTGTTTAGCGGTGAGCATCTGCAGATCCTCAGCGAGAAACTGGAGTTTCATGATTATCTGGCGCTGCTGCGCCGCTGCGATCTGGGCTATTTCCTGTTCGCGCGTCAGCAGGGGATCGGCACCCTGTGCCTGCTGATTCAGGCGGGCATTCCCTGCGTGCTCAACCGCGAAAACCCGTTCTGGCAGGATATGACCGAGCAGCATGTGCCGGTGCTGTTCACCAGCGATGCGCTGGACGTCAGCGTGGTGCGCGAAGCGCAGCGCCAACTGGCGAGCGTGGATAAGTCGGGTATCGCTTTCTTCCGGCCGAACTATCTGACGGGCTGGCAGCGGGCGCTACGGTTAGCGGCGGAGGGGCAGGCATGACGTTAATGCAATTTAGCGGGCTGCTGGTAGTCTGGCTGCTGTCGACGCTGTTTATCGCTACCGCCACCTGGTTTGAGTTCCGCCGGGTACGCTTCAACTTCAACGTCTTTTTCTCGTTGCTGTTTCTGCTGACTTTCTTCTTCGGTTTCCCGCTGACCAGTATTCTGGTGTTCCGCTTTGACGTCAGCGTGGCGCCGCCGGAGATTTTGCTGCAGACGCTGCTGATCGCGGTGTGCTTCTACGCGATTTACTACGTGACCTATAAAACGCGGCTGCGTCCGGCATCGCGTGAGGTTGCGCGTCGGCCGCTGTTTACCATGAACCGGGTAGAAACCCATCTGGCGTGGGGCATTTTGATGGGGCTGGCGCTGCTGTGCGTTGGCATCTTCTTCGCCCACAACGGTTTCCTGCTGTTTAAGCTCAACTCCTACAGCCAGATTTTCTCTGCTGAAGTCTCCGGCGTGGCGTTGAAGCGCTTCTTCTACTTCTTTATTCCGGCGATGCTGGTGGTCTATTTCTTGCGCCAGGATTATAAGGCGTGGATCTTCTTCCTCGTCAGCACGGTGGCCTTTGGTTTGCTGACCTACGCCATCGTCGGCGGGACGCGCGCCAATATCATCATCGCCTTCGCCATCTTCCTGTTTATCGGCATTATTCGCGGTTGGATCAGCCTGTGGATGCTGGCGGCGGCGGGCGTGCTGGGCATCGTCGGCATGTTCTGGCTGGCGCTGAAGCGCTACGGGATGAACGTCAGCGGCGACGAAGCGTTTTATACCTTCCTCTATCTCACACGCGATACCTTCTCGCCGTGGGAGAACCTGGCGCTGCTGCTGCAAAACTACGACAAGATCGATTTTCAGGGTCTGGCGCCGATGATCCGCGATTTCTACGTCTTTATCCCCAGCTGGATGTGGCACGGTCGCCCGACGATGGTGCTCAATACCGCCAACTACTTTACCTGGGAAGTATTAAACAACCATTCGGGGCTGGCGATTTCGCCTACGCTGATTGGCTCGCTGGTGGTGATGGGCGGCGTCTGGTTTGTGCCGCTGGGCGCCGTGGCGGTCGGGTTGATTATTAAATGGTTCGACTGGCTGTATGAGCTGGGCAACCGGGAGAGCAATCGCTATAAAGCGGCTATCCTGCACAGTTTCTGTTTCGGCGCTATCTTCAACATGATAGTGCTGGCGCGCGAGGGCCTGGATTCGTTCGGCTCCCGCGTGGTGTTTTTCCTCGTGATCTTTGGTATCTGCTTGCTGGCGGCGAAACTGCTGTACTGGTTCCTGGATAGCGTGGGACTGATTCATAAGCGCGTAAAACCGCTTTCGCAACCGCAAGTCTGAGAAGGATGGACATGACTGGGACCATTTCCGCGCCGTTGTACCTGTTAAGAGGGCTGCAGCTCATAGGCTGGCGCGATATGCAGCACGCTCTGGATTATTTGTATGCCGACGGCGTTCTCCGCGAGGGGACGCTGGTGGCGATTAATGCCGAGAAAATGCTGGCCGTAGAGGATAACCCCGAGGTGCGGGCGCTGATTGAGGCGGCGGAGTTTAAATATGCGGATGGCATCAGCGTGGTGCGTTCGCTGCGTAAAAAATATCCGCAAGCCCAGGTGTCCCGCGTGGCAGGGGCCGATCTCTGGGAAGCGTTAATGCAGCGCGCCGGCGCTGAAGGCACACCGGTGTTTTTGGTCGGCGGTAAACCTGAAGTCCTGGCGCAGACGGCGTCCAGCCTGCGCCAGCGCTGGCAGGTGAATATCGTCGGCACCCAGGACGGCTATTTTGCTCCTGAACAGCGCCAGGCATTATTCGAACGCATTCGCGACAGCGGGGCGAAAATCGTCACCGTCGCCATGGGGTCCCCGCGTCAGGAGATCTTTATGCGCGACTGTCGGCGTCTGTACCCGCACGCGCTGTATATGGGCGTCGGCGGCACTTACGATGTTTTCACCGGGCACGTGCATCGGGCGCCGAAGTTCTGGCAGGATCTGGGGCTGGAATGGTTCTATCGTCTGCTTTTACAGCCGAGCCGCATCAAGAGACAGTTCCGCCTACTGCGCTATTTACGTTGGCATTATTCCGGTAAGCTCTGATATTCCACTGCAACCAGGCGAGTTTGCATACATATTCTGTGTAATCTCTTCACTCGCCTGATACTTTATTTGCCATTTCCGCAAAATTAATTAACCATTCGCAGGCTTTATACGCGCGGGGGAGACCTGCGCGTCGGCAAGGCTATGAGTTCAGTTAATAACAATAACCGGGAGTACCCGGAATACGGCAAACACAAGAGGATATATGACTGAGAAAAAAGCGGAGCTCCAGCGTGGACTGGAGGCCCGGCATATTGAACTGATCGCCCTTGGTGGGACGATTGGCGTGGGGTTGTTTATGGGGGCGGCCAGTACGCTGAAGTGGGCTGGACCTTCCGTGCTGCTGGCGTACATTATCGCTGGCCTGTTCGTCTTTTTCATTATGCGCTCAATGGGCGAAATGCTGTTCCTTGAGCCCGTCACCGGCTCTTTCGCGGTGTATGCGCATCGCTATATGAGCCCCTTCTTCGGCTACCTGACCGCGTGGTCGTACTGGTTTATGTGGATGGCGGTGGGCATCTCGGAGATTACCGCCATCGGCGTCTATGTGCAGTTCTGGTTCCCGGAGATGGCGCAGTGGATCCCGGCATTAATTGCCGTGGGGCTGGTGGCGCTGGCAAACCTCGCGGCGGTCCGGCTGTACGGTGAAATCGAGTTCTGGTTCGCCATGATTAAAGTGACCACCATTATTGTGATGATCGTCGTGGGCCTGGGCGTCATTTTCTTCGGCTTTGGCAACGGCGGCCACTCCATCGGTTTTGGCAACCTGACCGAACATGGCGGTTTCTTTGCCGGCGGCTGGAAGGGCTTCCTGACGGCGCTGTGTATCGTGGTCGCGTCATATCAGGGCGTGGAGCTCATCGGCATTACCGCAGGTGAAGCGAAAAATCCGCAGGTCACGTTACGCAGCGCGGTGGGCAAAGTGCTGTGGCGGATCCTGATTTTCTACGTCGGCGCGATTTTCGTTATCGTCACCATTTTCCCATGGGATCAAATCGGCTCCAACGGCAGCCCGTTCGTACTGACGTTTGCCAAAATCGGTATTACCGCCGCGGCGGGGATTATCAACTTCGTGGTGCTGACGGCGGCGCTTTCCGGCTGCAACAGCGGGATGTACAGCTGCGGACGTATGCTGTACGCCCTGGCGAAGAACCGTCAGCTGCCGGCGGCGATCGGTAAGGTATCGCGCAACGGCGTTCCTGCCGTCGGCGTAGCGCTGTCGATTCTGATCCTGCTGGTAGGCTCCTGCCTGAATTACATCATTCCTAATCCCCAGCGGGTATTTGTCTATGTCTATAGCGCCAGCGTCCTGCCGGGGATGGTGCCGTGGTTTGTGATCCTGATTAGTCAGCTGCGTTTCCGTCGCGTACATCAGGCAGCGATAGCCAGCCATCCGTTCCGTTCGCTGCTGTTTCCGTGGGCCAACTATTTCACCATGGCTTTCCTGATCTGCGTGCTGGTCGGGATGGGGCTGAATGATGAAACCCGGATGTCGCTCTTTGTCGGTATTATTTTCCTTGCTGCCGTTACCCTGATTTATAAGGTGTTTGGCCTCGGAAGACAGGGACAAATCAATAATCCGGCTGAATAAGCGTCAAAACGAACAAAGCATGAGCAAACGATAATTTTCTTTAAAAAGGCACTAGACAGCGGGGGAGGAAGTCCGTATTATCCGACCCCGCAACGGCGCTAAGCGCCCGTAGCTCAGCTGGATAGAGCGCTGCCCTCCGGAGGCAGAGGTCTCAGGTTCGAATCCTGTCGGGCGCACCATTAACCCGGTGCTGGAGCTGCGGTGGTTTTAATACCGCGTAAAAGGTTTGCAGTGGTGGCTATAGCTCAGTTGGTAGAGCCCTGGATTGTGATTCCAGTTGTCGTGGGTTCGAATCCCATTAGCCACCCCATTATTTGATAGAGTTGTGAATTTGCGAAGGTGGCGGAATTGGTAGACGCGCTAGCTTCAGGTGTTAGTGTTCTTACGGACGTGGGGGTTCAAGTCCCCCCCCTCGCACCACGACTTTAACGAATTGAACTAAAAATTCAAAAAGCAGTATTTCGGCGAGTAGCGCAGCTTGGTAGCGCAACTGGTTTGGGACCAGTGGGTCGGAGGTTCGAATCCTCTCTCGCCGACCAATTTTGAACCCCGCTTCGGCGGGGTTTTTTGTTTTCTGTTACTTCCTGCCATGACTTATTCCCCTGATCTTGCTGATAAAAAATCTTCTCTTTGCTTAAGAATACGCGTCAGGAAAACTCTCAATTCATCACTGTGGTAGATGCAATTTCCCCGGATCCTGTGCGATAATAACCGGGTAGATGCTCATTCCATCTCTTATGTTCGCCTTCGTGCCTCATAAACTCCGGAATGATGCAGAGCCGTTCTTACGGTGCTTATCGTCCACTGACAGATGTCGCATTTATGCCTCATCAAACACCATGGACATTACGTTGAGTGAAGCACCCAATTTGTTGTCAAACAGACCTGTTTTAACGCCTGCCCTGATTTCAGCGCAGGCGTTTTTTTCTTTCAGGGGATCGTCAACGCGAAGGCGGGGGAGAAGCGCTATCGCCCCGCAGGAGGCGATAGCCAGACCAGGTTATTGCTGAGGGTTATTCTGCAGCGTCAGCAGCAGGCCATCGCGGCGCATGGTGGCCGCTTCCTCCGGCTGATGCAGGCGATCCAGGGCATCGGCCAGCCAGGCGTAATCAAAGGCATCCGGACGCTGCTTAAGCGCGGCGCGGAAGGCGATGCTGGCCTCCTGCCATTCACCGTGCCGCATCAGCGACTGGCCCAGGGTGCTCCACAGCAGCGGACGGTCGCCAACGGCTTTGATCTGTTGGCGCAGTACTTTCTCCAGCTGTTCCGGGTTATTGGTCTTCAGGCGCGGGATCGGCATCACCAGACGATCGTCATACTGTTTCTTCAGACCATCAATGATAATTTGCTGCGCGGTATCGTGATCGTCGCTCTCGATGAGGCGCTCGGCCATCGCCACCTGCAGCGGCACCAGCGCCCGCGTTTTACGGCTCTGGTTGCGCCACCATTCACGCAGCCCCTCGCTGCCGCCATCGGCCAGCGCTTTGTCCATCAGGCCAACCCACGCCAGCTGTTCCAGCGCGGCGCGGTGCTCTTCATCGCCGACGTTAGCTTTCGCCATCGACGGAATGATATCCAGCAGCGACTGCCAGGCACCGGTGCGGGTATAAGCCTGTTCGGCGAGGCGCAGCACTTCCGGATGACGCGGGGTGATCTCCAGCAGCTTATCGATGCCATGGCGCGCGGCGTGATTTTCATTGCGCGCCAGCTGCAGGCGAACGCGGGTGATTTCCACCGGGATCAGATCATCGCCCGCCAGTTCTGTGGCGCGCTCCAGATGCTGGTTAGCCCGCGCTTCATCGCCGCGCTGCTGGGCCGCTTCCGCCGCCAGCAGATAGTTCACCACCGGCTGTTCGGCGTGATCGGCGTTTTTCGCCATCAGCTTCTCAACCTGCTGGTAATCACCTTCCGCCAGCTTAAGCAGCGCCTGCTCGGTTTGCTTACGCGCGCGACGGCGTTTACGGCCGACAAACCAGCCGCGCGTATGCGCCCCGGTGCGGAAAATGCGGCGCAGCAGCCATTCAATGGCGAACAGCACCACCATGGCGAGGATCAGGATAATCACCAGCCCGGTCACGCTGGTCTCGATATTGTAGTTATCAGTCTGGATCAGGACGTAGCCCTGATGGCCGGCGATCATCGGGCCAAGCACGATCCCGGCGATCAACAGTGCGAAGAGTAAAAGAATTTTCAGCATGCGTTACTCTCCTTGCGGCGCAGCGGGGGCGGCCGGTGCAGCAGGTGCAGACGGTGCAGGTGCGGGCGCGCCGCCCGCGGAAACGGCAGGCTGCGCCATCAGATTACGCACCCGGGTCTGCATCAGTTTTTCCAGCAACGCCTGGCTCTGCAGCGTCTCCGGCACCGTCATGGTAATGCTTTGCTGACTGAGTTTATCCACCTCTTCAAGAAAGGCTTTAGTGGTGGCGTCATCGGTATCGTAATAGGCGCGTACCCAGGTCGAGACGTTATCCAGCGATTGTTTCCAGGTCTCTTCCTGATGGCGCGGCACCGCCTGCGCGGCGACCAGCAGGCGAGAGCGAATATTTTCCCGCAGATAGATATCCTGATTCGGCGCCAGCAGCGGGACCGCCGTTTCATCGCGGCGGCGCACGGTGATAAAGCTGTCCATAAAATTCTGCCAGCTTTTCTGCAGATTGATGCGCCATTCGCTGATGGAGCTGGAGAGCTCATCGCTATCAGAATCCATCGGCGAATCGTCATCGTTATTATCCGCCAGCCGCAGGTTATCGATTTGGTTCGCCAGCTGATTAACCTTGAGGATCATGCCGTCGTAGTCCACCTGGTTCACCGCGGAGAGAGTGGCGATGTCGTCGGTAATCGCCCGGCGGGCGCCGATCAGGCTCGGGTCATTCATGTCGGCGAGACTGGCGTCGGCGCTTTTCAGCAGCGCGGCGGCGGTGGTGACATCCTGATCGCTCCACAGCTTACGTCCCGCCAGCTTGACGAGGAAGTCGGCCTGGGCCAGCAGCCAGGTTTTGGCGTCGCTACCGGAAATGACCGCCACTTTTTGCTGGACTTCGTCCAGCTGTTTGGCCAGCGTCTCCTGCTGGCGTTTTGCTTCGTTTAGCTGGTCGGCCTGCTGTTTGATAATGCCTTCCAGTTCGCTTTTTTGGCTCTCCTGCGCTTTTTGCAGTGCCGCGACCTGGCTTGATAATTCAGAGGTGGTTTCGTTTTGACGCGAGGCCTGCTGTTTGTTCAGGCCATACAGACCGATACCGGCGGCTATCGCAATGGCGATAGCGATCGCGCTGAGCGCCAGGCTGGTTTTGTTGCCAGCCTTCTTCTTATCAGTGTTCTCTGGCTGTGGTGTGGTCTCCACGGCCTCCCTGGTCTCTTCAACCACGGCGGATTGATTTTGTTGTTCCGTCATTATGGCTTCCAATGTTGAGAGTTATTGTAATGCGCGTAGCAGCGCATCGTTGTCGGCGCTATCGGCAACCTGAATCTCCTGCCAGCCCAGCTCCCGGGCCTGAAGGGCCAGACGTTCGCTGACAACGACAACGCGGCAGTGCAGGAGCCACCGTTCGCGATACCATTGCGGTATTAACGACCATAGCTGCTGCAGCATCTCGCCGCTGGTGACCACCAGCGTGGTGACCCCTCGAGATTGCCAGCGCATCGCTTCTTCTGCGCCATCGTAATGCTTTGCACTACGTTGATAACATTCACAAAATGTGACCCTGGCGCCGCGCTCGGTCAGCGTCGCGCCTAAGAGTTCCCGCCCGCCATTGCCGCGTAAGATCAGCGCATTTTTCCCGGCAATGTTTTGTAATTCAGGTAATTGTAGCAAGACTTCGCTAATTTCCCGATCTAACGGGTAATGGATATGCTGCCCGCTGACCGTATGCAGGGCCAGCGCCGTCGTGCGGCCAATGGCAAAATAGCGTGGGGAAGTGGGCCAGGGCAGCCCCTGTTGCTGCAGGCGGGCATGGGCGAACTCCACCGCATGCTGGGACAGCGCAAACAGCAGATCGTCAGGCCCGAGGCGGGCAAGCGCGTCGCCCAGCGCGGGAAGCTCCCGGCCAGGCGTAAATTCTATCAGCGGAAAGCCCCAGGCCACGCGTCCCATGGCCCGCAGACGGCTGACCAGCGCTTCTCCTTGCGGTAATGGACGAGTGACCAGGATGCTCATCGTGGGGCTTCTCCATCATAAACTGCCGCGAGAATGTCGCGCGCGCCGTTATCCAGGAGCTCTTCCGCCAGCGAGATGCCGAGCGCTTCGGCCTGCTCTGCTGGCCCGCGCCGTTCGCCGCGTACCATCTGCGAACCATCCGGGGCGCCAACCAGCGCCCGCAGCCACAGTTCGCCGTTGACGAGTTCCGCATAGCTGCCAATCGGCACCTGGCAGCCGCCTTCGAGACGAGTGTTCATCGCCCGCTCGGCGCGCACGCGCACTGCCGTTTCCGTATGGTTGAGAGGCGCTAGCAGCCCCTGGGTCCATGCATCGTCGAGACGGCATTCGATGCCGACCGCACCCTGGCCGACCGCCGGCAGGGATTGCTCCGGCGACAGCGGCTGGCGAATTCTCGCCTCGAGCTGCAGGCGCTTCAGGCCGGCGGCGGCGAGGATGATGGCGTCATACTCGCCGTTATCCAGCTTACTCAGTCGGGTACCGACGTTACCGCGTAGAGAGCGGATCACCAGGTCCGGACGAGTGGCGGCCAGCTGGCACTGACGGCGTAAACTTGATGTGCCAACGACGCTGCCGGCCGGGAGTTCATCAATCGAGGCATAGTGATTGGAGACAAACGCGTCGCGCGGATCGTCGCGCTCGCAGATAGTCACCAGCCCCAGACCCTCCGGGAATTCCACCGGCACATCTTTCATCGAATGAACGGCGATATCGGCGCGCCCTTCGAGCATGGCAAGCTCTAACTCTTTCACAAATAAGCCCTTGCCACCCACCTTTGCCAGCGGAGTATCAAGGATGACATCCCCGCGAGTGACCATCGGCACCAGCTCGACCTTCAGTCCGGGATGCGCGTGTTCCAGGCGCGCTTTAACATATTGCGCCTGCCATAGCGCAAGCGGGCTTTGCCGTGTGGCAATTTTCAAAACTTTGTCTAACATGCTTGTTACCGTCATTGTCGACCACTAACCATCCTAACATTGTTGTCTTACGGATGTTAGTTTTCACGGTTTATGTGGGAGATAGCTCCGGCCCACTCTTTTTTAACCTTTCATGCGCGTGGCGGTTGCCGGAGGCGTAGTGAGGAATTTACAGGTAATAAACGGTGCTACACTTGTATGTAGCGCATCTTTCTTTACGGTCAATGAGCAAGGTGTTAAATTGATCACGTTTTAAACCATTTGTCCGTCCGCTGCTCATCACAACCACACCGACGACGAATGGTGACGGTTTTTGTTGAAATACTGAAATCCTCCGTACTATTGTACCTCGGGTTTTTGAACATCAGGCGATATGTCTTGTACCTCTATATTGAGACACTGAAACAGAGACTGGATGCCATCAACCAATTGCGCGTGGATCGCGCGCTTGCTGCCATGGGACCCGCTTTCCAGCAGGTTTACAGTCTACTGCCAACGTTATTACATTATCATCACCCGCTGATGCCGGGTTACCTTGACGGTAACGTTCCCCGTGGCATTTGCCTCTACACGCCTGATGAAACCCAACGCCACTATCTTGAAGAACTGGAACTGCATCGCGGCATGCAGACCCAGGAGCCGCCAAAAGGCGAGCTGCCGATCACCGGCGTCTACTCGATGGGTAGTACCTCCTCCGTCGGCCAGAGCTGTTCTTCCGATCTTGATATCTGGGTATGTCACCAGGCCTGGCTGGATAGCGAAGAGCGCCAGCTGCTGCAGCGAAAATGCAGCCTGCTTGAGAGCTGGGCGGCCTCGCTCGGCGTGGAAGTCAGCTTCTTCCTGATCGACGAAAACCGCTTCCGCCATAACGAAAGCGGCAGCCTCGGCGGCGAAGACTGCGGTTCGACCCAGCATATTTTACTGCTCGATGAGTTCTACCGCACCGCGGTGCGTCTCGCCGGCAAGCGTATTCTGTGGAATATGGTGCCGTGCGATGAAGAAGAGCATTACGACGATTACGTCATGGGGCTGTATGCCCAGGGCGTGCTGACGCCAAACGAGTGGCTCGATCTCGGCGGCCTCAGTTCACTGTCGGCGGAAGAGTACTTCGGCGCCAGCCTGTGGCAGCTGTATAAGAGTATCGACTCGCCCTATAAAGCGGTGCTGAAAACGCTGCTGCTGGAAGCCTACTCCTGGGAATACCCCAACAACCGCCTGCTGGCGAAAGATATCAAACAGCGCCTGCACGACGGCGAGATCGTCTCCTTCGGACTCGACCCCTACTGCATGATGCTGGAGCGCGTGACCACCTACCTCCAGGCCATTGAAGATGAAACTCGTCTCGACCTGGTGCGCCGCTGCTTCTACCTGAAAGTGTGCGAAAAACTCAGCCGCGAGCGCGCCTGCGTCGGCTGGCGTCGCGAAGTCGTCAGCCAGCTGGTCAACGCGTGGGGCTGGGATGAAAAGCGTCTGATGATGCTCGACAACCGGGCGAACTGGAAAATTGATGAAGTGCGCAAGGCGCACAACGAACTGCTCGATGCGATGATGCAGAGCTATCGTAATCTGATCCGCTTCGCACGGCGTAATAACCTCAGCGTCTCCGCTAGTCCGCAGGATATCGGCGTGCTGACGCGTAAGCTGTATGCGGCCTTTGAAGCGCTGCCGGGCAAAGTGACGCTGGTGAACCCGCAAATTTCGCCGGATCTCTCGGAACCGAATCTGACCTTTATCCACGTGCCGCCGGGTCGCGCCAACCGTACCGGTTGGTATCTGTACAACCGCGCGCCGGATATGGAATCGATCATCAGCCATCAGCCGCTGGAATATAACCGTTATCTTAATAAGCTGGTGGCCTGGGCCTGGTTTAACGGCCTGCTGACCTCACGCACCCGCCTGTTTATTAAGGGCAACGGCATCGTCGATCTGGCGAAGCTGCAGGAGATGGTGGCCGATGTGTCGCACCACTTCCCACTGCGCCTGCCGGCGCCCACGCCAAAAGCGCTATACAGCCCGTGCGAAATTCGCCACCTGGCGATTATCGTCAACCTCGAATATGACCCGACGGCGGCCTTCCGCAATCAGGTGGTGCACTTCGATTTCCGCAAGCTCGATGTTTTCAGCTTCGGCGAAGAGCAAAAATGCCTGATCGGCAGCGTTGATCTGCTGTATCGCAACTCGTGGAATGAAGTGCGTACGCTGCATTTCAACGGCGAGCAGGCGATGATTGAAGCGCTGAAAACGATCCTTGGTAAAATGCATCAGGATGCCGCGCCGCCGGACAGCGTGGAGGTCTTCTGCTATAGCCAGCATCTGCGCGGCCTGATCCGCACCCGCGTACAGCAGATGATCTCCGAGTGCATCGAACTGCGTCTCTCCAGTACCCGTCAGGATACCGGGCGCTTTAAAGCGCTGCGCGTCTCCGGTCAGACCTGGGGACTGTTCTTCGAGCGTCTCAATGTTTCGGTGCAGAAGCTGGAAAACGCCATTGAGTTCTACGGCGCTATCTCGCACAACAAGCTCCATGGCCTGTCGGTGCAGGTGGAAACCAATCACGTTAAGCTGCCGGCGGTAGTGGACGGATTCGCCAGCGAAGGGATTATCCAGTTCTTCTTTGAAGACGCGGATAACAACGACAGCGGCTTTAACATCTATATTCTCGATGAGAGCAACCGCGCTGAGGTCTATCACCACTGCGAGGGCAGCAAAGAGGAGCTGGTGCGCGACGTCAGCCGCTTCTATTCGTCATCGCACGATCGTTTTACCTACGGCTCCAGTTTTATCAACTTCAACCTGCCGCAGTTCTATCAGATTGTCGAGGTGGACGGGCGCACCCAGGTGATCCCTTTCCGCACCCAGGCGATTGCCGCCGCGATCCCCACCAGCCAGGACGTTACCGCCTCGCCGGTGCTGCAGCAGCGCTACTCGTAGATTTGGCCCGGAAAAGGCGCAATGCGCCGTCATCCGGGAAACATGTCATTAACGGAATCTCACCGTCTCACCGGCCTGCTGGCTCGCCGCCTGCTCCAGCAGATCCCAGAAGGTTTCACCGCTGCGATCGCAGATCCACTCGTCGCCTTTGAGATCGAAATGGTAGCCGCCCTGTTTGGTGGCCAGCCACACCTGGTGCAGCGGCTCCTGACGGTTAATAATGATTTTGCTGCCGTTTTCAAAGCTAATGGTCAGCACGCCGCCGTTGATTTCGCAGTCGATGTCGCTATCGCCGTCCCAGTCATCCAGGCGTTCTTCGATGGTCATCCACAGGCTATCGGCCAGGCGATGGAATTCACTGTCGTTCATAATTTTATTCTGCTTTTTTGATTTTTGAAGATGGGTCGCAGTATAGCGCGAAACAAAAGCGCGCGCAGTCGGATGCTAAAGGCTTGCTTTTACGTCTTCTCCTGCGATGATAGAAAGCAGAAAGAATGAATCACGGGCAACTATCAATGAAAAACGTTTTTCCTACGCTTGCCGTTTTGTTTGCGATCTTCAGCCTGACCGGCTGCGGTCTGAAAGGGCCTCTCTATTTCCCGCCGGCTGATAAAACTGCGCCGCCGCCGACCAAACCGGTTAACCCGGGCATTCAGAGCTCAACGCCGGATCGTAACGATCGTGGCGATACTGGTGGTCCGAGCCAGGTCAATTACTAACGATAACGTTCTGTTCCGCGCAACTGGAGTAGATGATGCAGTTCTCTAAAATGCATGGCCTTGGCAACGATTTTATGGTCGTTGACGCGGTAACGCAGAATGTTTTTTTCTCGCCGGAGCTGATTCGCCGCCTGGCGGATCGCCACCTTGGCGTCGGGTTCGATCAGCTGTTGGTGGTGGAGCCGCCCTACGATCCGGATCTGGATTTCCATTACCGGATCTTTAATGCCGACGGTAGCGAAGTGTCGCAGTGCGGCAACGGCGCGCGCTGTTTCGCGCGTTTCGTCCGGCTGAAAGGCCTGACCAATAAACGTGATATCCGCGTGAGTACGGCCAACGGCCGTATGGTATTAAGCGTAACGGAAGACGATCTGGTGCGGGTGAATATGGGCGAGCCCAACTTCGAGCCCTCCCAGGTACCGTTCCGCGCCAACAAAGCGGAAAAGACCTATATCATGCGTGCCGCCGAGCAGACAGTATTGTGCGGCGTGGTGTCCATGGGGAACCCGCACTGCGTTATCCAGGTGGATGATGTGGATACGGCGGCGGTGGAAACCCTCGGCCCGGTGATGGAAAGCCATGAGCGTTTTCCGGAGCGCGCGAATATCGGTTTTATGCAGGTGGTCGGCCGGTCCCATATTCGTCTGCGCGTCTACGAACGCGGCGCGGGGGAAACCCAGGCCTGTGGCAGCGGCGCTTGCGCCGCGGTGGCGGTGGGGATCCAGCAGGGGTTGCTCGCTGAAACGGTACGTGTGGAATTACCCGGCGGTCGTCTTGATATCGCCTGGAAAGGCCCGGGCCAGCCGCTGTTTATGACCGGCCCGGCGGCCCATGTCTATGATGGATTTATTCATTTATGAAACCAATCGGGGAAGAACAGCAGGAGGTCGCCAGCGCATTGAACGATCGTGCAGTGGTGGACTATCTGTTGCAAAATCCTGAATTTTTTATTCGTAATGCCGCCCAGGTCGAACATCTCCGCGTCCCGCATCCGGTGCGCGGTACGATTTCGCTGGTGGAGTGGCACATGATGCGGGCGCGTAACCATATCCATGTGCTGGAAGAGAATATGTCGCTGCTGATGGAGCAGGCGGTAGCCAATGAAAGCCTGTTCCAGCGCCTGCTGCAGCTGCAAACGCGGCTGGCGGCGGCGGAGAGCCTCGACGATATGCTTAACCGCCTTCACCGCTGGGCGCGCGAGCTGGGGCTGGCGGGCGCCACGGTGCGCCTGTTCCCTGACAGCTGGCGCCTGGGCGCGCCTTCGAAGTTTACCCACCTGGCGTTAAGCCGGCAGGCGTTTGAGCCGATCCGTATTCAGCGTCTGGGCCAGGCGCGCCACTACCTTGGGCCGTTGAACGGTCCGGAGCTGCTGGTGGTATTGCCGGAGGCGAAAGCCATTGGGTCAGTGGCGATGTCGCTGCTGGGCGGCGATAATGCCCCTGGCGTGATGCTCTTTAGCAGCCGCGATGCGCAGCATTATCAGCCAGGACAGGGGACGCAGCTGCTGCAGGAGATCGCCCAGATGCTGCCCGGCCTGCTGGAGCGCTGGATTGAACGCGCATGACCGATTCTCCTCTCTTCTCCGCCGTCGCCCGCTTTCTGCGCCACCTTGGCGTTGAACGCCAGCTCAGCCCGATCACGTTACTGAATTACCAGCGACAGCTGGACGCGCTGATTGCCCTGGCGGATGAGGCGGGTCTGAAAAGCTGGTCGCAGTGCGATGCCGCTCAGGTGCGAAGTTTTGCGGTGCGCAGTCGCCGCGCGGGATTAGGCCCGGCAAGCCTGGCGCTTCGCCTGTCGGCGCTGCGCAGTTTCTTCGACTGGCTGGTCGGCCAGGGCGAGCTCAGCGCCAATCCGGCGAAAGGGATTGCCGCGCCGAAAATTCCCCGTCACCTGCCAAAAAATATCGATGTCGATGACGTCAATCGGCTGCTGGATATTGATCTCAACGATCCGCTGGCGGTGCGCGACCGGGCGATGCTGGAGGTGATGTACGGCGCGGGGCTGCGTTTGTCCGAGCTGGTCAACCTTGATATCAAACATCTCGATCTCGAAAGCGGCGAGGTCTGGGTGATGGGCAAAGGCAGCAAAGAGCGCCGCTTGCCGATCGGTCGCAACGCCGTGATGTGGATTGAGCACTGGCTGGATTTACGCGGCCTGTTCGGTACTGACGACGACGCGCTGTTTTTGTCGAAACTGGGCAAGCGCATTTCGGCGCGCAACGTACAGAAGCGGTTCGCCGAGTGGGGCATTAAGCAGGGGCTGAACAGCCATGTGCATCCGCACAAGCTTCGCCACTCCTTTGCCACCCATATGCTGGAGTCCAGCGGCGATCTGCGCGGTGTGCAGGAGCTGTTGGGTCATGCTAACCTCTCCACCACCCAAATCTATACCCATCTCGACTTTCAACACCTTGCCTCGGTGTACGATGCCGCGCATCCGCGCGCAAAACGGGGGAAATAATGCGTTTTTACCGACCTCTGGGCCAGATTTCCGCGCTGACGTTTGACCTGGACGATACCCTTTATGATAACCGCCCGGTCATTGACCGGACGATGCACGAGTCGCTGGCTTTTGTACGCAGCTACCATCCGTCGCTCAGCCAGTTCGACGCCCATGAGCTTAATCAGCTGCGCCAGACGCTGTTGGCATCCGAGCCTGAGATCTATCACGACGTGACCGTCTGGCGCCACCGTGCGCTGGAGTTAGGCATGCGTAACGCCGGACTCTCCGCCGACGAGGCGAAAGCGGGGGCCGATGCGGCGATGGAACACTTCGCCCAGTGGCGCAGCCGCGTCGATGTCCCGCAGGAGACCCACGATACGCTGGCGAAGCTGGCGGAGAAGTGGCCGCTGGTGGCGATTACCAACGGCAACGCCCGACCAGAGTTGTTCGGCCTGAGCGACTATTTCCGCTTTGTGCTGCGCGCCGGGCCGGATGGCCGCTCCAAGCCGTTTGCCGACATGTACCATCTGGCGGCGGAGCGCCTGAACTTACCGCTCGGGCATATTCTGCACGTCGGCGATGACCTGACCACTGACGTCGCCGGATCGCTGCGCTGTGGCATGCAGGCCTGCTGGATCAAACCGCAAGGCGCGGACCTGATGCACACCGCGGACAGCCGCCTGCTGCCGCATATTGAAATTTCACGGTTGGCATCTCTGACCTCGCTGATATAATCACCAGTTACTCTGTATATATTAACAGGGGTTCGTGGAACCCCTTCTCTTCCGGCGGTGCCAATGGACGTTTCTTACCTGCTCGACAGCCTTAATGACAAACAGCGTGAAGCCGTAGCGGCCTCGCGCACCAACATGCTGGTTCTGGCAGGGGCGGGCAGTGGTAAGACGCGCGTTCTGGTGCACCGTATCGCCTGGCTGCTGAGCGTGGAGAACTGCTCGCCGTATTCTATTATGGCGGTGACCTTTACCAACAAAGCGGCGGCAGAGATGCGCCACCGTATCGGCCAGCTGATGGGCACCACCCAGGGCGGCATGTGGGTGGGCACCTTCCACGGCCTGGCCCACCGCCTGCTGCGCGCGCACCATCTGGACGCCAACCTGCCGCAGGATTTCCAAATCCTCGATAGCGAAGACCAGCTGCGCCTGCTGAAGCGTCTGATTAAGGCGATGAACCTCGATGAGAAGCAGTGGCCGCCGCGTCAGGCGATGTGGTACATCAACAGCCAGAAAGATGAAGGGCTGCGTCCGCATCATATTCAGAGCTACGGCAACCCGGTCGAGCAGACCTGGCAGAAGGTCTATCAGGCCTATCAGGAAGCCTGCGATCGCGCCGGGCTGGTGGACTTCGCCGAACTGCTGCTGCGCGCCCACGAGCTGTGGCTGAATAAGCCGCATATCCTCCAGCACTACCGTGAGCGGTTCACCAATATCCTCGTCGACGAATTCCAGGATACCAACAACATTCAGTACGCGTGGATCCGCCTGTTGGCGGGCGATACCGGCAAGGTGATGATCGTCGGCGATGACGATCAGTCGATTTACGGCTGGCGCGGCGCGCAGGTCGAGAACATTCAGCGTTTCCTTAACGATTTTCCCGGTGCGGAAACCATCCGCCTTGAGCAGAACTATCGCTCGACCAGCAACATCCTCAGCGCCGCCAACGCCCTGATTGAAAACAACAACGGTCGCCTGGGCAAGAAGCTATGGACCGACGGCGCCGACGGCGAGCCGATCTCGCTGTACTGCGCTTTCAACGATCTCGACGAAGCACGCTTCGTAGTGAACCGGATAAAAACCTGGCAGGAGAACGGCGGGGCGCTGGAGCAGTGCGCCATCCTCTATCGCAGCAACGCCCAGTCGCGCGTGCTGGAAGAGGCGCTTCTGCAGGCCAGTATGCCGTACCGCATCTATGGCGGCATGCGCTTCTTCGAACGCCAGGAAATCAAAGACGCGCTCTCGTACCTGCGTCTGATCGCCAACCGTAACGACGATGCGGCGTTTGAGCGCGTAGTCAATACGCCGACCCGCGGCATCGGCGACCGCACGCTGGACGTGGTGCGCCAGACGTCACGCGATCGTCAGCTGACTCTGTGGCAGGCCAGCCGTGAGCTGCTGAAAGATAAAGCGCTGGCCGGTCGCGCCGCCAGCGCCCTGCAGCGCTTTATGGAGCTGATTGACGCGCTGGCGCAGGAGACCACCGATATGCCGCTGCACGTCCAGACCGATCGGGTGATTAAAGACTCCGGGCTGCGCGCGATGTACGAGCAGGAGAAAGGCGAGAAGGGTCAGACCCGTATTGAAAACTTAGAGGAGCTGGTGACGGCGACGCGCCAGTTTAGCTACAACGAAGAAGATGAAGATCTGATGCCGCTGCAGGCGTTCCTCTCCCACGCCGCGCTGGAAGCGGGCGAGGGACAGGCGGATACCTGGCAGGACGCGGTTCAGCTAATGACCCTGCACTCGGCGAAAGGGCTGGAGTTCCCGCAGGTGTTCATCGTCGGCGTCGAGGAGGGGATGTTCCCGAGCCAGATGGCCCTTGATGAAGGCGGCCGCCTGGAAGAAGAGCGTCGTCTGGCCTACGTCGGCGTGACCCGCGCCATGCAGAAGCTGACGCTGACCTACGCGGAAACCCGACGTCTGTACGGCAAAGAGGTTTACCATCGGCCGTCGCGCTTTATTGGAGAACTGCCGCAGGAGTGCGTAGAAGAAGTGCGTCTGCGGGCTACGGTGAGCCGCCCGGTAAACCATCAGCGACTGGGCGCGCCGATTGCCGAGAGCGATACCGGCTACAAATTAGGCCAGCGCGTACGGCATCCGAAGTTTGGCGAAGGCACCATCGTCAACCTCGAAGGCAGCGGCGAGCACAGCCGGCTGCAGGTGGCTTTTCAGGGTCAGGGGATCAAATGGCTGGTCGCGGCTTACGCCCGGCTCGAGGAAGTGTAACTTTAAGAAAAATATCATTATTTTGTAATATTCTGCTACCTTTATACGTTAAGGCGCCTGATTTGCGCTTTCGCGTTCCGTTGCGTGTTGACGCCGATTTTGCGCTGGCGTAACATGCGCGCACGATTACGCTAAGAGGACATTCGCCTTGGACACACCCAGTAGATACTGGCTCAATTCCCTGTCATCCAGGAACAACTCCTAAGGCTATCTCCTCTTGCTGATGGCCTTAGTGGTTGTCAGCGACTGCATTATTCCCGTCGCGCTGAGTCAGGCTGTTTAATGGTCTGAAACCCAATTTGTTTCTGTGTGCCCACCGAACTGTCCGATAATTTTTTTGCATTGGGAGTCCCGGTCATGCTGAGCGCATTTCAACTGGAAAACAATCGTTTAACGCGCCTGGAAGCCGATGAGATCAAGCACCTCGCCAGCTCGGTGTGGGTCGATCTGGTCGAGCCTGACGACGATGAGCGAAGCCGCGTGCAGACGGAACTGGGTCAGAACCTGGCGACGCGCCCGGAGCTGGAAGATATCGAAGCCTCCGCGCGTTTCTTTGAAGATGAAGACGGGTTACATATCCACTCCTTCTTCTTTTTCGAAGATGCCGACGATCACGCGGGTAACTCTACCGTGGCGTTTACCATCCGCGAAGGGCGCCTGTTTACGCTGCGTGAGCGTGAACTGCCCGCTTTTCGCCTCTACCGCATGCGCGTGCGTAACCAGACCCTGGTGGACGGCAACGCCTACGAGCTGCTGTTAGATCTGTTCGAGACCAAAATCGAACAGCTGGCGGATGAGATAGAAAACATCTACAGCGACCTGGAAAAGCTGAGCCGCGTGATTATGGAAGGGCACCAGGGCGATGAGTACGACGAAGCGCTGTCGACGTTGGCGGAGCTGGAAGATATCGGCTGGAAGGTCCGCCTGTGTTTGATGGATACCCAGCGCGCACTGAACTTTCTCGTGCGCAAAGCGCGCCTGCCGGCGGGCCAGCTGGAGCAGGCGCGGGAGATCCTGCGCGATATCGAATCCCTGCTGCCGCACAACGAATCGCTGTTCCAGAAGGTGAACTTCCTGATGCAGGCGGCGATGGGCTTTATCAACATCGAGCAGAACCGCATCATCAAGATCTTCTCGGTGGTGTCGGTGGTGTTCCTGCCGCCAACTCTGGTGGCCTCCAGCTACGGGATGAACTTTGAATTTATGCCTGAGCTGCACTGGAGCTTCGGCTACCCGGGGGCGATCGTCTTTATGATGCTGGCTGGCCTGGCGCCGTATCTCTACTTCAAGCGTAAAAACTGGCTGTAGTTGTTGTGCCGGATGCGCTGCGCCTATCCGGCCTGAGTGCTGTACTTTTGTAAGCCGGATAGGGCGGAGCCGCCATCCGGCAATGTCCTAGCTCCGACGCCCCCGCCTTTGCGTATACACCGCATCCATCACGAATATCGCCAGCGCCACCCAGATAAAGCCAAAGGTGACCATTTTATCCTTGCCCGGCACTTCGCCGTAGAACGTCACCGCCAGCAGGAACATCAGCGTCGGGCCGATGTACTGGAAAAAGCCCAGCGTGGAGAGCCGCAGACGCGTTGCCGCCCCGGTGAAGCACAGCAGAGGGATGGTGGTCACCACGCCCGCCGCCATCAGCAGCAGATTGAGCGACCAGGGGTTCTGCCCCATATGGCTGGTGGGGCTGTCGGTGATGCCGAACAGCCAAATCGCCGCCACCGGCAACAGCCACAGCGTTTCCACCAGCATGCCGGTCTGCGCATCGACAGCGATTTTCTTCCGCACCAGACCATAAAAGGCAAAGCTGAAGGCCAAACCAAGGCCGATTATCGGTAGCGAACCAAAGGTCCAGAGCTGCACCAGCACGCCGCAAAAGGCGAGGATCATCGCCAGCCACTGCAGGCGACGGAAACGTTCGCCAAGGAAAATCATCCCTAACAGAATATTCACCAGCGGGTTGATAAAGTAGCCGAGGCTGGCTTCCAGCATATGGTGGTTATTCACCGCCCAGATGAACAGCAGCCAGTTGCCACCGACCAGCACCGCAGAGAGTGCCAGCAGGAAGATCTTGCGCGGCGTCTTCAGCAGCTTTTTCACCTGCGGCCACTGACGGCTAACGCTGATGAGCGCCACCATGAAGAAGAAAGACCAGATCACGCGATGGGTCAGAATTTCATCGGCGGGAACATAGTAGATAAGTTTGAAGTACGCCGGCGCGATACCCCAGATAAAGTAGGCGGCGAGGGCCAGAATAATCCCCAACCGCGTCTGTTTCGCATCCATCGGTAAAATCCATTGCCAAAGAGAGTGATGTTACTCGATTTTGGGCAATCAACCCACCATATAGGTCGCTGTTGCGCTGGCAATATATACCTGAGCTTCGTTATGCAGTTCCACACGGGCTACCGCCACTTTATTGCCGGCGCGCAGCAGGGTGCTGGTCGCGGTAAAACGTTCGCCGCGGCCCGGACGCAGGTAGTCCACGCGCAGGTCGATGGTTCCCATGCGGGAAAGCCGCTGGCGCAGCTCTTCTTCATTGATGGTGTCATGGCGGGTAAGGGTGCTGCCAACGCAGACCAGACCTGCGGCGACGTCCAGCGCGGAGGCGATTACACCGCCATGCAGAATGCTTTGCGCCCAGTTGCCGACCATCATCGGCTGATTATTAAAGCTGAGCTGGGCAAACGCTTTTTCATAGCGCTCCAGTTCGAGGCCGAGGGCGCGGTTAAACGGCATGTGATAGACGAAAATCTCCCCCACCAGTTTCAGAGCTGCTTCGGCAGTAAGTTCAGACATAACACCGGTTCCATTCGTTAATAAAATGTTGATTTTATGCTTCTAAAATATTGATTTCCACTTTCGGAGTGGATTTGGGGGCAGGGGATTAATAAACAGGTAGAATGTCTTCAGGTGAAACAAAAATAAAAACTATTTATCAGGAGACCAGCATGCGTATCTCTTTGGCCTGCCTGGCGGCGCTGTGCGCGCTACCGGCTGGTGTTATGGCGCAGGATGCGTCGGTACACGACAAACCAGCAGTGCGCGGCAGTATTATCGCCAACCTGCTACAGGATCATGATAATCCTTTTCTGCTCTACCCTTATGAAAGCAACTATTTGCTCTACACGTGGACCAGCGATCTCAATAAAGAGGCGATTCGCAGCTATGACTGGGCCGAAAATGCCCGTAAAGATGAAGTGAAGTTTCAACTGAGCCTCGCCTTCCCGCTGTGGCGCGGCATCCTGGGGGATAATTCGCTGCTCGGCGCGTCCTATACCCAGAAGTCCTGGTGGCAGCTCTCCAACAGCAAAGAGTCGGCGCCGTTTCGCGAAACCAACTACGAACCCCAGCTGTTTCTTGGCTTTGCCACCGACTATCAGTTTGCCGGCTGGACGTTGCGCGATATCGAAATGGGATATAACCACGACTCGAATGGCCGCTCCGATCCCACCTCGCGCAGCTGGAACCGGCTCTATGCCCGCCTGATGGCGCAAAATGGCAACTGGCTGGTGGAAGTGAAACCCTGGTATGTGGTGGGCAGCACCGATGATAACCCGGATATCACCAAATATATGGGCTATTACCGCCTGAAGGTGGGTTACCAGCTGGGCGAGGCAATCCTCAGCGCGCAGGGGCAATATAACTGGAACACTGGCTACGGCGGGGCGGAGTTGGGGGTGAGCTATCCCATCACCAAACATGTTCGCGCTTACACCCAGATCTACAGCGGCTACGGCGAATCGCTTATCGACTATAACTTTAATCAAACGCGCGTCGGCGTCGGGCTAATGCTCAACGATCTGTTTTAATCGTTGCACTCTGGCTCGCAGGCGCTGAAAATAGCGCCTGTTTTCTTTTCAGGCAAATGGGGTCAACGTGGCACAGGCGGAAGTATTAAATCAGGAATCGCTGGCTAAGCAGGTTTTACAAGAGACCTTCGGCTACCAGCAGTTCCGCCCTGGCCAGGAGACGATTATCGAGACGGTGCTCGAGGGCCGTGACTGCCTGGTGGTCATGCCGACCGGTGGCGGCAAGTCACTGTGTTATCAGGTACCGGCGCTGGTTATGGGCGGCCTGACGGTAGTGGTCTCGCCGCTGATCTCGCTGATGAAAGATCAGGTCGATCAGCTGCTGGCCAACGGCGTGGCGGCGGCCTGTCTGAACTCGACCCAGAGCCGCGAACAGCAGCAGGACGTGATGGCCGGCTGCCGCAGCGGGCAGGTTCGTCTGCTGTATATCGCCCCGGAACGGTTGATGCTCGACAATTTCCTTGAGCATCTGGCGAACTGGAATCTGGCGATGCTGGCGGTGGACGAAGCGCACTGCATCTCCCAGTGGGGCCATGACTTCCGCCCGGAATATGCCGCGCTGGGCCAGCTTCGTCAGCGGATGCCGCAGATCCCGTTTATGGCGTTGACCGCCACCGCCGATGACACCACCCGCCGCGATATCGTCCGTCTGCTGGGACTTAACGATCCGCTCATACAGGTCAGCAGCTTCGACCGGCCGAACATCCGCTATATGCTGATGGAGAAATTCAAGCCGCTCGACCAGCTGATGCGCTACGTCCAGGATCAGCGCGGCAAATCGGGCATTATCTACTGCAACAGCCGTTCGAAAGTGGAAGATACCGCCGCGCGTCTGCAGAGCCGCGGCATCAGCGCGGCGGCTTACCATGCCGGCCTGGAAAACGACGTGCGCGCCGACGTGCAGGAGAAATTCCAGCGCGACGATCTGCAGATTGTGGTGGCGACAGTGGCCTTTGGGATGGGCATCAACAAGCCGAACGTCCGCTTTGTGGTGCATTTTGATATCCCGCGCAATATTGAATCCTACTATCAGGAGACCGGCCGCGCCGGGCGTGACGGCCTGCCGGCGGAAGCGATGCTGTTTTACGATCCGGCGGACATGGCGTGGCTGCGCCGCTGTCTGGAAGAGAAGCCCGCCGGGCCGCTGCAGGATATCGAACGGCATAAGCTGAACGCGATGGGGGCGTTTGCTGAAGCCCAGACCTGTCGTCGTCTGGTGCTGCTGAACTACTTTGGCGAAGGACGCCAGGAGCCGTGCGGCAATTGCGATATCTGTCTTGATCCGCCGAAGCAGTACGATGGCTTAATGGACGCCCGTAAGGCGCTCTCCACTATTTATCGGGTCAACCAGCGCTTCGGGATGGGTTATGTGGTGGAAGTCCTGCGTGGCGCCAACAATCAGCGCATCCGTGAGATGGGCCACGATAAGCTCCCGGTATACGGCATCGGCCGGGAACAGAGTCACGAGCACTGGGTGAGCGTGATCCGCCAACTGATTCACCTTGGGCTGGTGACGCAGAATATCGCCCAGCACTCCGCGCTGCAGCTGACCGAAGCCGCACGCCCGGTGCTGCGCGGCGACGTCCCGCTGCAGCTTGCCGTACCGCGTATCGTGGCGCTGAAGCCGAAGGCGATGCAGAAATCCTTCGGCGGTAATTACGATCGTAAGCTGTTTGCCAAGCTGCGCAAATTACGTAAAGCGATTGCCGATGAAGAAAACATTCCCCCGTACGTGGTCTTTAACGATGCGACGCTTATTGAGATGGCGGAGCAGTCGCCGCTAACCGCCGGCGAAATGCTCAGCGTCAACGGCGTGGGGACACGTAAACTCGAGCGTTTCGGCAAGCCGTTTATGGCGCTGATCCGGTCGCATGTCGATGGCGACGACGAGTAGTCAGCTGGCTATAAAAGTGCCAGAATAGTTATCCTCTTCATTATTTTCCTGCGAGTTAACTATGCTGATGCTTTTCCTTACCGTGGCGCTGGTGCATATCATTGCGCTGATGAGTCCGGGGCCGGATTTTTTCTTTGTCTCACAAACGGCCATCAGCCGCTCGCGCAGAGAGGCGATGATGGGAGTGCTGGGGATCACCTGCGGCGTAATGATCTGGGCGGGGGTAGCGCTGCTCGGCCTGAACCTGATCCTCGCCAGAATGGCGTGGCTGCACAACATCATTATGGTCGGCGGGGGCTTGTACCTGTGCTGGATGGGCTACCAGATGCTGCGCGGCGCGTTGAAAAAAGAGGCGGTATCCCCGCCAGAGCCGCAGGTTGAGCTGGCCCGCAGCGGACGCAGCTTTCTGAAGGGATTGCTGACCAATCTGGCGAACCCGAAAGCGATTATCTACTTCGGCTCGGTGTTCTCGCTGTTCGTCGGTGACAGCGTTGGCGCCGGCGCGCGCTGGGGTATTTTTCTGCTGATTATCATGGAGACGCTGGCCTGGTTTATGGTGGTTGCCAGCCTGTTCGCCCTGCCGGGGATGCGCCGCGGCTATCAGCGGATGGCGAAGTGGATCGACGGTATCGCCGGCACCCTGTTTGCGGGCTTCGGCATCCACCTGATTATCTCGCGTTAACCTGGCGTGATGCTCCACCCGGCTATATCCGGGTGGAGAAAGTGTCAGTGGCGAAGCCGCTGCAGCTCGTCTTCAGACAGACCGGTCATTTCCATAATCGCTTCGTCATCAATACCGCGTTTGCGCATCGCTTCGGCAACCTGCAGCAGGGCCTGATGTTTGCCTTCCTTTATACCTTCCTTTATACCTTCCTTTATACCTTGCTGTACGCCTTTCCTGATGCCTTTTTCCATACCTTCTGCGAGCCATGTTTCCGCCAGCGTCATCAGTAATCCTCCATGCTGCGGCACGCGCTGTGCCAGCCCGTATAAGAGTGTCCGAGTATCCTCGGCATCCCCTGCCTGAGCCATATAGTTTACCAATACGGTGATTTGTTGTCCGCTCATCTGCTCCAGCATTAAGAGTTGGGTCAACTTATCCAGCAATTGCGCCATATCGCGCTGACGGATGTGTTTTTGCACCAGCGTCAGGGCCGCCATGCTGCGGTGCTGCATAATGTCGTCGTCGGGGATCACCGTGATATCGACCAGCGGAAACGCTCCGCTATAGAGCTGGCGGGCGGTCTCGGGATCGGCGAAATTATCCAGCCAGCTCATAGACCAGGGATAGGGGCTGCGTCGTCCCTGATAGAAGAGGACCGGGATAACCAGAGGCAGCGTTTTATGGCCGTTCTCCAGATGGCGCTGCATGGCGGCGACGGCATAGCGCATTAAGCGAAAGGCCATCAGTTTATCGGGGGCGCTCTGGTGCTCGATCAGAACATGGACATACCCCTTACCGCGGGTGGTTTCCAGCGAATAGAGAATATCGCTGTAGTAGGGCCTGAGGTCGTCTTCAAGAAAGCTGCCGGATTCCAGACGTAGGGTATCCAGTTTGCAGATCGCTGTTAACGCCGGAGGCAGGTGGATCTCGATGAAATCGCGCGCCGTCTCTATCCGTGAGAGAAAAGTTTTAAATACCGCATCATGAGGGGTCGCCGTTTCTGCCATCGCCGTTCATCCGTGAATCACCTATCTGGCGGCATCCTGACACGGTGGGCTCTGCGTCGACAGCGGGCAAAAAAATTAATTTCCCACTTTGCGCGCCGGCTCGCGCAGAGAGATAGCTTCGCCCGCCAGGCGAACCTCTCTTTGCGAGCGAGATTTCATCATTCAGGCGTGACGGGCGGAGGCGAGGAGCGCCCCAACCAGCATAAACAGTGAACCAAAGACTTTATTCAGCGCCTTCATCTGCTTTGGCCCTTTAATACAGGCTGAAATGCGCTGCGCCAGGGTCGCATAGCCAATCATCACAATGATATCGACGACGATGGTGGTGACGCCCAGAACGAGATACTGCATCACCTGGGGCTGGTGGGGCAGGATAAACTGCGGAAACAGGGCGGCCAGAAAAACAATGCTTTTGGGATTGGTGAGATTCACGAACACCGCACGCTGGAACAGTTTGCCGCGCGTCTGCGCCTTCGCCAGCGTATTCAGGTCGATGGCCCCTGCCGCGCGCCATTGCTGGATACCCAGCCAGATAAGATAGGCTGCGCCGGCCCATTTCAGCACCTCAAAGGCCAGCACCGAGCGGGAGAACAGGGTGCCGAGACCGACGCCGACCAGCACGATATGAATGGCCAGCCCGGTCTGCAAACCGGCAATTGACGCCGCCGCGCCGCGGTATCCGTGGTTAATGGAGGTGGTCATGGTATTAATCGCTCCGGAACCCGGGGACAGGCTGAGAATGATTGATGTCAGCAGGTAGGCGAACCACCACTCAATGGTCATGAGAAACTCCCTGATTGTCTGTTTTTATGCCACAATACGCTATTGTGTCAGCATTGTGTGATACACGGCAAAAAAACGATTTTCAGCGGTTAACAGGGGTGTAAACCCGATGTTTGGGCAGAAAAAGGACTGGGAAACACGAGAAAACGCGTTTGCGGCCTTTAGCATGGGGCCGCTGACGGATTTCTGGCGACAGCGCGAAGAGGCTGAATTTAAAGGCGTCGACGATGTACCGGTACGCTTTGTTCGCTTTTGCGCGCAAAATCACGATCGACTGGTGCTGATTTGCCCTGGGCGCATTGAAAGCTACGTGAAGTATGCTGAAGTGGCCTACGATCTCTTTCACAGCGGCTTTGACGTGATGATCATCGACCATCGCGGTCAGGGTCGCTCGGGTCGTCTGCTCTCTGATACTCACCGCGGGCACGTGGTGAACTTCAGCGATTATGTTGATGACCTGGCTGCGCTCTGGCAGCAGCAGGTGGTCCCCGGCCACTGGCGAAAACGGTTTATCCTCGCTCACTCTATGGGCGGGGCGATTGCCACGCTCTTTCTGCAACGCTACCAGGCGCATTGCGATGCGATTGCGCTCTGCGCGCCGATGTTCGGGATTATCATTCGGCTGCCGGACTGGATGGTGCGCCATATTCTCGACTGGGCTGAGGGCCATCAGCGCATTCGCGAAGAGTATGCCATCGGCACCGGACGCTGGCGGGCGCTGCCTTTTGCCGTTAACGTGCTGACGCACAGTCGACAACGCTATCGTCGTAACCTGCGCTTCTATGCCGACGAGCCGCGACTGCAGGTCGGCGGCCCGACCTGGCACTGGGTGCGCGAAGGCATGCTGGCCGGTGACGAAGTGCTGGCGAATGTGGAAAAAGATACCGCCCCGACGCTGCTGCTGCAGGCGGAGGAGGAGCGGGTGGTCGATAATCTGATGCACGACCGCTATTGTGAATTACGGGCCGCCGCCGGCCATCCCTGTGAGGGCGGAAAGCCGCTCGTCATTGAAGGGGCATACCATGAGATCCTTTTTGAAAAGGACGCTATGCGCTCAGTCGCGCTCAATGCCATCGTCGAGTTTTTCAATCGACATACTTAATCCGACGATAACGCTCGTCGCCCTGCTTAGAGGTTAACTTTTTTATGTACCAGGTTGTTGCGTCTGATTTAGACGGCACGCTGCTTTCCCCCGATCATTTCCTGACCCCCTATGCCAAAGAGACGCTGAAGCTGCTTACCGCCCGTGGGATCAATTTCGTCTTCGCCACCGGCCGACACTACATCGACGTCGGGCAGATCCGCGATAATCTTGGCATCCGGTCGTACATGATCACCTCTAACGGCGCCCGCGTTCACGATAGCGATGGTCAGCAAATCTTCGCCCATAACCTTGACCGTGATATTGCCGCCGACCTGTTTGAGATCGTGCGTAACGACCCGAAAATCGTCACTAACGTCTATCGGGAAGATGAGTGGTATATGAACCGCCATCGCCCGGAAGAGATGCGCTTTTTCAAAGAGGCGGTGTTTAACTACAAGCTGTATGAGCCGGGCGAACTGGATCCGCAGGGGATCAGCAAGGTGTTCTTTACCTGTGAGGATCACGAACATTTGCTGCCGCTTGAGCAGGCGATGAACGCCCGCTGGGGCGATCGCGTGAACGTCAGCTTCTCCACCTTAACCTGCCTGGAGGTGATGGCGGGCGGGGTATCGAAGGGGCATGCGCTGGAGGCAGTGGCGAAAATGCTCGGCTACAGTCTGTCAGATTGCATCGCTTTCGGCGACGGCATGAACGACGCCGAGATGCTGTCGATGGCCGGCAAAGGCTGCATTATGGCCAACGCCCACCAGCGGCTGAAGGATCTGCATCCGGAACTGGAAGTGATCGGTAGCAACGCCGACGATGCGGTCCCGCACTACCTGCGTAAGCTGTACCTCGACTGACAAAGATTGACGACTGGCGAATAATTACCCAGTCGTCAACCTGACTCTTCGCTACAATGCCTGTTCTTTATCCAACGAGACGACCATTGTGGCGCTGTTAATTATCACCACTATCCTGTGGGCCTTTTCTTTTAGCCTGATTGGCGAGTACCTGGCCGGTAGCGTCGACAGCTATTTTTCGGTACTGATGCGCGTGGGCCTGGCGGCGCTGGTGTTCCTGCCTTTCCTGCGCACGCGAGGCCAGTCTCCGCGCACGATCGTGCTCTATATGCTGGTGGGCGCGATGCAGCTTGGCATCATGTACCTGCTGGCCTTCCGCGCTTATCTCTATCTGACGGTCTCGGAATTCCTGCTGTTTACCGTGTTTACCCCGTTGTATATCACGCTGATCTACGATCTGCTCAGCGGACGGAAACTGCGCTGGGGCTATCTGCTGAGCGCCGCGCTGGCGGTGCTGGGGGCGGCGATTATCCGTTACGACAAAGTCAGCGATCATTTCTGGACCGGGCTGTTACTGGTGCAGTTGTCAAACCTCTGCTTCGCCATCGGGATGGTGGGTTACAAGCGCCTGATGGAGGTGCGTCCGATGCCGCAGCACAATGCCTTTGCCTGGTTCTATGTCGGGGCCTTTATCGTGGCGGTGGCGGCGTGGTTTATGCTCGGCAACGCCCAGAAGCTGCCGACCACCACGCTGCAGTGGAGCGTGCTGGTGTGGCTCGGCGTGGTGGCTTCCGGGCTGGGCTACTTTATGTGGAACTATGGCGCCACCCAGGTGGATGCCGGCACGCTGGGGATCATGAATAACGTCCATGTCCCCGCCGGGCTGCTGGTTAACCTTGCCATCTGGCAGGAGCAGCCGCACTGGCCGAGCTTTATTAGCGGAGCGTTGGTGATCCTGGCCTCGCTGTGGGTCCATCGACGCTGGGTCGCTCCGCACTCCGGACAAACGGCAGATGATCGCAGGCGTGGTTCCGCGCAGAGCGAATAAACGCTTCGGTGACCGGTTGACGCTGCTCGCCATCGCGAACGGCCGCGTACAGCCGGCTCCATAATCCCTCTCCCAGGGTTTTGGTCACCACCAGACCCTGGCGTTCAAAACTTTCCACCACCCAGTGCGGCAGCGCGGCGATGCCCATCCGGGCTGCCACCATCTGGATCAGCAACAGCGTGTTATCGACGCTTTTTAGCTGGGGGCTGATACCGGCCGGCTGCAGGAAATGGCGCCAGATGTCGAGGCGTCCGCGCTGTACGGGATAAATCAGCAGCGTTTCCGCGGCCAGATCCTCCGGCGTAATCAGCGTCTTCATGGCTAACGGGTGCTCAGGCGCCAGCACCAGGCGCACCTCATAATCAAACATTGGCGAGTAATGCAGACCGCTGCGCGGCAGGATATCGGAGGTCATCACCAGATCCAGTTCGCCCTGCTGCAGCGCAGGCTGCGGGTCGAAGGTGACGCCGGAATGGAAGTCGACTTCCACGTGTGGCCAGCGGGCGCGGAAATTCTCCAGCGCCGGCGTCAGCCACTGAATACAGCTGTGGCATTCGATAGCCAGCCGCAGCCGGGTCTGCTGCGGTTCGTTACAGTCCTGCAGGGCGCGGGCGATCTGCGGCAGCACCTGGTTGGCCAGCTGTAAGAGGATCTCCCCCTGAGGGGTAAAACGCAGCGGCTGGCTCTTACGCACAAAGAGACGAAAGCCAAGACGCTGTTCCAGATCGCTGAACTGGTGAGACAAGGCGGACTGGGTCTGGTGCAGGGCAGCCGCTGCGCCCGCCAGTGAACCGCTATTCCGCAACGCTTGCAGCGTTTTCAGATGTTTAATTTCGATCATGAAAGTCCTTCACTTCGCCATGAGCATTTTGCGCTTGAGGAATATACAGTAACTGCCAATTATGGATGTGTAAACATCTGGACGTCTAAAACTCGTCATATTTCGACTTGCAGATGCGTTGGCTGCCTCGCTTACCCCAGTCACTTACTTCAGTAAGCTCCTGGGGATGCGCATCGTTGCCGCCTTCCTGCAAGCCGAACTATTTAGAGTTTTTCTTCAGATTCAATGAAATAAGAGAGGAACAAAAATGACAATTATTAACCACACCCTCGGTTTTCCTCGCGTTGGCCTGCGTCGCGAGCTGAAAAAAGCGCAAGAGAGCTACTGGGCGGGCAATGTCACTCGCGAGGAGCTGCTGGCGGTAGGCCGGGAACTGCGCGCCCGTCACTGGGAGCAGCAGAAGCAGGCCGGTATTGACCTGCTGCCGGTGGGCGATTTCGCCTGGTACGACCATGTTCTGACCACCAGCCTGCTGCTTGGCAACGTGCCGGCTCGTCATCAGAACAAAGACGGCTCTGTCGATATCGATACCCTGTTCCGCATTGGCCGCGGCCGCGCGCCCACCGGCGAGCCAGCGGCCGCCGCGGAAATGACCAAGTGGTTCAACACCAACTATCACTACATGGTGCCGGAGTTCGTGCAGGGCCAGCAGTTCAAACTGACCTGGACCCAACTGCTGGATGAAGTGGACGAAGCGCTGGCGCTGGGCCACAAGATCAAGCCCGTGCTGCTGGGGCCGGTGACTTATCTGTGGCTGGGCAAAGTGAAAGGCGAACCGTTTGACCGTCTGAGCCTGCTGAATGCCATCCTGCCGGTTTATCAGCAGGTGCTGGCCGAACTGGCGAAGCGCGGCATTGCGTGGGTGCAGATTGATGAACCGGCGCTGGTGCTGGAGCTGCCGCCAGCGTGGCTGGAGGCCTTTAAACCGGCTTATGACGCCCTGCAGGGCCAGGTCAAACTGCTGCTGACCACCTATTTTGAAGGCGTTAGCGACAATCTCGAGACCATTGCTGCGCTACCGGTCCAGGGGCTGCACGTCGATCTGGTCCACGGTAAAGATGATGTCGCCGAACTGCATAAACGTCTGCCGGCCGACTGGCTGCTGTCCGCCGGCCTGATCAACGGGCGTAACGTCTGGCGCGCCGATCTCGCCGAAAAGTATGCGCAAATTAAAGACCTCGTCGGTAAGCGCGAGCTGTGGGTCGCTTCATCCTGCTCTCTGCTGCACAGCCCGATCGACCTGAGCGTGGAGACGCGCCTTGATGCGGAAGTGAAGAGCTGGTTTGCCTTCGCTCTGCAAAAATGCGGTGAGCTGGCGCTGTTGCGCGATGCGCTGAACAGCGGCGATACCGCGGCGATTACCGAGTGGAGCGCGCCAGTCCATGCTCGTCGCCATTCGTCTCGGGTACACAACCCGGCGGTGGAAAAACGGCTGGCGGCGATCACTCCTCAGGACAGCCAGCGCGCCAGCCCCTATGAGGTTCGCGCTCAGGCACAGCGTCAACGCTTTAACCTGCCGGCCTGGCCGACCACCACCATCGGGTCATTCCCGCAGACGACCGAGATCCGCGGCCTGCGCCTGGACTTCAAAAAGGGAAATCTTGACGCCAGTCATTATCGTACCGGCATTGCGGAACATATTAAGCAGGCGATCGTCGAGCAGGAGCGGTTAGGATTAGACGTACTGGTGCACGGGGAAGCCGAGCGGAACGATATGGTGGAATACTTCGGTGAACATCTGGACGGTTTCATCTTCACGCAAAACGGCTGGGTGCAGAGCTATGGCTCCCGCTGCGTGAAGCCGCCGGTGGTGATCGGCGACGTCAGCCGTCCGCAGGCGATCACCGTCGAATGGGCGAAGTACGCGCAGTCGCTGACCGACAAGCCGGTGAAAGGGATGCTCACTGGACCGGTGACGATTCTGTGCTGGTCCTTCCCGCGGGAAGACGTCAGCCGTGAAACCATCGCGAAACAGATTGCGCTGGCCCTGCGTGATGAAGTGGCGGATCTGGAGGCGGCCGGTATCGGCATCATCCAGATTGATGAACCAGCCTTGCGCGAAGGTTTACCGCTGAAGCGCAGCGACTGGGATGCCTATCTGCAGTGGGGTGTGGAAGCCTTCCGTCTTAACGCTGCGGTGGCCAAAGACGATACTCAGATCCATACCCACATGTGCTATTGCGAGTTCAACGACATCATGGACTCCATCGCCGCGCTGGATGCTGACGTGATCACCATTGAAACCTCGCGTTCCGACATGGAACTGCTGGAGTCGTTCGAAGTGTTCGAGTATCCCAATGAGATCGGGCCGGGAGTATATGATATTCACTCGCCAAACGTACCGAGCGTGGAGTGGATCGAAGCGCTGCTGGAAAAAGCCGCGCAGCGTATCCCGGCGGAGCGGCTGTGGGTCAACCCGGACTGCGGCCTGAAAACCCGCGGCTGGCCGGAGACGCGCGCCGCGCTGGCGAATATGGTGCAAGCGGCGCGGAATCTGCGCCAGTCCGCTTGATCGTCACCGGAAAAATCAAAAAGGAGGCATTTGCCTCCTTTTTTCATGCTTTGGGCGATTACCCTTTTTTTCCGCCATACTGCGCAAACCAGGCCAGCATTCGCTGCCAGCCGTCTTTGGCTGACTCTTCGTGATAGCTGGCGCGATAGTCGGCGTTAAAGGCGTGATCGGCTTCGGGATAGACCACGATTTCCGCTGTGGCGTTAGCCGCCCGCAGCGCCTGACGCATCGTCTCGACGGTGTCCTGCGGAATGCTGGCGTCTTTCGCACCGTACAGGCCGAGCACCGGGGCGTTGAGATCGACGGCGATATCCACCGGATGTTTTGGCGAATTCAGCGATTTTTCTCCCACCAGCTTGCCGTACCAGGCCACTGCCGCTTTAAGCTGCGGGTTATGTGCGGCATACAGCCAGGTGATGCGTCCGCCCCAGCAGAAGCCGGTGATCAGCAGACGATGGGCATCGCCGCCATGACGCGCCGCCCAGCTGGCGACGTGGTCGAGATCCGCCAACACCTGCGCGTCCGGCACCTTGGTAACCAGCTCTTTAAACAGGGTTGGGATATCGTGATACTCATTCGGATCGCCCTGACGGAAGTACAACTCAGGCGCGATAGCCAGATAGCCTTCCTGCGCCAGGCGGCGACAAAGATCGCGAATATGCTCATGCACGCCGAAAATTTCCTGTACCACGATGACGATCGGCAATGGGCCATCGACGTTTTTCGGACGGGCATGGTAAGCCGGCATGTTTTCACCCTGAGAGGGAATAGAGGTCTCTCCGGCGACAATATGCTCTTCCGGCGTATGAACGGCGGTTGCGGCGTGCGGCGAGGCTGCAGGTGCGAATCCAGGTTGCTTGGTGGTGGTCATGGTATTCTCCGTACCCTTATTTATTAGCGCATCAGTAACTATAGACCCTTTACCTTTAGTTCGGGCGGTAATAAAGCACAGTGCCTGAAAGCGGCTATCTTTTGTTCTGTGACGATGAATATAACTTGTTAATGTGATTTGTATCACTATTTACTGAAAAACAACTGCAATCATTATTGTTCTTGGTGACTATCATCACAAAATGTTGCCTGGGGCTTCTGTACAGTACCGTTTTGCTTCTGCTGATAATTCGACCCACAGAGGAGTTTTTTATGTCCAAGTCTGATGTTTTTCATCTCGGCCTCACCAAGAACGATTTACAAGGGGCTACGCTGGCTATCGTCCCTGGCGATCCGGAGCGTGTGGAAAAGATCGCCGCGCTGATGGATAAGCCGGTTAAGCTGGCATCCCACCGCGAATTTACCTCCTGGCGCGCGGAGCTGGACGGCAAACCGGTGATCGTCTGCTCCACTGGCATCGGCGGCCCGTCTACGTCTATCGCTGTGGAAGAGCTGGCGCAGCTTGGCGTACGTACCTTCCTGCGCATTGGCACCACCGGCGCCATTCAGCCGCACATCAACGTTGGCGATGTGCTGGTCACCACCGCCTCCGTGCGTCTTGACGGCGCCAGCCTGCACTTCGCGCCGATGGAATTCCCGGCCGTCGCAGATTTCGCCTGCACCACCGCGCTGGTGGAAGCGGCGAAATCCATTGGCGCCACCACCCATATCGGCGTGACCGCCTCCTCGGATACTTTCTACCCGGGCCAGGAGCGTTACGACACCTTCTCCGGTCGCGTGGTGAGCCGCTTCAAAGGCTCTATGGAAGAGTGGCAGGCGATGGGCGTGATGAACTATGAAATGGAATCCGCTACGCTGCTGACCATGTGCGCCAGCCAGGGCCTGCGCGCCGGGATGGTGGCTGGGGTTATCGTTAACCGTACCCAGCAAGAGATCCCTAACGCCGAAACCATGAAGCAAACCGAAAGCCACGCGGTGAAAATCGTCGTCGAAGCGGCGCGCCGTCTGCTGTAATTAAACCGCTTTCCCTTCAGGCCGGATCCTCCGGCCTTTTTTTTGCGTCGCCTCTCGCAGGAAATTCCTTTTAAACTGGACGTTTGTACAGCACAATTCTATTTTGTGTCATCAGGTTATCGCAGGGGGCGTCGTGGATCTCTCCATTATTATCAGCGCGGTTATCGCACTGGCTGCCGGGTTAATCGTCGGCTGGCTGGCGACCAAAGCGCGCGCCGATCAAATTCGGGCCGATCTTATCGAGGAGCGGCGAGAGCTGGATATTGAGCTGAGCGCTGCCCGTCAGCAACTGGTACAGGAAGCCCACTGGCGTGAAGAGTGCGAGCTGCTGAACAACGAGCTGCGCAGCCTGCGGGATATCAATACCTCGCTGGAGGCCGATCTGCGTGAGGTTACCACCCGGCTCGAATCCACCCAGCTGCATGCGGAAGATAAGATCCGCCAGATGGTGAACAGCGAGCAGCGCCTGAGCGAGCAGTTTGAAAACCTCGCCAACCGCATTTTCGAACACAGCAACCGACGCGTCGATGAGCAAAATCGCCAGAGCCTGCATGGCCTGCTGACACCGCTGCGCGAACAACTGGACGGGTTCCGCCGGCAGGTGCAGGAGAGCTTCGGTCAGGAGGCGCGAGAAAGGCACACCCTGGCGCATGAGATCCGCAACCTGCAGCAGCTGAACGCGCAGATGGCGCAGGAGGCGCTGAACCTGACCAAAGCGCTGAAGGGCGATAACAAAACCCAGGGCAATTGGGGGGAAGTGGTTCTCACCCGCGTGCTGGAGGCCTCCGGCCTGCGGGAAGGCTATGAGTACCAAACCCAGGTCAGCATCGAGACCGACAACCGCTCGCGGATGCAGCCGGACGTCATCGTGCGCCTCCCGCAGGGTAAAGACGTGGTTATCGACGCCAAAATGACCCTGGTCGCCTATGAGCGTTATTTCAACGCCGAGGACGACTACACCCGCGAAGTCGCGCTGCAGGAGCACCTTGCTTCGGTGCGAAATCATATTCGCCTGCTGGGGCGCAAGGATTATCAGCAACTGCCAGGCCTGCGCTCCCTAGACTATGTGCTGATGTTTATTCCCGTCGAGCCGGCATTCTTGCTGGCCATCGACCGTCAGCCCGAGCTCATCAGCGAGGCGCTGCAAAATAATATTATGCTGGTTAGCCCGACGACGCTGCTGGTGGCCCTGCGCACCATCGCCAATCTGTGGCGTTATGAGCACCAAAGCCGCAACGCGCAGAAGATCGCCGAGCGGGCGGGGCGCCTTTACGACAAAATGCGCCTGTTTGTGGACGATATGTCCGCTATCGGCCAGAGTCTGGATAAAGCGCAAGAGAACTATCGCCAGGCGATGAAAAAGCTCGCTTCCGGGCGCGGTAATCTTCTGGCCCAGGCGGAGGCTTTTCGCGGGTTGGGCGTGGAGGTTAAGCGCGGGATTAATCCTGATTTAGTTGAACAAGCCATTGCTCAGGACGATCAATATCGTCTCGAAGAGGAGGATAACCTGCCGGAAAGTGAGGCATTTTCACCCGACTCTGCCGAGCCGGTGCGTAGCCGGGAGGCGGCTCCGCCACGCTGAAACGTATGGGAAATGCGCTGAGTCTGATACACTCAGTGAACATTTTCTTGAAAAGCAAGCAGGCATAAAGATGGTTGAGGATTCACAAGAAACGACGCACTTTGGCTTTCAGACGGTCGCTAAAGAGCAGAAAGCAGACATGGTGGCGCATGTATTCCATTCTGTCGCCGCAAAGTATGATGTGATGAATGACTTGATGTCGTTTGGTATCCATCGTTTGTGGAAGCGTTTCACCATCGACTGCAGCGGCGTACGTCGCGGGCAGACCGTGCTGGATCTGGCGGGGGGGACCGGTGATTTGACGGCTAAGTTTTCCCGTCTGGTAGGGGAAACCGGCCGCGTTATGCTTGCTGATATCAATGATTCAATGCTCAAAATGGGCCGCGAAAAGCTGCGCAATATCGGCATCGTGGGTAACGTTGAGTATGTTCAGGCCAACGCGGAAGCCCTACCGTTTGCTGATAATACCTTTGACTGCATCACCATCTCTTTCGGTCTGCGTAACGTGACCGACAAAGAGAAAGCGCTGCGCTCGATGTACCGCGTGCTGAAGCCGGGTGGACGTCTGCTGGTGCTGGAGTTTTCTAAACCCATTATCGAACCGCTGAGCAAAGCCTACGACGCTTACTCCTTCCATATCCTGCCGAAAGTGGGCGAGCTGGTGGCAAAAGATGGCGACAGCTATCGCTACCTGGCGGAATCTATTCGTATGCATCCGGACCAGGAAACCCTGAAAGGGATGATGCAGGATGCAGGCTTCGAAAGCGTGGACTACTACAACCTGACGGCGGGTATCGTTGCTTTGCATCGCGGTTACAAGTTCTGACAGGAGGGACGCTATGCCTTTCACACCCCTGGTGACCGCTGGCATTGAAACGGCGCTAAATACTTTCCTCTGGCGCGACAAAGCGCTAAAACCCGCCCGCCAGCGCCTGCTGGGCAAGGTGTTGCGGGTACAGCTGCAGGATTTCGCTACGCCCGTGGTGCTGGTGTTCAGTGAACGCCAGGTTGATGTTCTGAGCGCCTGGGACGGAGAGGCTGACTGCACCGTGATTACCCGGCTCAGCGTGCTGCCAAAACTACGCAACCGTCAACAACTGACGGCGCTTATCCGTAGCGGCGAGCTGGAAGTGCAGGGCGATCTGCAGGTGGTGCAGAACATGGTCACCCTGTGCGATCTGGCAGAGTTCGATCCCGCTGAGCTGCTGGCGCCTTATACCGGTGACATCGTGGCCGAAGGCGTCGGTAAAGTCCTCCGCGGCGGCGCTCAGTTTTTACTGAAGGGCGCGCAGCGCCAGCAGCGTTATGTCGCTGAAGCGATCACTGAAGAGTGGCGCCTGGCACCGGGGCCGCTGGAGCTGGCCTGGTTTGCTGAAGAGACGACGGCTATTGAACGCGCGCTGGCCGCACTGGAAAAACGGCTGGAAACGCTGGAGGGCAAATGACGCCAGGAGAATTACGGCGCCTGTATTTCATCATCCACACCTTTTTGAGCTACGGGCTCGATGAGCTTATCCCCAAAATGCGGATCACGCTGCCGCTGCGTATCTGGCGGCGGATGCTCTTCTGGATGCCAAACCGCCATCAGGATCAACCTCTTGGCGCCCGTCTGCGGCTGGCGCTCCAGGAGCTGGGGCCGGTGTGGATTAAATTCGGCCAGATGCTTTCCACGCGGCGGGATCTCTTTCCTCCGCATATTGCCGATCAACTGGCGCTGTTGCAGGACCGCGTGGCGCCCTTTGAAGGGAAGCTTGCGCAGCAGCAGATAGAAAAAGCGATGGGTGGCCTGCCGGTGGAGGCCTGGTTTGATGATTTCTCCGTTGAGCCGTTAGCCTCGGCGTCTATCGCCCAGGTGCATACCGCGCGTCTGAAAGAGAACGGCAAAGAGGTGGTGATCAAGGTTATCCGTCCGGATATCTTGCCGATCATTAAAGCGGACATGAAGCTCATCTACCGCCTGGCGCGCTGGGTGCCGCGACTGCTGCCTGACGGCCGCCGTCTGCGCCCGCAGGAGGTGGTTCGTGAGTATGAAAAAACGCTGCTGGACGAGCTGAACCTGCTGCGGGAATCCGCCAACGCCATTCAGTTGCGGCGTAATTTCGAAGACAGCCCGATGCTGTATGTGCCGGAAGTGTACCCCGATTACTGCAGCGAAAGCATGATGGTGATGGAGCGCATCTACGGCATTCCGGTGTCCGACGTGGAGGCGCTCGAGGCTCAGGGAACCAATATGCAACTGCTGGCGGAGCGGGGTGTGCAGGTCTTCTTCACCCAGGTGTTCCGCGACAGCTTTTTCCATGCCGATATGCACCCTGGCAACATCTTCGTCAGCTACGAGCACCCGGAAGATCCGCAGTATATTGGCATCGACTGCGGCATTGTCGGCTCGCTGAACAAAGAAGATAAGCGCTATCTGGCGGAAAACTTTATCGCCTTTTTCAACCGTGATTATCGTAAGGTTGCCGAGCTGCACGTCGACTCCGGTTGGGTTCCGCCGGACACCAATGTTGAAGAGTTTGAGTTCGCGATCCGCACGGTCTGCGAGCCCATCTTTGAGAAGCCGCTGGCGGAGATCTCCTTCGGCCACGTGCTGCTAAATCTGTTCAACACCGCGCGGCGCTTCAATATGGAAGTCCAGCCGCAGCTTGTTTTGCTACAGAAGACATTACTTTACGTAGAAGGGGTAGGCCGGCAGCTCTATCCTCAGTTAGACTTGTGGAAAACGGCGAAGCCTTTCCTTGAGTCGTGGATCAAAGATCAGGTCGGTATTCCGGCGCTGGTGCGCGCGTTTAAAGACAAAGCGCCGTTCTGGATCGAAAGAATGCCTGAAATACCTGAGCTGGTGTATCAGAGCCTGCAGCAGAGCAAACAGCTGCAGACCAGCGTCGATACTATCGTGCGGGATATGCATGTGCGTCATGTGCGCCAGGGTCAATCCCGTTATCTGTTTGGTATAGGCGCGGTTTTATTGCTCAGTGGTACGCTGCTCTTTATCCATCGCCCTGAGTGGGGAATGATGCCCGGCTGGCTGATGGCCGGCGGTATCGTGACCTGGCTGATTGGCTGGCGAAAAACCCGCTGATCGGTTCGCCTCTTCATGACGCAGGCTTATTTGCGCAAAATCATGCCGGTGGCCTGACGGCGAGGCGGCTGGCAGGATGGCGTGTATAATGCGTCCACATAATTCATCATCTGTCATAGGGGAACGTGTATGGGTGGTATCAGTATTTGGCAGTTATTAATTGTTGTCGTCATCGTAGTTCTGCTTTTCGGGACGAAGAAGCTGAGCTCACTGGGGTCAGACTTAGGGGCATCCATCAAAGGCTTTAAAAAAGCCATGAGTGATGATGATAAACCTGAAAAGTCGGCGCCAGACGCAGATTTCACGGCGAAAACTATCGCCGATAAACAGGATGATGCAAAAAAAGACGAGACAAAACGCCACGACAAAGAGCAGGTGTAACTCGTGTTCGATATTGGTTTTAGTGAACTACTGCTGGTGTTTGTGATTGGCCTCATCGTTCTGGGGCCACAGCGGCTTCCCGTCGCGGTTAAAACGGTGGTTGGCTGGATCCGTACGCTACGGTCGCTGGCGACCACGGTACAGAATGAGCTGGCTCAGGAGCTAAAACTGCAGGAGTTCCAGGAGAGCCTCAAGAAGGTGGAAAAGGCCAGCCTGAATAACCTGACGCCGGAGCTGAAAGCCTCCATGGATGAGCTGCGCGAGGCCGCGGAGTCGATGAAGCGCTCCTATAGCGCCCACGATCCGGAAAAGGCCAGTGACGAAGCGAATACCATCCATAATCCGGTGGTGAAAGGCAGCGAAGCGCAGCGGCAGGACGTCACGCCGGCGACGGCAGAACATCAGGCTAGCGCTCCGGTTCATGCGCCGGATCCCGTGGCCGACGAGCAACCCGCTTCACCGGCAGAGAAAACATCCGCTACGGCGGCTGCCCCCCATTCTTCCCCCGCATCGAGTGATAAACCGTAAACATGGGCGTAGACGATACACAACCGCTAATTTCGCATCTGATTGAGCTGCGCAAGCGTCTGCTCAACAGCATCATTGCTATCCTGGTGATCTTCCTGGCGCTGGTCTATTTCGCCAATGATATCTATCAGCTGGTCTCGGCCCCGCTTATCAGCAAGATGCCGGTAGGCGCGACGATGATCGCCACCGATGTCGCTTCACCTTTCTTTACGCCGATAAAGCTGACCTTCATGGTGTCGGTGATCCTGTCGGTGCCGATTATTCTGTATCAGGTATGGGCCTTCGTCGCGCCGGCGCTGTATAAGCATGAGCGCCGGCTGGTGGTGCCCTTACTGGTCTCCAGCACGCTGCTGTTCTATATCGGTATGGCTTTCGCGTATTTTGTCGTGTTTCCGCTGGCGTTCGGCTTCCTTACCCATGCTGCCCCGGAGGGGGTGCTGGTCTCGACCGATATCCGCAGCTATCTCGACTTCGTGATGGCGCTGTTTATGGCGTTTGGGGTCTCTTTTGAGGTGCCGGTCGCCATTGTGCTGCTCTGCTGGATGGGCGTCACCACGCCGGAAGAGCTGCGCAAAAAGCGGCCGTATGTACTGGTGGGCGCCTTCGTGGTGGGGATGCTGCTGACGCCGCCGGACGTGTTCTCGCAGACGCTGCTGGCTATTCCGATGTACTGCCTGTTTGAAGTCGGAGTGTTCTTCGCCCGCTTCTACACCGGAAAGCGCCTGACGCGTGATGACGATGCCGCGGCCGAAGCTGAAGCCGCTGAGCACAGAGAAGAGTAATACCCCCAACCGCCCGTCAGGGCGGTTGTCATATGGAGCGATCATGTTTGATATCGGCGTTAATCTGACCAGTTCGCAGTTTGCCCGCGACCATGATGAGGTGGTGGCGCGCGCCCGGGCGGCAGGGGTTCACGGCATGCTGCTGACCGGCACAAATTTACCGGAGAGCCAGCAGGCGCAGAGAATGGCGAGTCATTACGCCGGCTGCTGGTCCACGGCGGGGGTTCATCCCCATGACGGCAGCAGCTGGACGCCAGCGGTCGCCGAGGCGATTTATGCCCTCGCCCGCGAGCCGCAGGTGGTGGCGATAGGGGAGTGCGGTCTGGATTTTAATCGTAATTTCTCCACGCCCCAGGAGCAGGAGGAGGCGTTCAGTGCCCAGCTGGCGCTGGCCGCCGAGCTGTCGATGCCGGTTTTTTTACACTGCCGCGACGCCCACGACCGGTTTCTGGCGCTGCTTAAACCCTGGCTCGGGAAGATCCCGGGCGCGGTGCTGCACTGCTTTACCGGCAGCCGCAGCGAGGTGCAGGAATGTCTGGATCTGGGGCTGTTTATCGGCATAACCGGTTGGGTATGCGATGAGCGGCGAGGGCTCGAGCTGCGGGAGCTATTGCCGGCGATCCCGGCGGAACGTCTGCTGCTGGAAACTGACGCGCCCTATCTGCTGCCGCGCGACCTCAAGCCGAAACCCGCCTCGCGTCGTAACGAGCCCGCGTATTTGCCGCATATCCTGGCCAGCGTCGCGGCCTGGCGCGGCGAGGAGGCGCAGTGGCTGGAGGCGCAAACGGACGCAAATGTCAGGGCGCTGTTTGGCGTCGACGTTAACGGCGCTTAGATTTTCTGGAAATCGGTGTTTTTAACGCTCTGCAGGACTTGCTTATTCAGCAGGTTTAACAGCAACATAGAGCGTGCTTCACCGTCCGGCTCGGTAAAGATAGCCTGTAAGCCTTCGAACGCGCCGTCGGTGATCAGTACGCTATCGCCCTCATGCGGCGTTTCCGGGTCGGTAATGCCTTCCGGTTTGTAGATAGAGAGCTGGTGGATGACCGCCGAGGGGACGATAGCGGGTAGGGCGCCAAAGCGCACGAAGTTGTTAACCCCGCGGGTGGCGCTGATGGTGGTGGTATGAATCACCTCTGGATCGAACTCAATAAACAGGTAGTTCGGGAACAGCGGTTCGCTGACCATGGTGCGTTTACCGCGAATGATTTTTTCCAGCGCAATCGTCGGCATCAGGCAGTTAACTGACTGACGTTCCAGATGTTCCTGGGCTCGTTGTAGCTGCCCACGTTTGCAATACAGTAAGTACCAGGCTTGCATAATGACTCATTCCACTTCTAATAACGGCAAGCATAACAAATGGCTGGTGTAATCGCGAAAGCCATTATAATTGAAATCCAAATTTCAGCGTTCTTTCACGCTAATTTAACAAAATTACAGCATCTCGCCGTTGAACACCGTATAATTAGCCGCCTGTAGAGAGGTCAATAACACTTTCATGAAATATCACGATCTTCGCGACTTTCTGACACTCCTGGAACAACAGGGCGAACTAAAACGTATCACTCTGCCGGTCGATCCTCACCTGGAAATCACCGAAATTGCCGACCGCACCCTGCGCGCTGGCGGTCCTGCGCTGCTGTTTGAGAATCCGAAAGGCTATACCATGCCGGTGCTGTGCAACCTGTTCGGCACGCCGCGGCGCGTGGCGCTGGGGATGGGCCAGGAGGACGTCAGTTCGCTGCGCGAGGTGGGTAAGCTGTTAGCCTTTCTGAAAGAGCCTGAGCCGCCCAAAGGTTTCCGCGATCTGTTTGATAAGCTGCCGCAGTTTAAGCAAGTGCTGAATATGCCCACCAAACGTCTGCGCGGCGCCCCCTGTCAGCAAAAAATCATCCAGGGCGATGACGTCGACCTGAGGAAAATCCCGATTATGACCTGCTGGCCGGAAGATGCCGCGCCGCTGATCACCTGGGGGCTGACGGTGACCCGTGGGCCGCACAAAGAGCGGCAAAACCTGGGGATTTATCGCCAGCAGCTGATTGGCAAAAACAAACTGATTATGCGCTGGCTGTCTCATCGCGGCGGCGCGCTGGATTTCCAGGAGTGGTGCGCGGCGCGTCCGGGGGAACGCTTCCCGGTTTCTGTGGCGCTCGGCGCCGACCCGGCGACCATTCTTGGTGCAGTGACCCCGGTGCCGGATACGCTGTCGGAATATGCCTTTGCCGGGCTGCTGCGCGGCACCAAAACCGAAGTGGTGAAATGCGTCTCGAACGATCTTGAAGTGCCTGCCAGCGCAGAGATTGTGCTGGAAGGTTATATCGAGGCCGGGGAGATGGCGCCGGAAGGTCCGTATGGCGACCATACCGGCTACTACAATGAAGTAGACCAGTTCCCGGTGTTTACGGTCACCCATATTACCCAGCGTGAAGACGCGATTTATCATTCGACCTATACCGGCCGTCCGCCGGATGAGCCTGCGGTGCTGGGCGTGGCGCTGAATGAAGTCTTCGTCCCGATCCTGCAGAAACAGTTTCCGGAAATTGTCGATTTCTATCTGCCGCCGGAAGGGTGCTCCTACCGCCTGGCGGTGGTGACGATGAAAAAACAGTACGCAGGCCATGCCAAGCGCGTGATGATGGGCGTCTGGTCGTTCCTGCGCCAGTTTATGTACACCAAATTCGTGATTGTCTGCGATGACGATGTTAACGCCCGCGACTGGAACGATGTGATTTGGGCGATCACTACCCGTATGGACCCGGCTCGTGATACGGTACTGGTAGAGAATACGCCAATTGATTATCTGGATTTTGCCTCGCCGGTTTCCGGCCTGGGTTCAAAAATGGGGCTGGATGCCACCAATAAATGGCCTGGCGAAACCCAGCGTGAATGGGGTCGCCCAATCAAAAAAGATCCTGCCGTCACGGCGCGCATTGACGCCATCTGGGATGATCTGGCCATCTTTAAACAACAGTAAGCGGGGCTAACGCCGCTGTTTTGCTCTTTAGACCCGACAGAGGGGACGCATGACAACCTTAAGCTGTAAAGTGACCTCGGTGGAGGCGATTACCGATACCGTGTATCGTGTTCGATTAGTACCGGAAGCGGCATTCTCTTTCCGCGCTGGCCAGTATCTGATGGTGGTAATGGATGAGCGCGACAAACGCCCATTCTCCATGGCCTCCACGCCGGCGGAACAGGAGTTTATCGAACTGCATATCGGCGCCTCGGAGCTCAATCTGTACGCGATGGCGGTCATGGATCGCATCCTGAAAGAGCGTGAAATTGAGGTTGATATTCCGCATGGCGAAGCCTGGCTGCGTGAAGATGAAGACCGCCCGCTGATTTTGATTGCCGGCGGTACCGGCTTCTCTTATGTGCGTTCTATTCTGCTCACCGCGCTGTCACGCAATCCTCAGCGCGATATCGCGATTTACTGGGGCGGTCGCGAGACCAAACATCTGTACGATCTGGCCGAGCTGGAAGCCTTGAGCGTCAAGCATCCAAATCTGCGCATCGAGCCGGTGGTTGAGCAGCCGGAAGAGGGCTGGCGTGGGCGTTCCGGCACCGTGCTGACCGCGGTGCTGCAGGATTACGGTACCCTGGCCGATCACGATATCTATATTGCCGGGCGTTTCGAGATGGCTAAGATTGCTCGCGACCTGTTCTGCAACGAACGCGGCGCGCGCGAAGATCGCCTGTTTGGCGACGCGTTTGCCTTTATCTGATATCTGCAAATAAAAAACCCGCCCCTGACAGGCGGGAAGAACGGCAACTAAACTGTCTCTCTTCGCCAATGACGTCATCACTGCGTTGGCTGAGCTTGCTCACCCGAATCACTTACTTCAGTAAGCTCATCGGGATTCGCTCGCTTGCTGCCTTGTTCTGACGCCATTGGCTGTGAGATACCCTTTTGTAAATTTACACCCGCTCAAACACGGTGGCGATCCCTTGTCCCAGGCCGATGCACATGGTGGCGAGGCCGAACTGGGCATCTTTACGCTCCATCTGATTGATCAGCGTGGTGCTAATACGCGCCCCGGAACAACCCAGCGGATGACCGAGCGCGATCGCCCCGCCGTTGAGGTTGATCTTTTCATCGATCTGCTCCATCAGGCCCAGATCTTTAATGCACGGCAGGATCTGCGCGGCAAAGGCCTCATTCATTTCAAAGACGTCGATATCGCTGGTGGATAAGCCCGCTTTTTTCAGCGCCAGCTTCGAAGCGGGAACCGGGCCATAGCCCATAATAGACGGGTCGCAGCCGACCACCGCCATCGAACGGACGCGGGCGCGTGGCTTCAGACCCAGTTCGCGGGCGCGGCTTTCGCTCATCAGCAGCATCGCCGCCGCGCCATCGGAAAGGGCGGAAGAGGTGCCCGCCGTTACCGTACCGGTCACCGGGTCAAACGCCGGCCTTAGGGTAGACAGCGTCTCGACGGTGGTTTCCGGGCGGATCACTTCGTCATAGTTAAAGGACTTCAGTACGCCATCGGCATCGTGGCCGCCGGTGGGGATAATCTCGGCTTTGAATGCGCCGGACTGGGTCGCAGCCCAGGCGCGGGCGTGGGAGCGCGCGGCAAACTGATCCTGCATTTCCCGGCTAATGCCGTGCAAACGCGCCAGCATTTCAGCGGTCAGCCCCATCATCCCTGCCGCCTTTGCCACGTTACGGCTCAGGCCCGGGTGGAAATCGACGCCGTGGCTCATCGGCACATGGCCCATGTGCTCCACGCCGCCAATCAGGCAGACGCTGGCATCGCCGGTCATGATCATGCGTGCGGCATCGTGCAGCGCCTGCATGGAAGAACCGCACAGACGGTTAACCGTGTTTGCCGGTACCGAATGCGGGATCTCCGCCAGCAGCGCCGCGTTACGGGCGATGTTAAAACCCTGCTCGAGGGTTTGCTGTACGCAGCCCCAGTAGATATCGTCTATCGCGCTTGCCTCAAGCGACGGGTTGCGCGACAGCAGGCTGCGCATCAGGTGCGCGGAGAGGTCCTCCGCGCGCACGTGGCGAAATGCGCCGCCCTTTGAACGGCCCATCGGGGTGCGAATAGCATCGACAATGACAACCTGTTCCATTGTGACTCCTTAAGCCGTTTTCAGAGCGCCAACCGGACGGGCTGGCTCTACCTGGGGATAATACGCTTCGTTATGGCGCGCTTTGTCTCGCAGACCGGCAGGGACTTCATACAGCGGCCCAAGGTGCTGGTACTGCTGCGCCATATCGAGATACTTCGCGCTGCCGATGGTATCCAGCCAGCGGAAGGCGCCGCCGTGGAACGGAGGGAAGCCGAGGCCGTATACCAGCGCCATATCCGCTTCCGCCGGGCTGGCGATAATGCCTTCTTCCAGGCAGCGGACGACTTCGTTAACCATCGGGATCATCATGCGGGCGATAATCTCTTCATCGCTGAAATCGCGCTTCGGCTGGCTGACGTCGGCCAGCAGGCTGTCGACGGCAGCATCTTCTTCTTTCTTCGGCTTACCTTTGCTGTCTTCTTTATAGCGCCAGAAGCCGAGGCCGTTCTTCTGCCCGAAACGGTTGGCGTCAAACAGGGCGTCGATAGCGTCGCGATAATCTTTCTGCATCCGCTGCGGGAAACCCGCCGCCATGACCGCCTGAGCATGGTGCGCGGTATCGATGCCGACCACGTCCAGCAGATAAGCTGGGCCCATCGGCCAGCCAAACTGTTTCTCCATCACTTTGTCGACTTTGCGGAAATCCGCCCCGTCGCGCAGCAGCTGGCTAAATCCGGCGAAGTAGGGGAACAGCACGCGGTTGACGAAGAAACCGGGACAATCATTGACCACGATTGGCGTCTTGCCCATTTTGCTGGCCCAGGCCACCACTTTGGCAATGGTCTTATCCGAGGTTTTTTCGCCGCGAATCACTTCAACCAGCGGCATGCGATGCACTGGGTTAAAGAAGTGCATGCCGCAGAAGTTCTCCGGGCGCTGCAGAACGCTGGCCAGCTCGCTGATTGGGATCGTTGAGGTGTTGGATGCCAGTACGGTATCCGGGCGCACTTTCTCTTCGGTTTCCGCCAGCACCGCTTTCTTCACTTTCGGGTTTTCCACCACCGCTTCAACGACCACGTCCACGCGATCAAAACCGCTATACTCCAGCGTCGGCTGAATGGTGCTTATGACTCCGGCCAGCTTCAGACCGTCAATTTTGCCGCGTTCCAGCTGTTTATTCAGCAGCTTCGCCGCTTCGGTCATCCCAAGGGTCAGCGATTTGTCGCTAATGTCTTTCATCACCACCGGCACGCCCTTCCAGGCCGACTGGTATGCGATACCGCCGCCCATAATGCCAGCGCCCAGTACGGCAGCATGCTTCGGTGTTTCGACATCTTTGGTCAGTTTTTTCGCTTTCGCTTTGACGTACTGGTCGTTCAGGAAGATACCGACCAGTGCGCGGGCCTCGTTGGTATGAGCCAGCGGGACAAAGCTTTTATTTTCCAGCACCAGAGCTTCTTCACGACCAAGACGCGCAGCGGCTTCGATGGTTTTCACCGCGGTGATCGGCGCCGGATAATGCTTCCCGGCGGTTTGCGCGACCATGCCTTTGGCGATGGTGAAACTCATCGTCGCTTCAATTTTGCTGAGTTTCAGCGGCTCCAGCTTCGGTTGACGTTTCGCTTTCCAGTCCAGGTCGCCCTGAATCGCCTGGCGCAGGATCGCCAGCGCGCCGTCGCGCAGTTTTTCCGCGGCGACCACGCCATCCACCAGGCCGATTTTCAGCGCTTGCTCGGCGCCGACATCTTTCCCGGCAGCAATGATCTCCAGCGCGCTGTCGGCGCCGAGCAGGCGCGGCAAACGGACTGAGCCGCCGAAGCCTGGCATAATGCCGAGTTTGGTTTCCGGCAGACCAATGCGCAGATCCGGCGTCGCCAGGCGGTAATCGGTCGCCAGGACACATTCACAACCGCCGCCCAGCGCGTAACCATTGACGGCAGAGATAGTGGGGACGGGAAAATCTTCCAGACGGTTGAAGACGCTGTTAGCAAAATGCAGCCATTGGCTTAACTGCTCCTCAGGGACCAGGAACAGTGAGAGGAATTCAGTGATATCCGCGCCGACGATAAACGCCGCTTTTTCAGAGCGCAGCAGCAGGCCTTTGAGATCGTTTTGTTTTTCCAGTACATCCAGCGCGTGACCGAGGCTGGCTACGGTTGCGGTATCAAGCTTGTTGACCGAACCTGGGGCATCGAACACCAGTTCGGCGATGCCATCTTCCAGCCAGTCGAGGTACAGGGTGTCGCCTTTGTAGAGCATGTCAGTCTCCTGAATCCAGCAATATGATCTGGTCATACCAGATGAGACGGAGTGTGGAATTTATGTTAAAGAATTGCAAATTACTCTTTAAATAATTGCTGGTCGGATCACATCCGGCGGAAATCACCCGCACGCAGGTCGATGTGCTAAGATGCGGAGTATCACGATCCCATAAAAGCAAAGGACAAAAGATGGAATCCCTGGCCGCGCTCTATAAAAATCATATTGTTACCCTACAAGAACGTACCCGCGACGTCCTGGCCCGTTTTCAGATGGATGCTCTGCTGATTCACTCCGGCGAGCTGGTTAACGTCTTCCTTGATGACCATCCATACCCGTTCAAGGTCAATCCGCAGTTCAAAGCCTGGGTGCCGGTGACTCAGGTGCCTAACTGCTGGTTGCTGGTGGACGGTGTGAATAAACCGAAGCTGTGGTTCTATCTGCCGGTTGATTACTGGCATAACGTTGAGCCGCTGCCGACCTCGTTCTGGACCGAAGAGGTCGATGTGGTCGCGCTGCCGAAGGCCGATGGCATCGGCAGCCAACTGCCTGCCGCTCGCGGTAATATTGGCTATATCGGGCCGGTGCCGGAGCGCGCGCTGGGCCTGGGAATCGCCGCGGATAAGATCAACCCGAAAGGGGTTATCGATTATCTGCATTACTACCGGGCTTACAAAACCGATTACGAGCTGGCCTGTATGCGTGAAGCGCAGAAGTCGGCGGTGAATGGTCATCGTGCGGCCTATGAGGCTTTCCAGTCCGGGATGAGCGAATTCGATATCAACCAGGCCTATCTTACCGCCACCGGTCACCGCGATACCGACGTGCCTTACAGCAACATCGTGGCGCTGAACGAGCATGCTTCCGTCCTGCACTACACCAAACTGGACCATCGCGCTCCGGCGGAGATGCGCAGCTTCCTGCTCGACGCCGGCGCGGAATATAACGGCTATGCCGCGGATCTGACGCGGACCTGGGCGGCACACGGCGATAACGATTTCGCCCATCTGATTAAAGACGTTAACGACGAGCAGCTGGCGCTGATTAGCACCATGAAAGCCGGGACGCGCTACGTTGATTACCATATCCAGTTCCATCAGCGTATTGCGAAGCTGCTGCGTAAACATCAGTTAGTCACTGACATGAGCGAAGAGGCGATGGTGGAGAACGATCTGACCGGGCCATTTATGCCGCACGGGATTGGTCATCCGCTGGGTCTGCAGGTGCATGATGTTGCTGGCTTTATGCAAGACGACTCCGGTACGCATCTGGCGGCGCCAGCGAAATACCCGTATCTGCGCTGCACCCGTATTATCGAGCCGCGGATGGTGTTGACCATTGAACCCGGCATCTACTTTATCGAGTCGTTACTGGCGCCGTGGCGTGAAGGCCCGTTCAGCAAGCACTTCAACTGGCAAAAAATTGACGCCATGAAGCCATTCGGCGGGATCCGTATCGAAGATAACGTGGTGGTTCACGAAAACAGTATCGAAAACATGACGCGCGACCTGAAGCTGGCCTAATGGAGAGCTGGTTAATCCCGGCGGCGCCAGTTTCCGTCGTTGAGGAGATCAAAAAGAGCCGTTTTATCACGCTGTTGGCGCATACCGACGGCGTGGCGGCGGCGAAAGCCTTTGTCGAGTCGGTCAGAGCGGATCACCCCGATGCCCGCCACCACTGCGTGGCGTGGGTCGCCGGACCGCCTGATGATTCGCAACAGCTTGGGTTCTCAGACGATGGCGAACCGGCGGGAACGGCGGGTAAACCGATGCTGGCGCAGTTGATGGGTAGCGGCGTCGGTGAGATAACCGCTGTCGTCGTACGTTATTACGGTGGTATCCTGCTGGGCACCGGCGGCCTGGTGAAAGCCTATGGCGGCGGTGTCCATCAGGCGCTGGCGCAGTTGACGACGCTGCGCAAGACGCCGTTAACGGCATATACTTTGCAATGTGAATATGGGCAACTGGCCGGCGTTGAAGCGTTGCTCGCCCAATTTTCCGGGAATGTCGTTGAAAGCGAATATCTGGCGTCGGTTCGGCTGTGCGTGGCGCTTCCCCAGGCCGAAGTGGCGGCTTTTTCAGCAAAACTGGCTGATTTTAGTCGCGGTTCATTGCAATTGCTGAAGATTAACGAATAATCCCCTCTGTTTTTTTTGCCTATCAAAGGAAGCGCCAGAGATGCATTTTCGCGCCATAACCCGAATCGTTGGACTGCTGGTCATCTTATTCTCGGGGACAATGATCGTCCCGGGATTAGTGGCCCTGATATATCGCGATGGCGCGGGACGGGCCTTCACTCAAACTTTTTTTGTCGCTCTGGCGATCGGCTCCATGCTGTGGTGGCCGAACCGTAAGCAAAAGGGCGAACTGAAATCTCGTGAAGGGTTTCTGATCGTGGTGCTGTTCTGGACCGTGCTGGGTAGCGTAGGGGCCTTGCCCTTTATATTCGCCGAACAGCCGAACCTGACGGTGACGGATGCCTTCTTCGAATCATTTTCCGGCCTGACGACGACCGGGGCGACCACCCTGGTGGGGCTGGACTCGCTTCCGCACGCTATCCTTTTTTACCGGCAGATGCTGCAGTGGTTCGGCGGCATGGGGATCATTGTGCTGGCGGTGGCCATTCTGCCTATCCTCGGCGTCGGGGGAATGCAGCTCTACCGCGCGGAAATGCCCGGCCCGCTGAAAGATAACAAGATGCGCCCGCGCATCGCCGAGACGGCAAAGACATTGTGGCTTATCTATGTGTTACTAACGGTCGCCTGCGCATTGGCGCTCTGGTTTGCCGGTATGCCGGCCTTCGATGCGATAGGGCACAGCTTCGCCACCATCGCTATCGGCGGTTTCTCGACTCACGATGCCAGCGTCGGCTATTTCAACAGCCCGATGATCAACTCCATCATTGCCATCTTCCTGCTGATCTCCGGCTGTAACTACGGTCTGCATTTTTCGTTGTTGAGCGGACGCAGCCTGAAGGTGTACTGGCGCGACCCTGAGTTTCGAATGTTCATTGGCGTCCAGTTGACGCTGGTCATCGTCTGTACGCTGGTGCTATGGCTTCATAACGTGTACGGCTCGGTGCTGACGACGCTGAATCAGGCGTTTTTCCAGGTGGTGTCGATGGCGACCACCGCAGGATTCACAACCGATAGCATTGCGCGCTGGCCGCTGTTCCTGCCGGTGCTGCTGCTGTGCTCCGCATTTATCGGCGGCTGCGCTGGCTCCACGGGCGGTGGCTTAAAGGTGATCCGTATCCTGTTGCTGTTCAAGCAGGGCAACCGTGAGCTTAAGCGTCTGGTTCACCCGAATGCGGTGTATAGCATTAAATTAGGTAACCGCGCGCTGCCGGAACGTATTCTGGAAGCGGTGTGGGGATTCTTCTCCGCCTATGCGCTGGTCTTTATCATTAGTATGCTGGCTATTATCGCCACCGGGGTGGATGACTTCTCTGCTTTCGCCTCCGTGGTGGCGACATTGAACAACCTCGGGCCTGGGCTCGGCGTCGTCGCGGACAACTTTGCCACCATGAACCCGGTCGCGAAATGGATCCTGATTGCTAATATGCTGTTTGGTCGTCTGGAAGTGTTCACCTTACTGGTGCTCTTTACTCCCACTTTCTGGCGCGAATAACAGGAGTGCTCGTGAAAACTTTAATTCTCTTTTCCACCCGCGACGGGCAGACCCGTGAAATCGCTTCGTTTCTCGCCTCTGAGCTGAAAGAGCTGGGTATCGATGCGGATACCCTGAATCTGAACCGTACCGATAACGTGGAATGGCATCATTATGATCGCGTGGTGATTGGCGCATCGATTCGCTACGGACACTTTCATCCGGCGGTGGACCGCTTTGTGAAAAAGCACCTGGCAGCATTGCAGGCGCTGCCGGGGGCATTCTTTTCGGTGAACCTGGTTGCGCGCAAACCCGAGAAGCGCACGCCGCAGACCAATAGCTATACGCGCAAGTTTCTGCTCAACTCGCCTTGGCAGCCGCAGAGCTGCGCGGTGTTTGCCGGGGCGCTACGTTACCCGCGTTACCGCTGGTACGATCGGTTTATGATCCGCCTGATTATGAAAATGACCGGGGGCGAAACGGATACCCGTAAAGAAGTGGTCTATACCGACTGGCAACAGGTCTCCCGATTTGCCCGAGAAATCGCGCAAATGATCAGCAAACCGGGCGTTTAAACAGCGTCTTGATGGAAAAGCGAGCGAACGAAAAGTTTTTTTGCATTTCCCCTTGTCACCTCGGAATTACTCCCTATAATGCGC
>NZ_JBEAJW010000034.1:0-83167 GCF_040064295.1 Klebsiella sp. JB_Kp031
GGGTCGACCGGCTCGGCTGGCGGGGTTTCCGCCGGCGCGGCCTGCTGTTCGGCTTTGCGCGCTTTGGCGCGGGCGATAGCGGCTTCCACCGCCGCTTTGCGTGGATCGGCAGCGTCGGTCGACGGGGATTCCGCCGGCGCGGACTGCTGCTGCGCTTTACGCGCCCGGGCTTCGGCCTTCCGCGCTTCGCGGGCGGCAATCGCCTCGCTGTTATCCGGTCTGGCGCCGGCCTGAATCACGATAGGCTGCGCTGCGTCGCGCTGTTTATCACGTACCCGGGCCAGGGCGGCGTTAATCGCATCCTGATCTTTGGCGGCTGGCTGGACGGCGGCTTTTTTATGCCGCTCGGCGCGGGCCGCTTTCTCACGCTCCAGGCGCGCCTGTCGGGCCTCGAATCGCGCCTTGGCTTCCGCAGCGCGCTGCTCTTCCAGACGAATCGCCGCGATCTCGGCTTTCTCCTGGCGGAAGTACTGCACCAGCGGAATATTGCTTGGGCATACCCACGCGCACGCGCCGCATTCGATGCAGTCCGCCAGATTGTGAGCGGTGGCTTTATCGTGCTGCTGGCCTTTGCTGAACCAGTACAGCTGCTGCGGCAGCAGATCGGCCGGGCAGGCGTCGGCGCAGGCGCTACAGCGAATGCAGCCTTTTTCTTCCTGCGGCTCGCCCATTTCGCTGGCGGAGGGCGCTAAGAGACAGTTGGTGATCTTCACTACCGGGACGTCGAGCCCCGGCAGAGTAAAGCCCATCAGCGGGCCGCCCATGATCACCATCGGCTCAGCGCTGGCGCAGAATCCGGCGTCGTTCAACAGATGGCGCACCGGCGTGCCAAGGCGCGCCCAGACATTGCCCGGCCGGGTTACCGCCTCGCCGGTGAGGGTGACCACGCGCTCGGTTAACGGTTCGCCGTCAATTACCGCGCGTTTCACCGCGTAGGCTGTACCGACGTTCTGCATTAGCACGCCAATGTCCGAAGAACGACCGCCGTGCGGCACCTGTTTCCCGGTGAGAATCTGGGTGAGCTGCTTGGCGCCACCGGAGGGGTATTTGGTGGGGATCACGCGCAGCGAAATGCCATGGGCGTCGCAGAGTACCGCCCGCAGCATGGAGATGGCCTGCGGCTTATTGTCTTCAATGCCGATCAGCACCTCGTCAGGCTGCAGAATGTGGGCGAGGATGCGGATCCCTTCGACAATCTGCGCCGCGCAGTCCTGCATCAGGCGGTCGTCCGCCGTGATATAGGGTTCGCACTCGGCGGCGTTAATGATCAGCGTTTTAATTTTATCGCCGCCGCCGCGCAGTTTACTGCCGGTGGGGAAGCCGGCGCCGCCGAGGCCGGCAACGCCAAACTGGTGGATGCGCTCAATCAGCGCTTCACGTGTGCGGGTCTGGTAGTCGCTCCAGCCGTCGCGTTCGATCCAGCGGTCTTCGCCGTCGGCGTCAATGATCACGCTCATCTCCGCCAGCGCGGATGGATGGGCGGTGGTGTGCGGGGCGATAGCGGCAACGGTGCCGGAGGTGGGGGCGTGAACCGGCAGCATTCTTCCCCAACCGCGGGTTAGCGGCTGGCCGCGCAGCACCCGGTCGCCTACTTTGACGCACAGTTCGCCTTCGGCGCCGATGTGCTGCTTCAGCGGGATCACAAAGCGCTGCGGCAGGGAAACCTGGCGCAGCGGGGTGCCGTTTGACTGGGTTTTCATCTCCGGCGGGTGAATACCGCCGTTAAAATCCCAGACTTTGTCTTTTCGGAAAGCGGAAAATAGCTTAAACATGTTGTTCCACAGGAATATTTCGCACCGGGATCGTGTGCAGATCCCATTTCCAGGTCTCCGGGGTGGTCGCCACCGGAACGAGTGAAATGCACTGGGTCGGGCAGGGGGCAACGCACAGGTTGCAGCCGGTGCATAGGTCGCTCATCACGGTATGCATGGCGCGGGTCGCCCCGACAATGGCATCCACGGGACACGCCTGAATACATTTGGTGCAGCCGATGCAGTTCGGCTCGTCAATCACGGCGAGCATGCGGGCCGGCTCGGCTGCCTGCTCGTCGCCATCGACAGGCTGCGGGTCGACGTTGAGCAAGGCGGCGATTTTTAACATCACCGCTTCGCCACCCGGCGCGCAGCGATTAATTTTCTCACCCTGCACGCCCACCGCTTCCGCATAGGGGCGGCAGCCAGGGTAGCCGCACTGCCCACATTGGCTCTGCGGTAACAGTTCATCAATTTTTTCCACCACCGGGTCGTCCTGCACCGCGAAACGGCGCGACGCATACCCCAGTATTAAGCCGAAAATCAGCCCTAACAGGCTGATGGCGATCACGGCTATCCAGACTGCGCTCATTACAACTTCACCAAACCACTAAAGCCCATAAAGGCCAGAGACATTAAACCGGCGGTAATCAGCGCGATGGCATTACCGCGGAACGGCGCGGGGACATCGGCCACCACCAGACGTTCGCGGATCGCCGCGAACAGCACCATCACCAGCGAGAAGCCGACGGCGGCGGCAAAGCCGTACAGCGCCGACTGCAGGAAATTGTGGCCCAGGTTGATGTTCAGCAGCGCCACCCCGAGCACCGCGCAGTTGGTGGTGATAAGGGGCAAAAAGATGCCCAGCAGGCGATAGAGCGCCGGGCTGGTTTTACGCACCACCATCTCAGTGAACTGGACCACCACGGCGATAACCAGAATAAAGGCCAGGGTACGTAAATAAACCAGATTTAGCGGGATAAGGATCCAGGTATCAATCAGCCAGGCGCAAATAGAGGCCAGGGTCATCACGAAGGTGGTGGCGAGCCCCATCCCCATTGCGGTTTCCAGCTTTTTGGAAACCCCCATAAACGGACACAGGCCAAGGAACTTCACCAAAACGAAGTTATTGACAAGGACAGTACCGATAAAGAGCAGTAAATAATCAGCCATCATGCGACCTGAAACGAAAAAAAGCCGCTTATTATCGAATAAAACGATACCGGCGACAACAGGTTAAGTGTGGGGTTATTACGGATTAACAAAGGTCCGTTTTACCCGCTGTGAACGGCGAAAATAGGGCGCCAGCAGCGCGGCGGCCAGCAGCGGAAACAGTAGCTGACGCAGTGCAAGGACATCCGAAACGGGGGAGAAGGCAAACGCCTTTATCGCCAGCAGCAGCGTAATGAGCAGCCAGATAATATAGTGTTTCGGCACCAGCGAGCGCCGCTTGAAAAAGGCGATGGTCAGCCAGAGCGTATAAAACCACATGGCGAGGGCAAACAGCAACGAGGCGACCCACAGCGCCATGTGTCCGGTGCTCATGGCGCGCAGCAGGGCCCAGGTTTGCGGCGACATGAGGGCATTGGCAAAAAACAGCAGCGATAACGAGGCGCTCAGCAGCGCCACCAGCAACCAGGCCAGCGGTGCCAGCAGCCATCCGCCGATGCGTTCCGCAGATTGAGACGTCATGGTTCTCCCCTATTTAACGCCAGTATATAAAAGCAGGCCGGGAAGTATAAGCAACTGGCGTGAAGGATGACAGTCTTACTGCACGAATCGCCAAACGGATTTAGGCACCTGGCCCACATCGAACAATTTACCGCCGGAAACCAGCTCTGCCCGGCGGTGATCGGCGGCGCGATACATATTAACGATCTCTTCGGTGTCTGTCAGGGAGTAGTTAAGGTGATCAAATAGTTTTTCAAGACTTTCCAGCGAACTGATTTTGCGGAATTTTAATAAATAGTCCAGAACGGTCATTTTCGTATCCATTTTATAATCGGAATAATTACGTTGAATATTATCAGCATTCACTAAACCTACTCTCAACCAACGGCGCCTTCTGCCGGGGCCGCGTGGAATGTTTCAGGTTATATAAACCCATGACAAGGGGCAAAGCCAGCCTTGAAGAGCAGGGAGATGTTTAAGAATATTCTAAATCAGACCGGGCGCCGAATGGCGCCCGCAGGAGAAGATTAACGCTGTTCGCCGCGACTGGCAATAACAGATTTGTACCAATAAAAACTCTTCTTTCGTTTCCGTGCCAGATTTTGCTGGTGGTCCACATAGACAAAGCCATATTGCTTTTGATATCCGTTGAGCCAGCTAAGCAGATCGATAAACGACCAGGGATAATAGCCGCGAACGTCAGCTCCCTGCGCCAGCGCCTTTTCCAGAGCGCCAATATGGCTGCTCAGGTAGTCGATTCGCGGATCGTCGACCACCTCACCGGCAATAATCGGGTCTTTCGCTCCCAGGCCATTCTCGGTGATATAGATCGGGATATCGCCATAGCGCGCCTTGATCATCATAATGCCGTCGGTTAGCCCCTGCGGCCAGATCTCCCAGCCCCATTCGGTATAAGTGCTCTGCGGATTACGCACGAAATAGAATAACCCCTCCACGCCAGGCTCGCCGCCGGTGGGGATTTCGGGCGGCTGGGCGGATACCGTTTCCCGACGATAGTAATTCAGACCGATAAAGTCACAGCGGTTGTCTCGCAGCAGCGCGTCGTCGCCTGGAGCAAAGCGCGGTACTCCCCACAGGGCTTGAGTCTGCGCCAGCAGGGCAGCAGGATAGGTGCCTTTTAGCACCGGATCGTACAGCCAGTGGGTATGGATGGCGTCAGCCAGGTCGGTAGCCTGCCTGTCCGCCTCGCTGTCGGTGAGCGGGGTATGCGGCTGCAGCACATTGACGAAACCAATCTCGCCCGCCACGGCCATCTCGCGAAACGCCTTCACCGCAAGCGCATGGGCGATAAACACGTGATGACAGGCCTGGATGGCGCGCGCCGGATCGCGAACGGCCGGCGGATGCAGGCCGTTAATGTAGCCGTGGCCGATAAAGACGATGGTCTCGTTAAAGGTAGCCCACAGCTTCACCCGCGAACCAAAGCGGGCGTAGCACAGGCGGGCGTACTCGGCGAAGGCTTCGGCGGTGCTGCGTGCTTCCCAGCCGCCCTCATCCTGCAGGGCCTGCGGCAGGTCCCAGTGATAGAGGGTAATCATCGGCTCAATATTATGCGCCAGCAGTTCATCGATCAGATCGCTATAAAACTGCACGCCTGCTTCATTAATCTCGCCGCGCCCGGTGGGCAGCAGGCGCGGCCAGGAGATGGAAAAGCGATAGCTCTGCAGGCCCATCTCGGCCATCAACGCCACGTCTTCGCGAAAACGGTGATAGTGATCGACGGCGATATCGCCGGTGGTCCCTTCAAAGGTGGTTCCCGGCAGGTGAGAGTAGATATCCCAGATTGACGGTCCCTTACCGTCAGCGTCGTGCCCACCTTCAACCTGATACGCTGCGGTAGCGGCACCCCATAGAAAATGTTGCGGAAAAGCGGCCATGAAAAAACTCCCAGTCTGATGATAGAGGGAGTGTAATCAAAGCAAGGATAACTGTGCAACCGGTTTCTGAAACCGGTTGCACAGTTGCGAAGCGGGTCACTGTTTCACGGCGGCGCTACTTTGTCTGCACCACATCCGCTGGCGGTGGCGACTGGTAGTTATCAATATGGTGCGCGATAACCAAAAGCAGTGCGGAAATCCCAAAAACAATCCAGCCAATAAGTTCTACAATACGAGTAAAAACAGTCGTCATAACACTTCAATATCCTTTGAACACAGTGGGAAATGTTACTCTATGGTCAGCAGATCACAAGGGGTATCTGTCTGATTTTGCACGCATGCGTTAAAACCTTAAGTGAAAAAATGATAAGTTTTATTCACGTTTTGTAAGAATATTCTCATTAGTCAGATATTGACATCAGCTGAATAAGAGAGGCGGTTAAATGAGTGATGCGATCCGGGTGGGGCTGGTGGGCTATGGCTATGCCAGCAAAACGTTTCACGCGCCATTAATCAGCGGCACGCCGGGCCTGGCGCTGACGACGGTCTCCAGCAGCGACGCGGCCAAAGTTCATGCCGACTGGCCTGGCGCGAAGGTGGTCAATGCGGCGGGTGAATTGCTGAACGACCCGGAGATCGATCTGGTGGTCATCGCCACGCCGAACGACACCCACTTCCCACTGGCGAAAGCGGCGCTGGAGGCCGGTAAGCACGTGGTGGTGGATAAACCCTTTACCGTGACACTGTCACAGGCTCGTGAGCTGGAGAGCCTGGCGAAGCACTGTGGCCGGGTGCTGTCGGTATTTCACAATCGGCGCTGGGACAGTGATTTCTTAACGGTCAGAACGTTAATCGACGAAGGCCTGCTGGGAGAGGTGTGTTACTTCGAATCCCATTTCGACCGCTTCCGCCCGCAGGTACGCCAGCGCTGGCGGGAACAGGCGGGGCCCGGGAGTGGAATTTGGTATGATCTCGGACCGCATCTGCTCGACCAGGCGGTGGTGCTGTTTGGTCTGCCGGTGAGCATCACGGTGGATCTCGCTCAACTTCGGCCCGGCGCGCAATCCACCGACTATTTTCACGCGGTGCTGGCCTATCCACAGCGGCGGGTGGTGCTGCACGGCACATTGCTCGCCGCCGCGGAGAGCGCGCGCTTTATCGTCCACGGCTCGCGGGCCAGCTTTATCAAGTACGGTCTCGACCCGCAGGAGGAGCGGCTGAAAAATGGCGAGCGTTTGCCGCAGGAGGACTGGGGGTATGATATGCGTGACGGTACCCTGACCCGCGCCGAAGGCGACGAACGTAGCGAGGAGACATGGCTGACGCTACCGGGCAATTATCCCGCTTACTATGCCGCTATCCGCGATGCGCTCAATGGGGTGGGAGAAAACCCGGTTCCGGCCAGCGAGGCGATTCAAATCATGACCCTGCTTGAGCTCGGTATCGAGTCGGCCCGGCATCGCGCCACGCTCAGCCTTGTGTGAGAGATAGCCCGGCAGCGCGGCTGCCGGGCCGGCTATCAGCCTTTAGCCACCCGCTGAATGAGCGCGGCTTTTTCCTGTTCGCTCAGAAACGCCTGGGTCAGACCATTGATCTGGGCCTGGCGGATCTGCTCCCGGCTCAGGCCCGCCGCCGGCGCCGCCACGGTGTATTCGTGGATAATATCGACCCCCTGGACCGCCGGATCGTCAGTGTTGAGGCTCGCCAGCACGCCGTGCTCAAGGAACTGCTTCAGCGGATGCTGGGCCAGAGAGGGTACGGTACTGGTTTGCACGTTCGAGGTGAGACAGGATTCAATCCCGATGCGGTGCTCGGCCAGATAGTCCATCAGGGCGGGATCCTGTACCGCTTTTACCCCGTGGCCGATACGCTCGGCGCCCAGCTCACGAATGGCCTGCCAGATACTTTCCGGGCCGGCCGCTTCGCCAGCGTGAACGGTGATATGCCACCCGGCATCGCGGGCCTGGTTAAAATGACTAAGGAACAGCGCCCCCGGGAAGCCCAGCTCATCGCCAGCGAGGTCGAGGGCGGTGATGCCATCGCGGTGGGCGAGCAGCGCCGCGAGCTCTTCCTGACAGGCCGCTTCGCCAAAGGTGCGGCTCAAAATGCCGATCAGGCGGGCGTCGACCTGAAAATCGCGGCACCCCTCACGTACCCCGGCGATCACTGCCTCTACCACGCCGTCAACCGGCAACTGGTGGGTCATCGCCATATAGCGTGGGGAGAAGCGCAGCTCCACGTAGTGCAGGCCATTGCGCGCCGCGTCTTCGACGTTCTCATACGCCACGCGACGGCAGGCTTCCAGCGAGGCCAGGACTTTCACCCCCCAGTCGAGCTTGGCGAGAAAACTGACCAGATCGGGCTCCAGGCTGGTGACCTGGACGTGGGGACGCAGCGTGTCAAGGGTGGTAGCGGGAAGGGTGATATTAAACTCGCGGCCAAGATCGAGGATGGTTTGGGCCCGGATGTTACCGTCAAGGTGGCGGTGAATGTCGGTTAATGGCAATGAGGAATCAATCATGGTCGCACTCTTTTTTTAGTTAAAGTGCACGTCATTATACAACATGAGCATAACTGTTTAAAAGCATTGAAAAAATCTATGCGATACAAACAGCTGGGGGCAATCAGGTCATTTTTACGCGCTTTTTGACTGGCCCCTTCAAAACAGGGGCCGAATGTCATGATCGACGCGATCCTGACCAGACAAGAAAAGCACACGCGCTGACCGCGGCACCCGCAAGGCAGACCGCCTGCCATCCCCAGTGGGAATAAAGCTGTGTGGCAACGATAGCACCTGCCGCGCTACCCAGCGAATAAAAACACATGTAAGCCCCAACCAGGCGGCTTGCTGCTGCAGGCCTGGCGGCAATGATCAGGCTCTGGTTAGAGACATGTACGGCCTGTACCGCAAAGTCCAGCGCAATGACGCCAGCTAACAGCCAGAGCAAAGAGGTTTCAACATAGGCGATAGGCAGCCATGAGAGAGCCAGCAGCGCCAGCGCCAAGCCGGTAGTACGCTGAGCCCATCCCTGGTCAGCCCACTTTCCCGCTCTTGAGGCGGCCAGCACGCCAGCGAGGCCGGCTAAGCCAAACATCCCCGCCTGGGTGTGCGAGAGGGAAAGGGCGGTAAGCGGCATGACCATAGTTGTCCATAGCATGCTGAAGGCGGCGAAAATAAGAAGCGCCAGGATGCCGCGCTTTCTCAGTTGCGGTTCAGTGATATATAGCTGAAACACTGACTTCAATAAGGAAAGGTAGGTGGACTTTTGTGGCTGCGATTGCTTTGAGGGCGAAGGCATGACCTTCCAGACGACACCGGCCATCAACAGCATCATACAGGCAGCCGTGAGATAAACGGCTCGCCAGCCGGCAATATCGGCTATCGCGCCTGAGATAAACCGAGACAACAGGATGCCTGAAACAATTCCGCTGGTCAGGGTACCCACCGCCTGGCCTCGTTTCTGCGGTGTCGCCAGTATTGCCACCCACGCCACCATCAACTGCACCACAACGGCCATCAGGCCAACGATCAGCATGGCGCCAAGCAGAGTGGCTATGTTGGGGGATAACCCTGCTACAACTAACGCCGCCGCTGAAAGCAACAGCTGAGTCATCACCACGTATTTACGGTTCAGCCAGTCCCCGAGCGGAACCAGGAACAGTAAGCCAATGGCATAGCCCAACTGCGTAGCGGTGATGACGCCGCCAATCATGCCTGGCGCCACCTTGAGGCTGACCGCCATCGAGTCGAGTAAAGGTTGAGCTGAATAAACGTTGGCTACCGCCAGCGCGCAGGTCAGTGAAAACAACGTCGTTATCCCTGCGGTGAGCATCGCGTCAGGGGCTAACGCGGTTTGAATTCCGTGGCCGGTACACCTGCTTGTCTTATCTTTCATAAGAGACCTTCTATCTGGTTGCTTTTTAAAACTCGTTTACCTATAGAAATAGCCATAGTGGTTTTTTTTTGCAACTAGTAAAACGGAAGATTAAGCTAGCATTAGTAGACAGATTGATGAGGAGCGCGCAGATGGCAAAACAGGAATCACTCAGAACCAGTGAATGTCCGGTGGCGAGAACGTTGGAATCAATTGGTGAACGCTGGTGCCTGATGATTATCCGCGAAGCATTTGACAATGTACGGAGATTCAGCGAGTTTCAAAAAAATTTAGGGCTGGCCAAAAATATCCTTGCCGCGCGCCTGAAGCACCTGGTCGATATCGGTATTTTCGAGATTTTACCGGCATCGGATGGCAGCGCATATAAGGAATACGTCCTGACTGAAAAGGGGCGCTCCGTGTTTCCCATTGTTGTGGCGATGCGTCAATGGGGAGAGCGTTATATGTTTGAGCAGGGAGAAACCTACTCTGTCCTGCTGGATAACGAACACGGCCAGCCGCTTCAATATCTGGATGTGCGTTCTGCTCAGGGAGATAAATTGCAACCAGGCGACTGTCATCGCCGGCGCGTTGTATCAGATACCAGCGCCGAATAATGTCGTGAAGGGTTTGCGGAATTCTAGTGAGAATACGATCGTACCGCTAAAGGGTTGTGGAACAATCCTGACCTATTTTTTGCGCACTGCTTCTGATGCTAACTCCCCGGACGCGTAACAGTGACCCGCCGCCAGCCGCATAATCATTTACATTTATATTTTATTTGAATGTATTCATGTTACATATTAAATTCTGCTTACTTTATCGACGATGAGGCAGGGATGCGGATGTGGAAAGCGTAATCCATAATAATATTGAGGGTTTTCTGCTGTTGTTATTAAGCATGTGGCCCATTCTGCTGGTGGTATTCGTTGGCGTCGCGATCTCCTTCTATACCATGCTGTTACGCAAAACGGCGCTGGCCTGCCTGCTGTTCGCCGTCGCCATCGGCGCCGCAGGCTGGAGCTTTGCCTGACGCCAGGCCTCAGGGTTTATCCAGCAGGCTCATACTGGAGGTGGCGGCGCCATCATTCAGATTGGACGGCGAATGCCAGTCGCGACCCGCCAGGGCGCTGTCTCTCTGACCACTACTGGCGACGCTGTCCTGCTGCGTCGACAGCGTTGACCCTTCAAGCGCTTCCTCTGCCCCCGACTGGTCGGGCAGAGAGCTGCTATACCCGCCATTATTCGAATACGTATCCATACCGTTGACTTCATTCGGCACCGTGTCGGTAGTGGTCCCGTCATCGTTAATGCAAAATGAGCCACCGATGCCGTTAGGCTGACAGTCCGCGGCGAAAGTCGGGCTGGCCAGCGCGGTCAGCAGCAATAGCGGTAAGCTCATTTTCTTCATTTTCATCTCCATACGCAGCGTGGCCGACAGATGTTCTCAACTATAGAGGGGAGAGCGCGGCGGCAGGTAACAAAAATGTTTAATTTTGTAATAACGGATGGTATCCGGCGCCCGTTCGCGTGGTCCGGGTGCAGCGGCTCGGCACAATGCGGTAATCAATTGTTAATTCAACGTAAAGGTTAATGAAAATTTAAGAGAAGGCCGCTATGTTGGCACAATCACACTTTCCATTAAGGATATTCCATGCGCGATAAATATTCCGGCCTGCAGATCGGCATCCACTGGCTGGTCTTTCTGCTGGTGGTGGTGGCCTATGCGGCGATGGAGCTGCGCGGATTTTTCCCCCGCAGCGATCGGCCGCTGATCAATATGGTTCATGTTTCCTGCGGAATCACCATTGGCGTGCTGATGGTGGCGCGTCTGCTGGTGCGGCTGAAAATGCCGACGCCGCCGATCGTGCCAAAGCCGTCACCGATGATGACTGGTTTCGCCCATCTCGGCCATCTGATTATCTATCTGCTGTTTATCGTCCTGCCGCTGATTGGCATGGTAATGATGTACTGGCGCGGGAATCCCTGGTACGCCTTTGGCCTGACGATGCCGTATGCTCCGCAGAGCGATTTTGAGCGGGTGGACACCCTGAAAGCGATCCATGAATGGTTAGCGAACGCCGGTTACTTCGTGATTGGCCTGCATGCCTTTGCTGCGCTGCTCCATCATTACTGGTGGAAAGATAATACCCTGCTGCGAATGATGCCCCGTAAGCGCTGAATGGTTTGCTTCAACATTCAGACCCCGTCCCGCGACGGGGTTTTTTTTGCCTTTGTGGTGAATAAAATATAGTATACCCCCCTATATGATACGGAGGCGTTATCGTGCCACATTCACCTGAAGATAAAAAACGGGCGCTCAGCCGCGTACGACGCATCCGCGGCCAGGTTGAAGCCCTTGAACGCGCGCTGGAGTCCGGCGAGCCCTGTATGACTATCCTGCAGCAGATCGCCTCGATTCGCGGGGCGGCAAACGGTCTGATGGGCGAAATGGTGGAGATCCACCTGCAGGACGAGCTGGTCAGCGGCGACACCACCCCGGACCAGCGGGCCGCGAGAATGGCAGAGGTCGGTCATCTGCTACGATCCTATTTAAAATAACATCACGACGAGGAAGAGACAGTTATGAAATCACGCGCAGCAGTGGCCTTTGGCCCCGGTCAGCCGTTAAAAATCGTAGAGATTGACGTCGCGCCGCCGAAAAAAGGCGAAGTTCTGGTGAAAATCACCCATACCGGCGTGTGCCATACCGATGCTTTCACCCTTTCCGGCGACGATCCGGAAGGGGTCTTCCCGGCGGTGCTGGGCCATGAAGGCGGCGGCGTGGTCGTGGAAGTGGGCGAGGGCGTCACCAGCCTTAAGCCGGGCGATCATGTCATCCCGCTGTATACCGCCGAATGCGGCGAGTGCAAATTCTGTAAGTCGGGTAAAACCAATCTCTGTCAGGCGGTACGCGCTACCCAGGGCAAAGGGCTGATGCCGGACGGCACCACCCGTTTCTCGTATAACGGCGAACCGATTTATCACTACATGGGCACCAGCACCTTCAGCGAATACACGGTCTGCGCTGAGATCTCGCTGGCGAAAGTCAATCCGCAGGCGCCGCTGGATAAAGTGTGTCTGCTGGGCTGCGGCGTGACCACCGGTATCGGCGCGGTGCACAACACGGCGAAGGTTAAGGCCGGGGATACCGTCGCGGTCTTTGGTCTGGGCGGCATCGGCCTGGCGGTGATCCAGGGCGCTGTGCAGGCGCAAGCCGGGCGCATTCTGGCAATCGATACCAACCCGGATAAGTTCACTCTCGCTAAAGAGATGGGGGCTACCGACTTTATCAACCCCAACGACTACGATAAGCCGATTCAGGATGTGATCGTTGAGCTGACCGACGGCGGGGTGGATTTCAGCTTCGAGTGCATCGGTAATGTCAATGTGATGCGCGCGGCGCTGGAGTGCTGCCATAAGGGCTGGGGCGAGAGCGTCATTATCGGCGTGGCCGGCGCCGGGCAGGAGATCAAAACCCGTCCGTTCCAGCTGGTGACAGGCCGCGTGTGGCGCGGCTCCGCCTTTGGCGGCGTGAAAGGCCGTAGCCAGCTGCCGGGAATGGTGGAAGACGCGATGGCGGGTAAAATTCGCCTCGACCCGTTTATTACTCATCGCCTGCCGCTGGAGCAGATTAACGAGGCCTTTGACCTGATGCATGAAGGCAAATCGATTCGCACCGTGATCCACTTTGGCGACCAGTAATCGCTAACGCGCAAGGCGTTTCGGCAACAGCAAAAAAGGGCCCGGATGGGCCCTTTTGCTTAAGTCAATCAGTGATGGTCAGGGAGCGCGTAGGCGATAATGTAATCGCCGCGATCCGGAGACTGACGGGCGCCGCCCGCATTGATAATGATGTACTGCTTACCGGTTTTCGGCGACACGTAGGTCATCGGGCCTGACTGGCTGCCAACCGGCAGACGGGATTTCCAGATTTCCTTGCCGTTAGCGGTATCAAAGGCGCGCAGGTAGAAATCCTGAGTGCCGGCGAAGAACAGCAGCCCGGACTGCGTCGCCAGCGACGCGCCAAGGGTCGGCATACCGATCGGAATCGGCATGTGCATGCGGATCCCCAGCGGCCCGGTATCCTCTACGGTACCTACCGGCACCTGCCACACCAGTTTCCCGGTTTTCAGATCCACCGCGGACATGGTGCCGAACGGCGGCTTCTGGCACGGAATGCCCAGCGGCGACAGGAAACGTTCGCGCATGGCGCCAAACGGCGTGCCTTCCATCGGCACGATGCCCATCTCGATGCCGCTGGCGTCTTTCGCCACCTTCTCGCGCGGCACCATATAGTTGGCGAGACCCAGACGCATATCGTTAACGAACATCAGGCTGTTGTTGGGATCTACCGAGACGCTGCCCCAGTTCATGCCGCCAAGCGAGCCCGGGAACTGCAGGGAGCGGTCTTCCCCCGGCGGGGTAAAGACGCCCTGATGGCGCATCTCTTTGAACTGGATACGGCAAAGCAGCAGGTCGATCGGCGTCGCGCCCCACATATCGGACTCGGTCAGCGTCTGGTTACCGATCATCGGCATTCCCACCGAGTAAGGCTGCGTCGGCGAATAGCGCTCGCCTTTGACATTGCCCACCGGCACCGGCCGCTCTTCCACTTTCGCCACCGGCTCGCCGGTTTCGCGGTTGAGCATAAAGATCATGCCCTGCTTGCTGGTCTGCACCAGCACCGGGGTGGTGCCGCCCTTGCCGTCAGGCAGATCGTACAGCAGCGGCTGAGACGGCAGGTCAAAGTCCCACAGGTCGTGGTGGGTGGTCTGGAAATGCCAGCGTACCTGGCCGGTAGCGGCATCCACGGCGACGATGGAGGAGCTGTATTTATCGTCCAGCGCGGTTCGTTCGCCGCCAAAGAAGTCAGGCGTAGCGTTACCGGTCGGCAGATAGATCAGGTTCAGCTTCGCGTCGTAAGACATCGCCGACCAGACGTTCGGCGTGCCGCGCGTATAGGTCTGGCCCTCCGGCGGTACGCCGGTCAGCGCCGGATTACCCGGATCCCACGCCCAGGCCAGTTTACCGGTGTGGACGTCAAACGCACGGACCACCCCCGGCGGTTCGCCGGTAGAGTAGTTATCCGCGACGCGGCCGCCGACCACCACCACATCACCCGCGACCAGCGGGGTGGAGGTCTGCTGATAGTAACCTGCTTTGACTTCGCCCATCCCGACGCTAAGGTCGACAATACCGCGATTGCCGAAGCTCTCGCACAGTTTGCCGGTGTCGGCATCAATGGCGATCAGGCGGGCATCGATCGTCGGCAGGAACAGACGACGGGAGCAGGCGGCAGGCTGGGCGCCTGACGCTGGCGTCGTCTGCGCCTGGCTGTCTTCGTAATAGCCTAAGCCGCGGCAGCGCTGCCAGTTGGGCGAAGAGGATTTGGAGTCATAGCGCCATTTCTCTTTGCCGCTGTCGACATCCAGCGCCAGCACTTTGCTGTAAGGGGTACAGACATAGAGGGTATCGCCAATCTGCAGCGGGGTATTCTGATCTTCCGCGCCGGAGCCATTGCTCTGTGGGATATCGCCAGTATGCGCCACCCAGGCTACCTGCAGCTGGTTGACGTTTTGCTTGTTGATTTGATCCAGGGCGGCGAAGCGGTCGCCGTGGGTGGTGTTGCCCCAGTGCGCCCAGTTTTTCTGCTCTTCGCCCGGCGCGACGGGTTTCACCGGCACCGCTTCCGTGGCGCTGACCAGCGGTTCGGATTTAAACATCCAGCCAAAGCTTCCCGCCAGCGCCACGGCGAGCACGGCGGCGATGGCAAAAGCCGGGCCTTTTTTCGCCGGCGAGCTGGCAAGGAAAGGCCAGACCAGGGCGGCGAGGAAGGCCAGCACGCCAAGGGCGAACAGACGCGAGAAGAGCGGCCAGAAGTTCCAGCCAGCGTCGCCGATCGCCCAGATCACCGAAGCGATAAACGCCACGGCGTACAGCAGAATACCCCCGCGGCGGCGACGGAAAATCAGCACCGCCGCGATAACCATCACCACGCCCATCAGCGCGAAGTACAGCGTGCCGCCGACGAGAGCCAGTTTTGCCCCCAGAATACCGATAGCCAGACCGATGATCAGCATCAGTCCGGCGAGAAGCCACTGCAGGATCCGGGGGAATCCGCGCGGCGCGTTGCCAGTTGTCATGAAATCTCCTTAACCACACCAGCCACCTCAGTGCGAACCAAATGAAACAAAGTTATTTTGTTTTATTTTTGAATGAAGTGGTTTGTATCTTCATAAAGCCAAATTTATTGCCTGTTTTGATTTCGTATGAACCATTTGGTGAAATCGCGATATGATAGATCTGTTAAAGAAATTTGCGCAAATGTTAATAAATAATTTCGCACTAAATGATTATTTTGCTGAATGTGACGCAGTCAGCGTTGGCTCCCCGGCCGCTACGGGCCGGGGGATCAGCGGATCAGGCAGGCATTGATTTACGAATAGCGCTGAGCAGGGTTTGTGTACCGGGGGTCAGCGTCGCATCGACGCGGGTTAGAATGCCGATGGGCTCCCCGGCGCCCTGGGTGGCAATCGGCAGGGCGGTCAGTACGCCACGGCGAAGATCGTCTTTCACCGCCCCGGAAGGGACGAACCAGACATAGTCAAAATCGACCGTCAGCTGGCGCGACAGTGAAGCAGAGAGGGTCTCGATGCAGCCGGCGGGCATTTTACAGCCCTGGCTCTGGAGCAGCGCTTCGGCGTTTTGCCGCGGCACGGTGCCCTTTGGCGAGACCACCACCGGCCACTCCATCACCCGACTGAGGGTCACGGTCTCCTGCAGCAGAGGATGTCCCGGGCGTACCACCAGCTTAAGGGATTCCAGGAACAGCAGTTCGTAATGCAGCCCGCTCATCAGCTCCGGATCGGACATCCGTCCGATGCCGATGTCGATCTCCCCGGATTTTAACCCGGCGAGCAGCATGGTGTTGTTCATGGTGGCGACCTGCAGCGTGATATCTTTTTGCTGCTTATGGAACTGGCCGATCACCGTCGGCAGGATCCCCAGCGCGGCGGTAGGCAGCGCGCCGATGCGCACGATATCGTTATTCAGCCCCTCTTTACGGTTCAGCGCCTGGCCCGCCGAGTTAAGGGCATCAAGCACTTTCACGGCATGAGTCAGAAACTGTTCCCCGACCAGGGTCAATTGCGCCCCCAGACGTCCCCGCTCAAACAGACGGGTACCGGTCAGCTGTTCAAGCTCGTTAAGCGTTTTTGAAAGTGCTGGCTGGCTCAGATTTAAAGTTTCAGCCGCGCGCCCCAGCGTTCCCTGTTGAGCGACGGCCACGAAGGTGTGTAGATGGCGCAAGCGAATGCGCTGACTGAAGAGACCATTTTTTTCCATAGTAAGATGATGTTAAAAACACAGCGGTGAAAGAGACAAGCGGCCTTGTTTAAATTTGATAACCAGATAGCAAAATATTATTAACATTTGAGCTGATTACATTACAAGATCTTTCCCTATGGTTTAACACGCCGTCGCCCCGGCTGTGCGGGGCGACGGCGGTGGTCAGCATGGCCGCTAGATATCGAAAAAGACGGTTTCGTTCTCGCCCTGCAGATAAATGTCGAAACGATAGACCACTTCCGCACCGCGAACCTCGCGCTCGGCGATTAAGGTTTTGCGTCTCACCTCCCATTCGATGAGATTCAGCACCGGGTCGCTGGCATTGGCCTCGTGCTCATCGGCGAAATACATCCGCGTATTCAGGCCAATGTTGATCCCCCGCGCCACCACCCACAGATTGACGTGCGGCGCCATCAGACGGCCGTCGCGGCCAACCACCGCGCCGGGCTTGATGGTTTCAAAGCGCCAGACGCCGGAGGTGAAGTCAGAGCAGGTGCGCCCCCAGCCGCGAAAGCCTGGGTCGACCGCTTTCTGCTGCTGACGGTCCTCAGGATGGTTATAGCGTCCCGCGGCGTTAGCCTGCCAGATCTCCAGCAGCACGTCGCGGACCGGGGTTCCGGAGCCGTCGATAACCCGGCCTTCAATGGTGATCCGTTCCCCGACCGTATCGGCGGTGGTGAGAACCGGACCAAAATTTTTTTCAAAAATATGAAAACCCGCCGCGTCCGGTGCCAGACCGATATGAACATAGGGTCCCGCAGTCTGCGAGGCGGTTTCAGGCAGATACTCTTTCATCGGGCGGCCCCCTGAGTGCGATTTTCAAACAGCGTGGCGCGATGGCCGCGCAGAACAAGGTCGAAGCGGTAGGCCAGACAATCCAGCGGCACGGCGGCGTGCATGTCCAGCTCGGCGATCAGGGTGCGCACGGCGTCGTCATTATTAATGGTCCTGACGATCGGGCACTGCTTGATCAACGGGTCGCCTTCGAAATACATCTGGGTGATCAGGCGCTGGGCCCAGGCGTCGCCTGAAAGCGAGAAATGAATATGCGCCGGACGCCAGTCGCTGGCCTGGTTGCGCCAGGGGTAGGGGCCGGGCTTGATGGTGCGAAAACAGTAATAACCGTTCTCGTCGGTCAGCACCCGACCGCAGCCGCCGAAGTTCGGGTCAATCGGCGCCAGATACTGATCTTTTTTATGTCGATAGCGGCCGCCGGCATTGGCCTGCCACACTTCCACCAGGGTGTTTTTCATTGGTCGGCCGAAACCATCCCGCACATAGCCGTGCACAATGATCCGCTCGCCAATCGGCAGGCCTTCTTTGGCATAGTTAAGGATAAGGTCATTATCCAGCGGTCCCAGGTCGTCGCGGCTAAACACCGGGCCGGTGATCTCTGACAGCGAGTTCTGCAGGGAGATTAGGGCGTTTTTCGGGGAGCGCAGGACGCTGGTTTTATAGCCCGGGGCGTAAGCGGGCGGGTGACTACTGTAATCGCGATGGATAACCTCGCGCGGGGACCATTTATCGTTCATCGGGTACTCCGTATAGAGGGTAGAGAGGCATGTTGTTGTAATGTCGCCAGAAACAGTGTGTGTAAATATATTGTTAATTTAAAGTGAAATTACCGGGTGTTTTTCATAACCGTCGGTTATGCCCTGCGCCATGCCCATGACCGGAAGCAGGTTATCGCCATCACAGTTTGTAAATTCTTCCCCCCGCCGGGAGGCAGCTTTCCTACACTCCAGGAAGTATTCACTGGAGGTAACACATCATGGCGAACACCATCACGGCTGATGAGATTCGGGAGCAGTTTTCGCAGGCCATGTCGGCCATGTACCAGCAGGAAGTTCCGCAGTACGGGACGCTGCTGGAGCTGGTGGCTGACGTCAACCTGGCGGTACTGGAAAATAATCCGAAGCTGCATGAACAACTGGCCAACGCCGACGAGCTGGCTCGCCTGAACGTTGAGCGCCACGGGGCGATCCGCGTGGGCACAGCGGAGGAACTGGCGACGCTGCGTCGCATGTTTGCCATCATGGGGATGTATCCCGTCAGCTATTATGATCTTTCACAGGCCGGCGTGCCGGTTCATTCCACGGCGTTTCGTCCTGTCGACGATGCCGCGCTGGCGCGCAATCCGTTTCGGGTTTTTACCTCGCTGCTGCGTCTGGAGCTGATCGAAAACCGCGCTCTGCGTGAGCGAGCCGAGGCGATCCTCGCCCGGCGCAACATATTCACTCCCCGCTGTCTGGCGCTGATCGCCCGGCACGAGGCCGAAGGGGCGTTCACCCCTGCGGAAGCCCGCGAGTTCGTGCAGGAGGCGCTGGAGACCTTCCGCTGGCACCGGCATGCCACCGTCGATGAGGAGACCTACCACGCGCTGCATCGCGAGCATCGCTTGATTGCCGATGTGGTCTGCTTCCCGGGATGTCATATCAACCACCTCACGCCGCGAACGTTGGATATTGACCGCGCGCAGGCCCTGATGCCGGAGTGCGGCATTGAGCCAAAGGCCCTGATCGAAGGTCCGCCGCGCCGGGAGGTACCGATCCTCCTGCGACAGACCAGCTTCAAGGCGCTTGAGGAGCCAGTAATGTTCGCCGGCGAACACCGCGGCACTCACAGCGCCCGCTTCGGCGAAATTGAGCAGCGCGGCGTGGCGCTGACGCCAAAAGGACGCGCGCTATACGACCGATTGCTGCAGGCAGCAGGGACCGGCAAAGACAATCTCAGCCACCAGCTGCATCTGCAGGAGGTATTCCGCGAATTTCCCGACAGCGAATTTCTGCTGCGTCAGCAGGGGCTGGCCTGGTTTCGCTACCGCCTGACGCCGGCTGGCGAGGCCCATCGCCACGCGTTTCGCCCGGGCGACGATCCCCAGCCGCTGATCGAGCGCGGGTGGATAGTGGCCCAGCCTATCGTCTATGAGGATTTTTTACCGGTCAGCGCGGCGGGCATTTTTCAGTCCAATCTGGGTAACGAAACCCAGGCCCGCAGCCACGGGAATGCCAGCCGCGAAGCCTTTGAAGCGGCGCTGGGTTGTCCGGTGCAGGATGAATTTGAACTGTACCAGCAGGCGGAGGAGCGCAGCAAACGACGTTGCGGTCTGCTGTAAAATCAGTAACCTGCTGGCATCAGCCTTACAGGGAGCAGGTTATGCAACATCCGTCGAAACCGTTGGCGAAAACCCGGCAGGGCACGCTGGCCGGGAGTGCAGAGCAGGGGATCCATATTTGGCGCGGCATTCCGTACGCCGCGCCGCCCGTGGGGCCGCTGCGCTGGCGCGCGCCGCAGCCTCCCGCCCGCTGGCCGGGCGTGCGTCAGGCCGACGCCTTTTCCGCCGCCAGCTGGCAGGACATTGACTACTGCCGCGAACTTGGCGGCGGGGATCCCGGTCGCTTCAGCGAAGACTGTCTCTATCTCAACGTCTGGGCCCCCGCCAGCGCAGCGCAGCCGCTGCCGGTGATGGTCTGGCTGCACGGTGGCGGGTTTACCATCGGCGCCGGTAGCCTGCCGCCTTACGATGGCCTGGCGCTGGCCAGCCGCGACGTGGTGGTGGTGACGGTCAACTACCGTCTGGGCCACCTCGGCTTTTTCGCCCACCCGGCGCTGGAAGAAGAGGCGGGCGAGCGGCTGTATAACTTCGCGCTGCTCGACCAGATCGCCGCCCTGCAGTGGGTCCAGGAAAACATTCACGCCTTCGGCGGCGACGCCGCCAACGTCACGCTGTTTGGCGAATCCGCCGGGGCGCGCAGCGTGCTGTCGCTGATGGCCTCGCCGAAAGCGAAAGGGTTGTTCCATAAAGCGATTATTCAGAGCGGGTATACCTTACCCGATCTGCCGCGGGAAAAGGCGCTGGAGAAAGGCCGTCTGCTGGCGGAGCATTTCGCCTTACCACAGGCCAGCGCTGAGCAACTGCGGGCAATCCCGGCGGAGGCCTTCTGGTCGCTTTCCGCCCCGCTGAATATCGGGCCAGCGCCCATTGCAGGCGATATCGTGCTCCCGCAGCCGATGCTGGAGACCTTTTTTGCCGGGCGCCAGCATCCGATGCCGGTGATCATCGGCTCCAACAGCGATGAAGCCAGCGTGATGGCGGTGTTTGGCGTCGACATCGCCGGGCAGATCCAGAAACTGCGCCGTGAGCGCCGTCTGGGTCTGGGACTGATCAAACTCCTCTATCCCGGCGTAAAAGGCGATGAAGCGCTGGGGCGGGAAGTCTGTCGGGATATGGCGTTTACCACCCTCGGCTATGTGGTGATGCAGGCCCAGCAGCGCGTGGGCCAGCCGTGCTGGCGGTACTGGTTCGATTATGTCGCGGAAGCGGAACATGACGCCTATCCGCACGGCGCCTGGCACGGCAACGAGGTGCCCTACGTGTTTGATAACCTGCGGCTCACCGATCCGGTGCGGCAGTATGCCAGTGAAGCGGATCTGGCCTTCGCCGCTCAGGTCGCTGACTACTGGGTCCAGTTTGCCCGCGTCGCCAGCGGCGAGCAGGTGCTTGCCGGCGCGGTGCGCTGGCCGGCGTGCCTGCGCGGACGGGATCGTTTGCTGCGCATTGGCCTGCATAAGCGTGCCGGGTTTAAAGTGGAGAATCGCTTTATGCGCGCCCGGCTGGCGCTGTTTCGCCGGGTGATGAAGCACCACGTGACCCTTGAATAAAGGGGGGGGGGGGCGGTTCAGCGGGGCACGACCCTGCTGCAGGCCGCGGGTGGCTAAGAAACGGCCCGGCGATGAGACAGGGCGCCGGGAGAGTGCTGTCCGCTTTGTTTAAGGCGGGTTTGCGTTAGATATTGCGCTCTCCCTCCGCCGGCGATGAAAAAACAGCCTGTTCTGGTAGACAGGGCTTTTTTACCGTTTTTCTGCTGGCAACAATTGGATTATTAATCGTTTTTGTCTAGAGTGGGCGGAAATTATCACGCAGCGTGATGACGCGTTGCGAATCATTTCACCCGTGCAGAAGGACGCTTTCTCAGGCATGAACCGCAGACGTTTTCTTAAATCTTCCATGGCTGTTGCCGCCGTATGCGGAACGTCAGGAGTCGCTTCCTTATTCAGTCAGGCCGCGTTTGCTGAAGACGCGGGCATTGCCGACGGGCAGACGCGTCGGTTCGATTATGCCGTGCTGCAGGCGATGGCCCACGATCTGGCGCGCCAGCCGTGGGGCGGGGCACCGCGCGATCTGCCGCCGACGCTGGCCAATCTCACCCCGCAGGCTTATAACAGCATTCAGTATGACGCTAACCACTCGCTATGGAACAATATTGAAGAACGCAAACTGGATATCCAGTTTTTCCACGTCGGGATGGGGTTCCGTCGCCGCGTGCGCATGTTCTCTTTAGACGCCGCCACCCAGCAGGCGCGCGAGATCCACTTCCGTCCGGAGCTGTTCAAGTACAATGACGCCGGGGTAGATACCCGCCAGCTGGAAGGACAGTCCGACCTCGGCTTCGCCGGGTTCCGGGTATTTAAAGCACCTGAGCTGGCGCGCCGGGATATCGTGGCGTTTCTCGGCGCCAGCTATTTTCGCGCGGTAGACAGCACCTACCAGTATGGCCTGTCGGCCCGTGGGCTGGCGGTGGATACCTTTACCGATACCCCGGAAGAGTTCCCCGATTTCACCTCTTTCTGGTTCGAAACGGTCAAAGGGGACGCCACGGTCTTTACCGTTTACGCCCTGCTCGACAGCCCGAGCATCACTGGCGCCTACAAGTTCACCATCCACTGCCAGGATACCCAGGTCATTATGGACGTCGAGAACCATCTCTACGCCCGCAAGGATATCAAACAGCTGGGGATCGCGCCGATGACCAGCATGTTCAGCTGCGGCAACAACGAGCGTCGGATGTGCGATACCATCCACCCGCAGATCCACGACTCCGATCGGCTGTCGATGTGGCTGGGCAACGGCGAATGGGTCTGCCGGCCGCTGAACAACCCGCAGAAGCTGCAGTTCAACGCCTTCCAGGACAAGAACCCGCGCGGCTTTGGTCTGTTGCAGCTGGACCGTGATTTTTCCCACTACCAGGACGTGATGGGCTGGTATAACAAGCGTCCCAGCCTGTGGGTTGAGCCGCGTAACCAGTGGGGCAAAGGGGCGGTCAGCCTGATGGAGATCCCGACCACCGGTGAAACGCTGGATAATATCGTCTGCTTCTGGCAGCCGGAAAAGGCAGTGAAGACGGGCGACGAACTCGACTTCCGCTACCGTCTCTACTGGAGCGCACAGCCGCCGGTCAGCACACCGCTGGCGCGTGTGCTCGCCACCCGCACCGGGATGGGGGGCTTCCCGGAGGGATGGGCGCCGGGCGAACACTACCCGGACAAGTGGGCGCGTCGTTTTGCCATCGACTTTGTTGGCGGCGATCTGAAAGCGGCCGCGCCGCGCGGTATTGAACCGGTGATCACCCTCTCCAGCGGCGAAGCGAAGCAGATTGAAATCCTCTACGTCGAGCCGTTCGATGGCTACCGGATCCTCTTCGACTGGTATCCGACCTCCGACTCGACCGACCCGGTGGAGATGCGTCTGTTCCTGCGCTGTCAGGGAGAAGCCATCAGCGAAACCTGGCTCTATCAGTACTTCCCGCCGGCGCCGGATAAACGTAACTACATTGACGACCGGATCATGAAATAACCCCGTGACAGCCGTGGCCCCAGGCACCCCCTGCGGGCCCGTAGAGAGGCCCATGACCACAGACATTCCAGCAGTACCGGAGTCGATCCCGGTAACCGAGGCGCTGACGCTTATCGCCATTGATGAACGCTACGTCAGCGACCTGCACCAGCTGGTGGTGAAAAACCAGCGCTGGCTACAGCAGTCGCTCAGCTGGGCCGGCGAGGTGCGCAGCGAAGAGGAGACCCGCCGCCATGTACAGGGTAACGTGATGCTGCATCAGCGGGATTACGCCAAAATGTTTTTGCTGTTTCTCGAAAAGCGGCCGATTGGCGTTCTGTCGTTTAACCAGATCGAGCCGCAGAATAAGACGGCCTATATTGGCTACTGGATCGATGAGGATCACCAGGGGCAGGGGTATCTGTCCCGTTCCCTGCAGGCCTTTATCCACCACTATGCCCGCAGCGGGCTGGTGCGCCGGTTTGTGATCAAATGTCGGGTGGCGAATACCCGCAGCAACCAGGTGGCGTTGCGTAACGGGTTTGTTCTGGAAGGCTGTCTCCGACAGGCCGAGTATCTGAACGGCAGCTATGACGATCAGAATATCTACGCCCGTATTATTGACCGCGACGAGGCGCTACAGGGCGCCTAACAGCGGCGTTCGGGTGATCTGCTGTTGGCCGCCGAGGGTCTTCGGGCCGCGCAGGTGAATGGCTTCTCCTTCCCGTGCGGCGATTTGCACCTCGTCCCCAAGAGTGACCTGGTGCTCAACGATCACATCGCCGACGATGACAGCCCGCCCCTGGATCAGCACGTCATCATCAAGCAGAATCGGTCCACCGCGCAGCTGCGCCTCGCCGCCCACCATCGCCCGATGCTTTAGCAGACAGTTGCCTTCAATCACCGCATTCTCCGCGACCTGCGAGCTGTAGCGCACGGTGGGAATGGCGTCCTCACCGCGTCCCGCGATCAGACGGGCATGCCCGTAAATCCGCGCGTTATCGCACACCCAGACGTCGTTCTCCTCGTTTCCCTCGAGCCTGGCATGGTCAAAGACTTCCGCCCGATGTTCGACAAAAGCGTGTTCGACGAAGGCCTCGCCATAGATCTGCGCCTGGTGGAGAATGCGCGACGCGCTGACGGTGGCTCGCTGATAAATCTGCAGCACTTTGTCGCGATCGGCGGTCAGCCCACGGGCGGCAATGACTTGACAGTGGGGCAGAAGACGAGCCTCATCGGCGAGGCGACAGTAGCCGCGCACCAGACTCTGGCTAATCGTGACGTTGTCACCAATCTGCGCGTGATGGCTGACCTGCGAGGCGTGAATGGATGCCCGTCCGCTGATGATAGCCCCATGGCTGACCACGCAGGGGCCATTGAGTCGGGCATCGTCGAGGATGCGCGCCCCGGCGAAGACCACGCTATTGGCATCGTAGATCCAGCACTCTCCCTGCTGGCTGAGGGCGCTTTCTTCATCCACCCAGCCGCCTTCGCTGCCCGCTTTGACGTCAGCGAAATCGATAAGCGCCACGATCTGGCGCAGGGTGACGCACTGTTTGCCATCCTCTTCCTGGTAACAATACTGCCGGGTCTGTTCGCTGAGACGGTATTTACGCATTCCCGATCCTCATTACTTATGGTTAACATAAACATAGCAAAGATCGCCGTAGCGCGTGTTATAAGGTTCCTTTAGAATGCAACTTCAAATTTAATTGATAACATCAATAAAATGAACAAAACGTATAGGTCGCAGCAGGTGCTTAACCTGCCGGCGGGATATTTTGGCATGGTGCTTGGCACCATCGGGTTGGGCTTTGCCTGGCGTTACGCCAGCACCCTCTGGCCGGTCAGCCGCAGTATTGGTGATGGGCTGGTGACGCTGGCGATAGCGATATGGGTCCTGCTCAGTATGGCGTTTATCAGCCGGGCGATCCGCTTTCCGGCGAGTGTGCTGCAGGAAATGCGACATCCGGTCAGCAGCAGCTTCGTCAGCCTGTTTCCCGCCACCACGTTGCTGGTATCGATTGGTCTGGCGCCCTGGTGCCGACCGCTGGCCATCGGGCTGTTTGTGCCGGGCGTGGCGCTGCAGCTGGCCTATGCCGCCTGGCAAAGCGGCGGCCTGTGGCGGGGAAACCATCCTCGCGAGGCCACTACGCCGGGGCTGTATCTGCCCACGGTGGCGAATAATTTTATCAGCGCGATGGCCTGCGGCGCGCTGGGGTTTACCGACGCCGGACTGGTGTTCCTTGGCGCCGGGGTCTTCTCCTGGCTGAGCCTCGAGCCGGCTATCCTCCATCGTCTGCGCAGCGCAGGCGAACTGCCGACCGCGCTGCGCACGTCGCTGGGGATCCAGCTGGCGCCTGCGCTGGTGGCCTGCAGCGCCTGGCTCAGCGTTAACGGCGGTGAGGCCGATACCTTCGCTAAGCTGCTGTTCGGCTACGGTCTGTTACAGCTGCTGTTTATGCTGCGTCTGATGCCCTGGTATCTTCGCCAGCCGTTCAATGCTTCTTTCTGGAGCTTCTCGTTCGGTATCTCCGCCCTGGCCACCACCGGCCTGCATCTGGGCCAGGCGAAGGCGGACGGCTTTTTTCATCATCTGGCGCTGCCGCTCTTTATTTTTAGCAATCTGGTCATCGGCCTGCTGCTGCTGCGCACAGGGCTGCTGTTGGTCAGCGGGAAACTGTTGCTACAGGTCGACCGGGAAACACTCCTGAATAAGAAGGAAGGATCATGACAACGCGAGACGCGGATTATTTTAGTGAAAAATATGGCCTGACCCGCACCCACTCTGAGGTGCTGCATGCCGCGACGATTGTGCCGCCGGGAAGGGCGCTGGATCTGGGCTGCGGCAACGGACGTAACAGTCTTTATCTGGCGGCGAATGGCTTCACGGTGGCGGCGTGGGATAAAAATGCGATGAGCATCAACAATCTGGAGACTATTCGCGCCGCCGAAGGGCTGGATAATCTGCAGACCGCGGTGAAAGACCTCAACAGCCTGGCCTTTGACGGCGAGTATGATCTGATCCTCTCCACCGTAGTGATGATGTTCCTCGAGCCTGACACCATCCCTGGACTCATCGGCAATATGCAGCGCTGCACCGCCGCCGGGGGCTATAACCTGATTGTCGCGGCGATGGACACCGAGGACTATCCCTGCACCGTCGGCTTCCCGTTTGCTTTTAAATCCGATGAACTTCGGGAGTACTACCGGGACTGGGAATTACTGAAATATAATGAGGACGTCGGTGAGCTGCATCGGACCGACGCCAGCGGCAACCGGATCAAATTGCGCTTCGCCACGCTGCTGGCGCGCAAGCCCGCATAATCCTCAGCGGCGCGTGTAATTACTGAGATTGACCGCGCCGCCTCTCACGAATACACCTCGGATCAAGAAGCGCGAAAACCCTCGCTGAAAAGAAAGGTTAAAGCCGACCTGTTAACGTTTTAAGTAATTATTTAATAACGTAATGTTGATCCCATCAATATTTGTATATCTTCCTTGACGAAGCCCTCATTTTGTCACAAAACTAGTGGGTCTTATCTGCTATAACGTCTGCCGAAAAAACTGCATTTACAGGGATCTCTTTATGCGTACTCGCGTGTTATTTAAAGTCGCCGCTCTGGCGGGGATGTTAGCGTTGACGGGCTGTGCGTCCAAACTGGCGCAACCGAATCAGTATTCGGGCTTTTTAAAAGACTATTCCAACCTGAAAGAAGCTACCACTGCCTCCGGTAAGTCGGAGCTGCGTTGGATCGATCCAAACTACAATCCGGCCAACTACGATAATGTCGTCTACCATCCGGTAACGTACTATCCGGTACCGAAGCCGACGACCCAGGTGGGTGAAAAGGCGCTGCAGGATATTTTGAATTACACCAACAAGCAGCTCAAACAGGCCATTTCCGAGCGTAAACCGCTGGCAACCACTGCCGGCAAGCGTAGCCTTATTTTCCGCGGGGCGATCACCGGAGTGGACTCCAGCAAAGAAGGGCTGCAGTTCTATGAAGTGGTTCCGGTAGCGATGATTGTTGCCGGTACTCAAGCCGCCACCGGCCATCGTACGATGGACACCGACCTCTATTTTGAAGCCGAACTGATTGACGCCAGCACCAACAAGCCAGTGATCAAAGTGGTTCGTAAAGGTGAGGGCAAAACCCTGGCCAATGAAAACACGCCGCTGACTATCGAAACCATGAAGCAGGTGATCGATGATATGGCGGTAGACGCCGTCAAATTCGACCCTTCCCAGCGGTAATCTCGTCAGCGCCGTCTGCCGACGGCGCTGATTTATCTTCCGCCGTTTCAGGCCAGCTTTCGGCGCAGCAGCAGCTGTTCCGGTTTGGCAAACATCACCAGATTACCCAACAGGATCAGCGCCAGTCCGATAACGGCGTTGCTGTGCCATACATACCCTTCATAGACGGTGGAGATGGACAGGGCGACCAGCGGAAACAGCAGCGTACTGTAGGCGGCTTTGCTGGCGCCGATGCGCCCCACAAGGGTGAAATAGGCGCCGAAGGCGACAACTGAGCCGAACAGCGCCAGGTAAAGCAGGGCGCCAAGATAGCTGACGGTCCACTCCGGCATAAAATTATCTCCGCGGAGCAGAGCGATAGCCCCCATCACCAGCGTGCCGTACAGCATCGCCCAGCTGTTGGTGGTCAGCGTCTCCAGCCCCCGCCGCTGGTGACGAATACTGAACATATTGCCCAGCGAAAAGCCATAGGTGCCCAGCGCGCTCAGACCGATCCCCCACAGTAGCGTAGCGTTTAGCCCGTTGGCCAGCAGGTCATCCCAGAACAGGGTGACGATACCGGCCAGACCGAGCGCGGCGGCAGCCCAGAAGCGTCCCGGCGGCTGCTGGCGGAAGAAAAGAAAGCTATTGATGGCGTTAAACAGTACCGCCATGGAAAAGATCACCGATTCCAGACCGGTGTTGATCCAGGCGGCGGCGGTATAAAAGCACCAGAAATTGAAGCAGAAGACGCAGCAGCCCTGCAGCAGGCAGCAGAAATGGTCCTTCGCGCCCAGCGGCCGCAGACGTCGTGTGACGAGCAGAATCGTCAGCATTGTGACGCTGGCCACGGCGAAACGCCAGAATATCGATACCGGCGCCGCCACCGGCCCCTGTTGTAAAAAAATAGCAATCCACGTCGTCCCCCAGATAACGACAACGAGTGCATAAAGTAATGCGTTCACCCTGGTTCTCCTCTGCTTGTTGAACGGAGGAGTATGCCGCCTGCCGCAACCTGCGGCTTTCATCCGCTTGTTGTCGGCTTGCAAATTCTTGCGCTTATTTGTCTTTTGCCGGCGGTGAGGACTGGAAACCGCATCGCAGTCTCCCTAGACTAGAGTTTTCTTGACAGAACAGATGTGTGAAGGCGATGGGTTACGGGACGTTTGAAACATTACGGCGACAGAATGCGGTGCTGAAGGGCACTGTGGAGCTGAATTCCGGTATTCAACTGGCCGCGTGGTATAACAACTGCGATACCGTGACGGTGCGCAGCGATCATCATACCTTAAGCCTGTACATCGCCGATGGTTATGAAAGCTATCAAAAGACGCCGCACGGCTGGAAGAATGGCGGCGGCCCGGATCGCTTTTGCCTGATGCCGAAAGGCGATGAAAGCGTCTGGGATATCCGCGGCGATCTGTCGTTTGTCCATCTCTATTGTACCGATGCGCATCTGCGCCGCGTTGGGGAGGAAGTGTGGGATCGCAGCCCGGCTAACTTCACCCTGCAGGAAAAAACCTTCGCCAGCGATGACAAAATCACCAGCGTGTATCGTCAGTTTTTGCTGGCTAATGACTGGCGACAGCCGGCGAACCAGCTGACACTTAGCGCCGCCAGCAGTTTGTTGCTCACCCATCTGATCCAGCACTATTCCACAGTGCAGTGGCGCTTGCCCTCGGTCACAGGAGGACTGGCGCCAGGGGTGAAGCGTCACGTGCTGGCCTGGATTGACGCTCATCTCGATCAGCCGTTGACCCTGGCCGACCTGGCGCAGCAGGCGGGACTGAGTGAATTTCATTTTGCCCGTATGTTCCGCCAGTCGCTGAATATGGCTCCGCATCAATATGTGATGCAGCAGCGAATGGCGAAGGCGCAAAACCTGATCTGCCACAGCGCGCTGCCGCTCACCGAGATCGCTCTGGCATGCGGTTTCAGCTCCGCCAGCCATTTCAGCCATCGGGTCAAAGCCGCCACCGGCCTGACGCCCTCCCAGCTACGGGCGGCGCAGCGCGGATAACACGCCGTAGCTCACTCCGCCGAGCATCACGCCCCAGAACGCCGAACCAATTCCCGCCAGCGTCACCCCGCTGGCGGTGATCAGAAAGGTCAGCACCGCCGCGTCGCGCTCACTGGCCTGGTGTACCGCCTGAAACAGGCTACCGCCGATGGTGCCGAGCAGCGCCAGGCCGGCCAGCATCTGGATCCACGCTGTCGGCAGGGCCGACATCAGCGCAGTGATCGATCCCCCGAACAGACCGGCCAGCAGATAAAAACCGCCGGCAGCCATGGCCGCCAGCCAGCGCTGCTGAGGATCCGGGTGCGCTTCCGGGCTCTGGCAGATGGCGGCAGTGATCGCCGCAATACAGATGGAGTAGACCCCAAACGGCGCCAGCAGCAGCGCCAGCCCCCCGCAGACAACGATCAGCGCGGAGACCGGTACGACATAGCCTGCTGCCTGCAGGGTAGCGAACCCGGGCGCGTTCTGTGAAGCCATGGTGACGAGGAAGAACGGCAGGCCGACGCTGAGAAGCAGCGCCGGGGTAAACTGCGGGGCGATCCATTCCGGTGCGACAAACGCCAGCGGCACAGCGGCGCTGGCTACTTCCCCGGAGACCGCGGCTATCAGCGCCCCCGCAGCCAGCGCGGCCACCACGGCGAAGCGGGGCCACAGCGCCTTACACAGAAGCCAGGCGGCGAGCATGCCGCCGCACAGCAGCAGATGATCCTGTAAGCCGGCGAAGGCTTGCAAACCGAAACGCAGCAGAATGCCGGCCAGCATTGCGGCGGCCAGCGAATGGGGAATGATTTTCATCAGCCAGGCAAACAGGCCTGTGACGCCGCAGAGGACGATCAGCGCATTGGCGAAGATAAATACCCCCACCGCCTCGGGTAGGGTCACCCCCTGCAGGCCGCTGACCAGCAGGGCGGCGCCCGGCGTTGACCAGGCGGTGAGCACCGGCACTTTTCGCCAGCCGCTCAACGCGAGGGTGCTGACGCCCATGGCGAGGCCCAGGGCCGTCATCCAGCCGGCGATCTGCCCGGGCGTGGCGCCGGCGGCCGCGGCGGCCTGCCAGATGATGGCGGCAGAACTGGCGTAGCCCACCAGCACGGCGACGAAGCCGGCGAACAGGGTGGGAAGCGGAACGGTAAACGAGCGCATAGTTTTCTCTTGTGCGTTATAACGTCCGTTTACTCTATCATTGTACGTTATAGCGTACAAGCTATCCGCGGCGTGAGGGTAGCGCCACCGAGGCGCTCGTCGCAAACGGCCCGCGATGCCGCTAATCGCCCTGTAGAATGAGGCAAATGGGGGTATACTCTGGGCTGAAAAATCAGGAGGTAGGATGAATATTGCGCAACATCTGGCGGCCACCCTCAAACATCTGCGTCAGCAGCGCGGCTGGAGCCTGTCGCGTCTGGCGGAAGAGACCGGGGTGTCGAAAGCCATGCTCGGGCAGATAGAGCGGAATGAATCGAGTCCGACGGTAGCGACGCTGTGGAAGATTGCCACCGGGCTGAACGTGCCGTTTTCGGCATTTATCGTTCCGGATGACAGCGTGGCGCCCTCCGCGTTTGACCCGCAGCAGCAGGCGATGGTGGTAACCCCGGTCTTTCCGTGGGACCCGGAGCTGCGCTTTGATCATTTCTCGATAACCCTCGCTCCCGGGGCGCTGAGTGAATCGACGCCGCATGAACAAGGGGTGATTGAGCATGTGGTGGTGATTAGCGGTACTCTGGAGCTCTGCTTACAGGGGGAATGGCACTCGCTGCAGGCGGGTGAGGGTCGGCGCTTTGCCGGCGATGCGGCGCATGCCTATCGGAACAGCGGCGTCCTGGCGGCTCATTTCCATTCGCTTATCCATTATCCAAAAGAAAAAACCGCGGGCGAACCCGCGGCCAGACAAGATGACTGATGATAACCACTCACAACGTGACGAGGAAAATCCGGAATACGTAATGACAGTACTCTGTACGGTGATTTGAAGGAAATATCTTTTCCTTCAATACTTTGCTGAAAACTGAAAATTCGTCGTCCCATGACGGCGGAAAAGGTTTTCGTCTGCGCCCGGTTCTGACTACAATAGCCGCCATTTCGACCCCCTTATACTGGATAACAACACGCGTATGCGCCTGCACAATCATCGTCTTGAACTTCTTAGTCCTGCCCGCGACGCCGGTATCGCTCGCGAAGCGATCCTTCACGGCGCTGACGCCGTTTATATCGGTGGACCTGGCTTTGGCGCCCGCCACAACGCCAGCAACAGCCTGAGTGACATCGCCGGGCTGGTGCCTTTCGCCCATCGCTTTGGCGCCAAGGTCTTTGTGACGCTGAACACCATTCTGCATGACGATGAGCTGGAGCCGGCGCAGCGGCTGATCACGGATCTCTATGACGCGGGCGTCGATGCGCTGATTGTTCAGGATATGGGGATCATGGAGCTGGATCTGCCGCCAATCGAGCTGCACGCCAGCACCCAGTGCGATATCCGTAGCGTGGAGAAAGCAAAGTTTCTCTCAGACGCCGGCTTCAGCCAGATCGTGCTGGCGCGCGAGCTGAACCTCAGTCAAATCAAAGCCATCTACGATAATACTGACGCCACCATTGAATTCTTTATCCATGGCGCACTGTGCGTGGCCTATTCCGGCCAGTGCTACATTTCCCACGCCCAGACCGGACGCAGCGCCAACCGCGGCGACTGCTCGCAGGCCTGTCGCCTGCCGTATACCCTGAAGGACGATCAGGGGCGCGTGGTGGCCTATGAAAAGCATCTCCTGTCGATGAAAGACAACGACCAGACCGCCAACCTGGCGGCGCTGATCGACGCCGGGGTACGCTCCTTCAAAATTGAAGGCCGTTACAAAGACATGAGCTACGTGAAAAACATCACCGCTCACTACCGCCAGATGCTGGACGCCATAATCGAAGACCGCGGCGACCTCGCGCGCGCTTCAGCCGGCCGCACTGAGCATTTCTTTATCCCGTCCACCGATAAAACCTTCCACCGCGGCAGCACCGACTACTTCGTTAATGCCCGTAAAGGCGATATCGGCGCCTTTGATTCGCCAAAATTTATCGGACTGCCGGTGGGCGAAGTGCTGAAGGTGGGTAAAGACCATCTCGACGTCGAGGTTAGCGAACCGTTAACCAACGGCGACGGCCTTAACGTGATGATTAAGCGCGAAGTGGTGGGTTTCCGCGCCAATACCGTGGAAAAAACTGGCGAAAATCGCTATCGAGTGTGGCCGAACGAGATGCCTGCGGATCTGCATAAAGTGCGTCCGCATCAGGCGCTTAACCGCAACCTCGACCACAACTGGCAGCAGGCGCTGCTGAAGACCTCCAGCGAACGCCGCATCGCCGTAGACGTCACCCTAAGCGGCTGGCAGGAGCAGCTGGTTCTCACCATGACCTGTGAAGATGGCGTCAGCGTGACCCATACCCTTGACGGGGTGTTTGCCGAAGCTAACCAGGCAGAGAAAGCGCTAACCAACCTGCGTGACGGTGTCACAAAACTGGGGCAAACCATTTATTATGCGCGCGATGTGCAGGTCAACCTGCCGCCGCTGTTTGTTCCCAACAGCCTGCTCAACCAGCTGCGTCGTGAAACCGCCGAAATGCTGGATGACGCGCGTCTCAACGCCTGGCAGCGCGGTACCCGCAAGCCGGTCTCCGTGCCGCCCCCGGTTTACCCGGAGACCCATCTCTCCTTCCTCGCCAACGTCTATAACCATAAGGCGCGGGCGTTCTACCAGCGCTATGGCGTGCAGCTGATTGATGCCGCCTATGAAGCGCACGAAGAGAAGGGCGATGTGCCGGTGATGATCACCAAACACTGCCTGCGCTTTGCCTTCAATCTCTGTCCGAAACAGGCGAAAGGCTCCATCAAGAGCTGGAAAGCCACGCCGATGCAGCTGATCCATGGCGATGAAGTGTTGACCCTGAAGTTTGACTGCCGTCCGTGCGAAATGCACGTGGTCGGCAAGATCAAAAACCATATCCTCAAAATGCCGCATCCGGGGAGCATCGTGGCCTCCGTTAGCCCTGACGAGCTGATGAAGACCCTGCCGAAGCACAAAGGGGCCTGATCTGCGGCGACGCTACTGGCTGTGTGATGCCCGCGGTTTGCGGGCGTCCTGCCAGCGGTGATGCTCGCGCAGGTCGGCGGCGTTCTCTTCGCACCGGCTGCGAAGCTCATCGCTATCCGCCTCATGCAGCAGCTGCTGTTCGAGACCCTGTACCGGAAAGTAATCGTGCCCCTGACGGTGGGCCAGCAGATGCCCGGAAAATAGCGCGCACAACAACAGCAGGGCACTCGTGCTTCTTCTCAACATACCTTTTCTCTGCGAATCAATGGCGTGGGCTTACTATGCCAGGGGCTGTGCAGGTTTTTTTCCCGGTTTATCAAAGAAGGGCAAGAGTTTGTCAATGTCTGCTGAAAGAGGGTGAAAAAAGCCTGGCGTAGAAGGCCAGGCCTGAGGGATTACGCTTTTGGCGGCAGTGGTTTCCCGCTGTGCTCGCCGCCTTTTGGCGGCTGCTTACCACCATGCTGCGGTTGTTTGCCGTCTCGTTGCGGCTGCTTGCCATCATGCTGCGGCTGCTTGCCGTTGTGTTGCACTTGCTTACCGTCGTGTTGGCCCTTTTTCGCCGGCAATTTACCCTGATGGTGCGCGCCTTTTTCTGGCGGCGGCGGCGGGTTGTCGGCAGCGAAAGCCCATGACGATATTCCCAGCGTCAACGCGGCGGAGAGTAAAGCTAACTTCTTCATAGCAATATCCTTTATTCTGATGTGTCCGCGTATTTCAGCAGGTAAAAGTGAAGACAAGATGGAGAAGTCCAGATCCGGAATACTCTGCATCCCGGTTCAAACTTTAAGACCTGCGGCGGTCATCAGCAGGCGAAATAGCAGGCTGATGGCGGCCAGCGTCAGCACGCTGCCTCCCCACAGCGCGATCAGCCACAGCAGACGTTTGGACCAGACGGTTTTCATCAATGATACCCCTCCCCGGGCTGGACTTTGCCGCGGAACACGTAATAGCTCCAGCAGGTATAGCCAAGAATAACCGGAATAATCAGCAGCGCGCCCACCAGCATAAAGCCCTGGCTTTGCGGCGGGGCGGCGGCCTGCCACAGGGTGATCGACGGCGGAATAATATGCGGCCAGATGCTGATCCCCAGTCCGCTAAAGCCGAGAAACACCAGGCCCAGCGTCAGGGTGAAAGGCGAGACATGGCGGTCATGCAGAGGTAGCGTGCGCCATAGCCAGGCGCTAATCAGGAGCACCAGCAGCGGCACCGGCAGCAGGAAATAGAGATTCGGCAGGCTGAACCAGCGGGCGGCGATCGCCGGGTGCGCCAGCGGCGTCCACAGGCTGATGACGGCAAATACCCCCAGCAGCGCGACCAGCATCTGCCGCGACGCCCTGCGCATCCGCTGCTGCAGCGCGCCTTCGCTCTTCATTACCAGCCAGGTGGCGCCGAGGAGCGCATAGGCCACGCACAGCCCGAGTCCGCAAAAGAGGTTGAACGGGGTCAGCCAGTCAAACATGCCGCCGCTGAAGGTGCGACCGCTGACGGTAAAACCATTAATCACCGCTCCGACCACCACGCCCTGGCTGAAGGTTGCCAGCAGGGAACCGCCGAAAAAGGCGCGATCCCAGAACGGCCGGTGCGACGGCGTGGCCTGGAAGCGAAATTCAAAGGCCACGCCGCGAAAGATCAGGCCGATCAGCATCAGGGTCAGGGGGATCGACAGGGCGTCGATTATCACCGCGTAGGCGAGGGGAAAGGCGCCAAACAGACCGGCACCGCCCAGCACCAGCCAGGTCTCATTGCCATCCCAAACCGGGGCGACGCTGTTCACCATCACGTCGCGCTCTGTGCTGCCCCGGACCGTGCCGAACAGTATGCCAATGCCCAGATCAAAGCCGTCCATGACGATGTACATCAGCGTGGCAAAGATGATAATCACGAACCAGATCACCGATAATTCGATACCCATTAGCGGGACTCCTTCTGCAGATAACCTTCAGTAGCGGCGGACAGCGGGCGGGCTGGCGTACCGGTTGTCGCGGGTTGCACCGCCTGCGGCCCCTTGCGGATCAGGCGCAGCATATAGCTGTAGCCGACGCCGAAGACGGCGCTGTAAACCACAATAAAGGTCAACAAACTGACCGACATATGCAGATCGCCGTGGGCGGAAACCGCCTCGGCGGTGCGCTGAACGCCATACACCACCCATGGCTGGCGGCCCACTTCGGTAGTCACCCAGCCGGCGAGAATCGCAATCAGTCCTGAGGGGCCCATCCACAGGGCAAAGCGCAGAAACGGCCGCGAGTGGTACAGCCGGTCGCCGCGGCGCAGCCACAGAGCCAGCACCCCGAGCAGCAGCATCAGCATACCCAGACCGGCCATCAGGCGAAATGACCAGAACACCACGGTGGAGTTTGGGCGATCCTCAGGGGCGAACTCCTTCAGCGCCGGCACCTGTTTATCCAGGCTATGGGTGAGGATCAGACTGCCCAGCGCCGGGATCTCAAGCCCGTAGCGGGTGCGCTCCTGCTCCATATCTGGCCAGCCAAACAGCAATAATGGCGTCGGCTCGCCGGGCGGGTTTTCCCAGTGGCCCTCAATGGCGGCGATTTTTGCCGGCTGGTGTTTCAGGGTGTTCAGGCCATGCATATCGCCGATCAGCGCCTGGACCGGCGCGACCAGCAGCGTCATCCATAGCGCCATGGAGAACATCTTGCGGATCGCTGGCGACTGATTGCCGCGCAGCAGATGCCAGGCCGCCGAGGCGCCGACGAACAGCGCGCTGCTGAGAAATGCCGCCACCGTCATGTGCAGTAAGCGGTAGGGGAACGACGGGTTAAAAATCACCGCCAGCCAGTCGACGGGCACTACCTGGCCATCGACGATTTCAAATCCCTGCGGAGTCTGCATCCAGCTGTTGGAGGCGAGGATCCAGAAGGTTGAGATGATGGTCCCCAGGGCTACCATGCAGGTGGCGAAAAAGTGCAGCCCCGGCCCCACCCGGTTCCAGCCGAAGAGCATGACCCCGAGAAAACCGGCTTCGAGAAAGAACGCCGTCAGGACTTCATAGGTCAGCAGGGGGCCGGTGATGCTGCCCGCGAACTGCGAGAAACCGCTCCAGTTAGTGCCGAACTGATAGGCCATCACCAGCCCGGATACCACTCCCATACCGAAGTTGACGGCGAAGATCTTCGACCAGAAATGGTACAGCGAGCGCCAGGTGGGATTTTTGCTTTTCAGCCACAGGCCTTCGAGAACCGCCAGGTAGCTCGCCAGGCCAATGGTGATGGCGGGAAAGATAATATGAAACGAGACCGTAAAGGCGAATTGAATTCGCGCCAGATGGAATGCATCAAGACCGAACATGCAGGACTCCACAACAAAATTGATTCAGCGCAATTTTAGGTAGGGTGGCGGCAAGGGGGCAGAGGCAGTCGGTTCATTTTTTATCATAACAGTTGGCGGCTGTTATGATCTTTTTGCCGGTCTCCGGGGACCGCCAACATGGAGATCCCCCGGGTGAACAGCGTCATTTTTAACGCTGAAAGCAAAGCCAGATTGTTGGCCAGGAAAATATTAATAATCTATTTCACTGTATTATCGTAGTCTTACGGATCAGCTTAGACCTATAGCTGCCCGGGAAAGCGCGGTCGTTTAATTTTTGTGAGCAATATCCTCTGATTACGACAGATATAGCATTTTATTATCTGTTCTTTATTAATGAATTTAACGTCTGCACACGTTTGCTAGTATGAGAATCAGTAAAAAGGATGAGTCAGTTAATTATGAATTAAATAATTTTAAATTGTCGTATTTAGCCGTGCTTTGTATTTTATTCTCAGGATATCAATAAAAGGGAATGGTCATGTCAGAAAAAGGATTACATAGCTTATGTATTACCATCGGTATCATGTTCATTTTTTGGTTATGCATCATATCGTTTTTTTGGACAATTTTCTCGTGAACCTTTCCTGCGGGCGTTCTGTGTGACCGGGTTGCGCTGTTTTACATAACAGTTTCTTAAAACTGTTAATTTATTACAACTGATATATGATAAAAGGAGGTTGCAGCAAGGAAAGGGTAACAATGAAAAAGTATCAACAGCTGGCGCAGCAGTTGACCGACCAGATCGCGCTGGGCGTCTGGTTACCGGGCGATCGGCTCCCCTCGCTGCGCGAGCAGGTGATCAGCAGCGGCATGAGCTTTATGACCGTCAGCCATGCCTATCAGCTACTGGAAAGCCAGGGGCGCATCGTCGCCCGACCACAGTCAGGGTATTACGTTGCCCCCCAGCCGGTGAAGCTTCGTCAGCCGGCGCCGCCTGCCCAGGTGACCCGCGATGAAGCGGTTGATATCAATACCTACATCTTTGAGGTGCTTCAGGCCAGCCGCCAGGCGTCAATGCTGCCCTTTGCCTCGGCCTTCCCGGATCCGCGCCTCTTTCCGCTCCAGCAGCTTAACCGTTCGCTGGCGCAGGTGAGTAAAACTGCCACCGCCATGAGCGTGATTGAGAACCTGCCGCCGGGCAACGCGGAGCTACGGCACGCCATTGCCCGGCGCTATGCTCTGCAGGGGATGAACGTCTCGCCCGACGAGATCGTCATTACCGCCGGAGCGCTGGAGGCGTTAAACCTTAGCCTGCAGGCGGTGACCGAGCCGGGGGACTGGGTGGTGGTGGAAAATCCCTGTTTTTACGGGGCCCTGCAGGCGCTGGAGCGGCTGCGCCTGAAGGCGCTGTCGGTGGCCACCGACGTCAAGGAGGGCATTGACCTGACGGCGCTGGAGGCGGCCCTGCAAAACTATCCGGTCAAGGCCTGCTGGCTGATGACCAACGGTCAGAACCCGCTCGGCTTCACCCTCCGCGCCGAAAAAAAAGCGGCGCTGGTGGCATTGTTGGCGCGCTATAACGTGATGCTGATTGAAGATGATGTTTACAGTGAGCTCTATTTTGGCCGCGAGAAGCCGTTGCCGGCGAAGTTCTGGGATCAACAGGATATGACGCTGCACTGCAGTTCGTTTTCAAAATGTCTGGTGCCCGGCTTTCGTATCGGCTGGGTGGCTGCCGGGAAACAGGCGCGACGGATCCAGCAGTTGCAGCTGATGAGTACGCTCTCCACCAGCTCGCCGATGCAATTAGCCCTGGTGGATTACCTGTCGACCAAACGCTACGACGCCCATCTGCGCCGTCTCCGTCGCCAGCTGGCGGAACGTAAACAGCAGGCCTGGCAGGCGCTGCTGCGCCATCTGCCGCCGGAGGTCACTATTCATCACAGCGACAGCGGCTATTTTCTGTGGATCGAACTACCGGAAGGGGCGGATGCCAGCGTGCTGAGCGCCCGGGCGCTGGCGTCGCACATCAGCATCGCTCCGGGAAAAATGTTTTCCACCTCTGCCAGCTGGACCTCGTTTTTCCGTTTCAATACCGCCTGGGGCTGGGGAGAACGCGAAGAGCAAGGGGTGAAGCGGCTGGGTGAACTAATTCGTGAGCAGCTTACCTGATCGCTTTGGCTATTTTTCGCCGCGATAACCAATCGCTATAAATAAACGAAGAGTTTTTTTTATCGAGGCCGGTCATTATTTTACCGGCGCTCACCATAGGAAATATGCATACCCCTCCTTTTTCTCTAACTCGTTGTCTATAATCCATAAAGTCATTCTTGTGTTGGCGATTTTTGCGTAATGCGTCCCGGGTCACAACCTGAATAAATTCCCTCGAGGGCGTTAATCCGCTGACTACCCTTATTTCAGGAGATATTTTTACGGCACGGCTGCCGCTAATTCCCTTGTGACAGGAGTAACACCTGATGAGCAAAAAATTGGCCCGTTGCAGCCTTTATGTGCTGGGGATGGCCTGCCTGACCGTACAGGCGGCTGAGCCACTCACCTCGCTGGATAAACCGGAAGGGCGCCTGGATATTATCGCCTGGCCGGGGTATATCGAACGCGGTCAGACCGACAAGCAGTACGACTGGGTCAGCCAGTTTGAAAAGGAGACCGGCTGTCAGGTCAATGTGAAAACCGCCGCCACCTCCGACGAAATGGTCAGCCTGATGGCTAAGGGGGGCTACGATCTGGTGACCGCCTCGGGCGATGCTTCGCTGCGTCTGATCATGGGTAAACGCGTTCAGCCGATTAACACAGCGCTGATTGCCGGGTGGCGCACTCTTGACCCGCGCATTGCGCAAGGGGCATGGTTTAACGTCGGGGGCAAAGTCTACGGCACGCCGTATCAGTGGGGACCGAACCTGCTGATGTACAACACCCGCGTATTCCCGACGCCGCCGGACAGCTGGAGCGTGGTCTTCGTGAAGCAGGATCTTCCGGATGGCAAAACCAATCAGGGGCGAGTGCAGGCCTATGATGGCCCGATCTATATCGCCGACGCCGCGCTGTTTGTCAAAGCCACCCAACCACAGCTCGGGATCGATGACCCCTATCAGCTGACCGAAACCCAGTACAACGCGGTGCTGAAGGTGCTGCGTGACCAGCAACCGCTGATTCACCGCTACTGGCATGACGCCACCGTGCAGATGAACGACTTCAAAAACGAAGGGGTGGCCGCCTCCAGCTCGTGGCCCTATCAGGCCAACGGCCTGAAGGCGGAAGGCCAGCCTGTCGCCACCGTATTTCCGAAGGAGGGGGTGACCGGCTGGGCGGATACCACCATGCTGCACAGCGAGGCGAAGCACCCGGTCTGCGCCTATAAATGGATGAACTGGTCGCTCACGCCGAAGGTGCAGGGCGATGTGGCGGCCTGGTTCGGCTCGCTGCCGGTGGTGCCTGAGGGCTGTAAAGCCAGCGCGCTGCTCGGAGAGAAAGGCTGTGAGACCAACGGCTATGACCAGTTTACCCGCATCCACTTCTGGAAAACGCCGATTGCCGAGGGGGGGAAATACGTTCCCTACAGCCGCTGGACGCAGGACTACATTGCGATAATGGGCGGCCGCTAAGGATCGGAGGTAAACAATGACGTACGCGGTCGAGTTTCAGAATGTATCGCGCCTGTATGGCGATGTACGGGCAGTGGACGGGGTCAGCATTGGCATCCGTGACGGCGAGTTTTTCTCGATGCTGGGTCCTTCGGGCTCGGGGAAAACCACCTGCCTGCGGCTGATTGCTGGTTTTGAGCAGCTCTCCGGCGGCACCATTCGGATCTTCGGTCAGCCGGCCAGCGAGCTGCCGCCCTGGCAGCGGGACGTCAATACCGTGTTCCAGGACTATGCGCTGTTTCCCCATATGTCGATCCTCGACAATGTTGCTTACGGCCTGATGGTCAAAGGCGTGGCGAAGAAAGCGCGCCATGCCCGCGCCCAGGAAGCGCTGGAAAAGGTGGCCCTCGGTTTTGCGCACCATCGCAAGCCCTCCCAGCTCTCCGGCGGTCAGCGGCAGCGGGTCGCCATCGCCCGGGCGCTGGTGAACCAGCCGCGGGTGCTGCTGCTCGACGAGCCGCTGGGCGCTCTGGATTTAAAGCTGCGCGAGCAGATGCAGGTGGAGCTGAAAAAGCTACAGCAGTCGCTGGGGATCACCTTCATCTTCGTTACCCACGACCAGAGCGAAGCGCTGTCGATGTCCGATCGCGTGGCGGTGTTTAACAACGGGCGCATTGAGCAGGTGGACGCCCCGCAGGATCTTTATCTGCATCCGAAGACCGCCTTTGTCGCCGGTTTCGTCGGCACCGCCAACGTCTTTGAGGCCGAGGCGGCCCGGCGGTTATGCGGCCTGGCGGGCTGCTGGTCGCTGCGCCCGGAGCATGTTCGCCTGCAGGGCGGCGGGGAGGTGCAGGTGCAGGGCGTGGTTCAGGCGGTACAGTATCAGGGGGCGGCGACGCGGATCGAGCTCCGGCTGGCGGATGGCGACAAGCTGCTGGTTAGCCAGGCCAATATCGACGGCGCGGCGGCGGCGAGCGTTCCTCGAACCGGGCAAACGGTGCAGGCGTCATGGTCGCGGGCGGCGATGACCCCGCTGGAAAGCGGAGGCTGAGATGACCATGGCGATTGTTCCTGCGCAGGCCGGACGCGTATCGGGGATCTTCTGGCGCCGGCCGGCGCTGGGCCTGTTTTTGCTGCTGCTTGGGCCGTTGATGTGGTTTGGCATCGTCTATCTGGGCTCGCTGCTGACCCTGCTGTGGCAGAGTATCTACACTTTTGACGACTTCACCATGTCGGTGACCAGCGACTTTACGCTGGCCAACCTGCAGGCATTGTTCAACCCCGCCAACTACGACATTATCGTCCGCACCCTGGTGATGGCGCTGTGCGTGACCTTGGCCAGCGCCCTGCTGGCGCTGCCGATGGCCTGGTATATGGCGCGCTACACCAGCGGCAAAATGAAGGCCTTCTTTTATATCGCGGTCATGCTGCCGATGTGGGCCAGCTATATCGTCAAGGCCTACGCGTGGGTGCTGCTGCTGGCCAAAGATGGCGTAGCGCAGTGGTTCCTCGGCCATCTCGGGCTGGAAGGGGCGCTGAACGCTCTGTTGACCGTCCCGGCGGTGGGCGGCAACACCTTATCCACTTCCGGCCTCGGACGCTTTCTGGTCTTCGTCTACATCTGGCTGCCTTTTATGATCCTGCCGGTGCAGGCGGCGCTGGAGCGTATTCCGGGCTCTCTGCTGCAGGCCTCGGCCGATCTTGGCGCTGCCCCACGGCAGACCTTTCGCTACGTGGTCCTGCCGCTGGCTATTCCCGGAATTGCCGCCGGGTCGATCTTCACCTTTTCGCTGACGCTGGGCGATTTTATCGTGCCGCAACTGGTCGGCCCGCCGGGGTACTTTATCGGCAATATGGTCTACTCGCAGCAGGGGGCGATCGGCAATATGCCGATGGCGGCGGCGTTTACCCTCGTGCCGATCGTGCTGATTGCCCTTTATCTGGCGTTCGTGAAACGTCTGGGAGCCTTCGATGCACTCTGAACGCGCACCCTGGTACCTGAAACTGGCGACATGGGGCGGGGTAGTGTTCCTCCACTTTCCGCTGCTGATCATCGCCATCTATGCTTTTAATACCGAAGATGCTGCCTTCAGCTTTCCGCCGCAGGGGCTGACGCTGCGCTGGTTCAGTGAGGCGGCAGGGCGCAGCGATATTCTGGAGGCAGTGACGTTGTCACTTAAAATTGCCGCCCTGTCGACGGCCATTGCCTTAGTGCTTGGCACGCTTGCTGCAGGCGCCCTGTGGCGGAGCACCTTTTTTGGTAAGAACGCGGTGTCGCTACTGCTGCTGCTGCCCATTGCCCTGCCGGGGATTATAACCGGCCTGGCGCTCCTGACAGCCTTTAAAGCGGTCGGCCTGGAGCCTGGTCTGCTGACCATCGTGGTGGGGCACGCGACCTTCTGCGTAGTGGTGGTGTTTAACAACGTCATCGCTCGCTTCCGCAGGACCTCCTGGAGCCTGGTGGAGGCCTCGATGGATTTGGGGGCGACTGGCTGGCAGACCTTTCGCTACGTGGTGCTACCCAATCTGGGTTCGGCGCTGCTGGCGGGCGGGATGCTGGCATTCGCCCTGTCATTTGATGAAATCATCGTCACGACTTTTACCGCGGGGCATGAGCGAACCTTGCCGCTGTGGTTACTGAATCAGCTGGGGCGGCCGCGAGATGTGCCCGTTACCAACGTTGTCGCGCTGTTGGTGATGCTGGTAACAACGATACCAATCTTAGGGGCCTGGTGGCTCACCCGCGACGGCGATAACGTCGCCGGAAACGGGAAATAAAACCATGAAACAGGATAATGCTATGCAACACAACCTCTTAATAAACGGTAAGTTAGTGGCAGGTGAAGGCGAAAAGGTGCCGGTATACAACCCTGCGACCGGCGAAGTGATCCTGGAGATTGCCGAAGCGACAGCGGCCCAGGTGGATGCCGCCGTTGAGGCGGCGGATCGGGCGTTTGATGCCTGGAGCCAGACGACGCCGAAAACGCGCGCGGAATGTCTGCTGAAGCTGGCGGATGCCATCGCGGCGCAGGCGGAGCCCCTGGCGCAGCTGGAGTCGCTGAACTGCGGCAAGCCGCTGCACTGCGTGCTTAACGATGAGATGCCGGCCATTGCGGACGTTTTCCGCTTCTTCGCCGGCGCCGCCCGTTGCCTGCCGGGGATGGCGGCCGGAGAGTATCTGGAAGGGCATACCTCGATGATCCGTCGCGACCCGGTGGGCGTGGTAGCCTCCATCGCGCCGTGGAACTATCCCCTGATGATGGCGGCCTGGAAGCTGGCCCCGGCGCTGGCGGCAGGCAACTGTGTGGTGATAAAACCCTCCGAGATCACGCCGCTGACGGCGCTGAAGCTGGCAGAGCTGGCAAAAGATATTTTCCCGGAAGGGGTGATCAACGTACTGTTCGGCCGCGGCAAAACGGTGGGCGATCCGCTGACCGCCCACGCGAAAGTGCGGATGGTTTCCCTGACCGGGTCGATTGCCACCGGCGCCCATATCATCGGCCATACCGCCTCGTCGATTAAACGTACCCATATGGAGCTGGGCGGTAAGGCGCCGGTCATCGTCTTTGACGACGCGGATATCGACGCGGTAGTGGATGGCGTTCGGACCTTCGGGTTTTACAACGCCGGCCAGGACTGTACGGCCGCCTGCCGGATCTACGCCCAGCAGGGTATTTATGAGCAGCTGGTGGAGAAGCTCGGGGCGGCGGTGGCCAGCCTGAAAATGGGGGCGCCGGAGGATGCCGCCACCGAGCTGGGGCCGCTGAGCTCGCTGGCCCATCTTGAGCGGGTCAGCGCCGCGGTGGAAGCCGCAAAGGCGCTACCGCATATTAAAGTGGTTACCGGTGGCAATCGGGCTGACGGCGCCGGCTATTATTTCCAGCCGACGCTGCTCGCCGGCGCCCGGCAGGAGGACGCTATCGTGCAGCGCGAAGTGTTTGGCCCGGTGGTCAGCGTGACGCCTTTCAGCGATGAAGCGCAGGCCCTGAGCTGGGCAAATGACTCCCAGTATGGGCTGGCCTCTTCGGTGTGGACGAAAGATGTTGGCCGCGCCCACCGGCTCAGCGCCAGGCTGCAGTACGGCTGCACCTGGGTCAACACCCACTTTATGCTGGTGAGTGAAATGCCGCATGGCGGCCAGAAGCTGTCGGGCTTCGGGAAAGACATGTCGATGTATGGCCTTGAGGATTACACCGTGGTTCGCCATGTGATGGTTAAACATGGCTAACGGATTGACCCTTAAGCGGCAAAAGATTATTACGCAATGGGTGTGTTAGTGCGCTAATAGTCACGATGGCAAAAATGGTTAAAACTCGCGGCGGGGGATGTGAGATTATTCTGATACCCCTTCAAGAGCTAAGCCATCGTGAGTGCCGGAGATAAGCGCCGGATGGGGTTCGCCAGCCACCCTGGGCGCATCGCGCCCGGCGGGTGAGGCGGCAACGTCGCGGTTTGCGACCGGATACCGGCCCCTGCCTGATGGCAGGGGCTTTTTTATGTCCACAGTAAGCCAGGAAGAGGAGGATGCCAGCGACGCTGGAGCAGGGAGGAATTTGTTTTAACCGTGTTCAGCGTTTGGTTTTTTTGCTCGGCAAGCTGGCGCTGCGACGGTCACGTATATAGGAAATAAGATTATACACCGCCGCGACCAGCAGGATCAGCGCGATGACCAGCGTGATGATTCCGGACATATCCACCTCGAAATATAAAAGCGCACTGCGCTAAAAACATTACCAATAGTTATGAATGTAAGTATTCTCTGCAGAGAAGGCAAATGATATTTGTTGTCATTTAGCGCTATTTTGGGCCCTGGCCAGCGAGGCCAGACAGGAAAAGGTTTGGTTACAATAGCTTGTAGCCGCCTGTTATCTTATTCAGATCCAGCGCCAGCGTGGTATATCGCATTTTCGGTCAACGCGCGCTAATCTTTTCATTTGCGATTGGCGAAATATTATCTTTATCAGATGAATCAGATTGCGCTGAACAGAAACTATTTCACGACTATAAATAAGGCTTTTATATTTGCAGTCAGCGGGTGATATTTATTCGCAATATTTAATCACCGACGAATCAATCCGCCATGGATGCCAGCGCGGTAGCGCACCCTCCCGGGTTTGACTTTCCGCCGCCGCTCATGCGATCATTTCATGCATATTCGGTTTTAACGTTGATGTCGCTGTGAAAATTTTGGCTTTTATTCTGCTGGCAATCGGCACCGTGGCGCTGAGCTATGGTAACGCGCCGGCAAAACGTATTAAGGACTGTGAGAACGCGGGAGTGGGGCAGGCCGTCTGCGCCGCTGCCGAATGGGATAATGAGAAAGTGAATGTTCTGCCTCATTATAACCCTGAGCTGAACAAGGTTATTATCGCAGGCCATTCAGCCCGTAGCGTTTATGACCCTGATAATGGCGCCAGCCTCCGCACGTAAAAAAGCAGCCCAGTGGGCTGCTTTTTTAGGTTTCGTTGCTGAGTAAAATGATTAAAACCAGCCAAATCTCACCGACAGCAGGCTGATAAGCGCGAACGCGGCGCAGACATTAATCATAACGACGGTCTTGCTGGAGACATCCATAACGCCACCTTAATGAGTAAGTCCCTAAAGGTATAGTACGGCGGGCGCGGTTGCGCTATCGGATTAAGACGAATCAGGCTTTGTTCTGAATATTGAGCCCGATTCTGAATTTGTTATACAGGTATCTCTGAATCACGACGTCATGGCAGATAATTATCCCACCATGGAACGCTCCTCAGGGAAGGAAAACTAAGAATGACGTTATATCAAAAAATGTTGGTGTTTTACGCCATTATGGGCGTGATCTGTGCCGTAATTAGCTGGTTTTTAACCAAAGAGAGTTGGGTGATCCGCCTGCTGGCGGCTCTGTTGATCGGTGCCACCTGGCCGTTCAGCTTCCCCATGGCGCTGCTCGTCTCGCTGTTTTAACCTTCCGGCGGCGGACGACAGAAAAGGGTGGCGGCAAAGGTAAGGTTACTGTATAAAAACACAGTAACCTTATCATGGAGGCAAACAGGTGAACGGTTTCTTTTCGTCCGTCGCAGGCGCCACATTGCGCTGGCTCGATCTCCCGGGAGAGGAGCTTCCGCTGGTGTTTATCCACGGCCTCGGCTGCGCGTCCTCTTACGACTACCCCCGCGTCGCCAGCGACCCCGCGCTTAACGGGCGGCGCAAAATACTTATCGACCTCCCGGGCTTCGGCTACAGCGATAAACCGCACGACTTTAGTTACAACATACATAAGCAAGCGCAAGCTGTGGAGCAGGTCCTCAACCACCTGCGCCTGCAGCGCTTCGCGCTGTATGGGCATAGCATGGGTGGAAGCATCGCCATCGAAGCGGCAGGGCTGCTGGCGGAGCGAGTGACGACGCTGCTGATGTCTGAACCCAACCTGTTCGCCGGAGGCGGTGAGTACAGCAGACGCATTGCGGCGCAGGCAGAGGGGGCCTTTATCGCTGAAGGTTACGCCAGGATGCTGGCGGAAGAGCGCTCGCCGTGGGCCGGCTGTTTGCAAAACAGCGCCCCCTGGGCCGTCTGGCGAGCCGCCAGCAGCCTGATAAACGGCAGCGACACGCCCTGGTTTACCCAGCTCTGCCAGCTGCGCTGTCAGAAGATGCTGATCGTCGGCGAGCAGTCGCTCCCTTATGCGGATATCGAACGGGTAGAGGCGCACGGGATCCCGGTCGGGATTGTGCCCCACGCGGGGCACTCGATGGCGTGGGAAAACCCGGAAGGGCTGGCGCAACTCATCGCCAGCCGCGGCTAAGGGGAGACGGCGTCAGAAAGGCAGTTCGCGGGGCTGGGTCTGGAGCGTTATCCAGCGCAGCTCAGTGAATTCTGCAATTCCGGCCCGGCCGCCGAACCGGCCATAGCCGGAGGCTTTGCAGCCGCCAAACGGCATCTGCGCTTCATCATGAACGGTTGGACCATTGATATGGCAAATGCCGGTTTGCAGACGTTGCGCCAGGTTCCACGCTCTGGCGCTGTCGCGGCTGTAGACCGCCGCGGAAAGGCCATATTCGCTGTCGTTGGCTACCGCCAGCGCCTCTTCGTCATTATTAACCCGAATAATCGCTTTTACCGGGCCGAAGGACTCTTCGTTCCACAGCCGCATCTCGCGGGTGACGCCGTCCAGTAAGGTCGGCGCCATGTGGGTATCGCTGGCTTTACCGCCGGTCAGCAGGCGGGCGCCCTTGGCTAAGGCATCGTCGATTAACGCGTTGCAGCGGGTGACGGTATTCATGTCGACCACCGGGCCGGTCAGGCTGGCGGGGAGAGAGGCGGCGCGCCTCGCCAGCAGAGGGATAAAGCGCTCCGCCACGGCGTTGTCGACAATAATGCGCTCGGTGGACATGCAGATCTGTCCGGCGTTGGCGAAGGCGCCAAAAATGGCGCCCGCCGCCGCCTGTTCGATATCGGCATCGTCGAGGACCAGCAGCGGCGCTTTGCCACCGAGCTCCAGCACCGCTGGTTTCAGATACTGCCCGCAGGTGCGGGCGATAATCCGCCCCACCGGCGTGGAGCCGGTAAAGTTGACGCGCCGCACCGCCGGATGGGCGATCAGCGACTCCACCAGCGCCGGCGCGTCTTGCGGCGCGCAGGTAAGATAGTTCACCACACCCGGCGGGAAGCCCGCCGCGTCGAGGGCGTCGATAATCAATCCTTGTGTCGCCGGGGAGAGCTCAGCGCCCTTGAGGATCACCGTGTTGCCGCAGGCCAGCGGCGTCGCCAGCGCCCGGGTGGCAAGGATCAGCGGCGCGTTCCACGGCGCCATGCCCAGCACCACGCCAGCCCCCTGGCGGACGCCCATCGCCAGATTGCCCGGCACGTTGGATGGAATGATCTGTCCTTCAATCTGGGTGGTCAGCGCCGCCGCTTCGCGCAGGATATCAGCCGCCAGATGGACGTTAAATCCGGCCCAGTGCGCGGTCGCGCCGGTTTCCGCCGCCATGGCGGCGATAAATTTAGCCTCCCGCAACAGCATATGTTCCGCCGCGTCGAGCAGTAAGCGACGCCGTTCCGCCGGGAGCGTATCGCGCCACTGTGGGAAGGCGCTGGCCGCGGCCTCGACGCAGCGTTTGCCGTCGGCGAGACTGGCGGCAGCGGCAACCGAAGCGACATCGTCTTGGGCCGGGTGGCGCCGGGTGAAGGTCCGACGGTCTTCGGCATCATGCCACTGGCCATCAATGTACAGATTGCAGGTGATTGTCATGGGGGTAGTAACCTCTTGTTCTGCGGTCCCTCCAGTGTACCGGTCGCCGCTGATGGCGAGCGTGAGCGGGGCGGTTATCGCACATTTTTTTGCCGGAATTGTGCGTAGCTCACAACATCCCAATCGTGCCTGACGCAAAAAGCAGCGCGACGCCGATTAAACCAGCAAATTCAGCGCGATTGGCATAAGGTGATAGCCATTGATTATTTGCCGGTGGCGAGGGGCTGTGCTGTTATTACTGTTCTTATAATCAATAATCAGGACTTATAACCATGTCTACAGGGAAAACCACGCTGGCGCTGCTGCTGAGCGCGCTGTTGCCGGTCAGCGCCGCATGGGCCGCGGGCAATGATACGCTGGTCTATTGCTCAGAGGCCTCCCCGGAGTCTTTCAACCCGCAGATCGCCAGCTCCGGCCCGTCGTTCGTCGCCAGCTCGCAGGTGCTGTATAACCGCCTGGTCACTTTTGACCCGGTGAAGAACACGCCGATCCCGTCGCTGGCCACCGAGTGGCACGTCTCTGAGGATGGCAAGACCTGGACCTTCACGCTGCGTCAGGGGGTGAAGTTCAACAGCAATAAATTCTTCAAACCGACCCGCGATTTTAACGCCGACGACGTCCTGTTTTCCGTGCTGCGCCAGATGGATCCTCAGCATCCTTATCACAAGGTGTCGCAGGGGAACTATGAGTACTTCCACGACGTGGGCCTCGATAAGCTGATTAAGTCGGTGAAAAAGGTCGATGACTATCACGTCCAGTTCGTACTTAACGAGCCGAACGCGGCGTTTCTTGCCGACTGGGGAATGGACTTCGCCTCTATTCTGTCGGCGGAGTATGGCGAGGCGATGCTGAAGAAAGGGACGCCGGAAAACGTTGATAACTGGCCTGTCGGTACCGGACCCTATGCCCTGCAGCAGTATAAAGTGGATTCGCAAATCCGCTATATCGCCAATCCCCACTACTGGGAAGGCGAGGTGCCGACTAAGCACTTAATCTTTTCCATCACGCCAAACGTCGAGACACGCCTGGCGAAACTGCAGACTAACGAGTGCCAGATTATTCCTGCGCCTTCGCCGGTTCAGTTCCCGGTAATTAAGGGCAATAAAGATCTGGCGCTGCACGCCGTCGAGGCGCTGAACGTCGGCTACCTGGCGTTTAACACGGAGAAAAAACCGTTTGATAATGTGCTGGTGCGCCAGGCGTTAAACTATGCCACCGACAAGCAGGCAATCGTTAAGGCGGTGTTCCTCGATTCCGGTACGGTGGCGAAGTCACCGATCCCGTCCACCATGCTCGGGTATAAAAAAGACCTCCCGGACTACGACTACGATCCGCAGAAAGCGAAAGCGCTGCTCAAGCAGGCGGGTCTGGAGCAAGGGGCGGAAGTGACCCTGTGGTCGATGCCGGTTCAACGTCCGTACAACCCGAACTCAAAACGCATTGCTGAAATGATCCAAAATGACTGGGCGAAAGTCGGGGTGAAAGCGAAGATCGTCAGCTATGAGTGGGGCGAATACCTCGCCGGCATGCGTAAAGGTGAACACGATAGCGCGCTGTACGGCTGGATGTCGGACAATGGCGACCCTGACAACTTTGCCGGCACTCTGCTCAGCTGTGATAATATCCAGACCGGCTCTAACGCCGCCCGCTGGTGCGATAAGTCGTATGACGCGCTGGTGAAGAAAGCGCTGCTGGTGAGCGAACCGCAGGCGCGCGCCACGCTCTATGAACAGGCGCAAGAGATCTTCTACCAGCAGGCGCCGTGGATCACCCTGGCGACCGGCAAGACCTTCTATGCCACCCGCAGTAACGTCAGCGGCTACCGCGTGAGCATGATGGGCAGCGATTTTTCCAAAGCGAAGCTGAATTAAGCGAAAGGAGAACAGGATGGCACATCTGGATGAGGTTATCGTCAAAGTCGATGACACTATTGCCGAGGGGGTTATCGCTCATATGAATGAGCTGCTGATCGCCCTGAGCGATGACGCGCAACTCAGTCGTGAGGAGCGCTATACCCAGCAGCAGCGCCTGCGCACCGCTATCGCCCACCATGGCCGACAGCATCAGGAAGAGCAGGACGCGCGCCGCGAGCAGTTGACCAAAGGCGGCGCGATCCTCTGAAGAGGTGCTCAGAACTGGCGTCTGGCCACCAGCCAGGCGCCCACTACCAGCATCACCGCGCCGCATAATGGCCCGATCAGCGCCCGCAGCGGTACGCCGTGGGCGCGAATTAAATCCATGATCAACCCGCCGACCAGCTGGCTGGCCACCAGTACCGCGATGGTAGTGGCCGCGCCGACGTTTTGATAGCCGCTGATGCTGGCAAAAACGAAAAAGGACCCCAGCAGGCCAGGGATCAGCGTCCACCACTTCACGCTCAGGGCCAGCTCCTGAAAGCCAGCGGCGCCCTGGCGCAGGAGCAACAGGGTCACGAAAATAACGATACCCACCAGCGAATTGAGCAGCATGGCGATGAGGATCGTCGACGCCGACTGGGTGATGCGCACCATCAGGGTGTTCTGTAGTACCAGGCCTACGCCGGCGGCCACCAGACAGGCGAGGGTGAGCGACGCATTCATGCCTTACCGTCCGGTTCCTGGCGCGCATCCAGCTGCAGCTGCATAAAGGTGAGATCCAGCCAGCGGCCAAATTTGGTTCCCACCTGCGGCATCTGCCCGGTGGTGATAAAGCCCAGCGTTTCATGCAGGTGCAGCGAGGCGTGGTTCTGCGACTCGATCCCGGCGACCATCACATGTTTATTCAGCCGCCGCGCTTCGGCGATCAGCGCAACCAGCAGTTTGCGCCCCAGGCCTTTCCCCTGATGGTCGGGGTGAACGTACACCGAATGCTCCACGGTGTGGCGAAAGCCGTCAAACGCGCGCCAGTCGCCAAAGGAGGAATAGCCGGTGATGACGCCGTTTTCCTCGCTCACCAGCACCGGAAAGCCGGCCAGCTGGCGGGCTTCAAACCACGCGATGCGGTTGTCGGTATCCACGGTTTTGTCATTCCAGATAGCGGCGGTATGCACGACGGCGTGGTTATAGATCTCGGCGATCGCCGCGCAATCGTCTTTAATGGCAGGGCGGATGGACATAGCAAACCTCAGTTTTTCGTACACTATAGTAGTACGATATTATTACAATAATGAACGCCACGCTGTCATCCGTTTTCAGCAAATTTTTTCCTGATGGGCCAGGGGTTACGCGGCACGACGGGCGGTTGTGTAATGCCTGCGCGCACACTATAGTGTTACGTTATGAATACTATAGAAGACAACCTCAATCAGCGCATTAGCGCGCGCATCCGCATCGAGCGCGAATCCCGTGGCTGGTCGCTGAACGACTTGGCCGAACGGGCCGGCGCCTCGCGGGCGATGATCCATAAAATCGAGCGCGGCGAAAGCAGCCCGACGGCGTCGATGCTGGGCCGCCTTTCCGGCGCCTTCGGCATCAGTATGTCGACCCTGATCGCCAGGGCGGAAATGCAGGAAGGCAAGCTGCTGCGTTTTGCCAGCCAGCCGGTATGGCACGACCCGCAAAGCCACTATCTCCGCCGCCACGTTTCGCCGCGCAGCGATCTGCCCATTGACCTGGTGCAGATCGAGCTGCCGCCCGGCAGCGATGTGCCGATGCCGGCTTCGTCCTATGCGCTGGCCCGCCAGCTGATCTGGCTGCAGCGGGGCGAGCTGGTGTTCCTGGAAGGGAATACCCGCTACGAGATGCAGACCGGGGACTGTCTGGAGCTCGGCCCACCGAACGACTGCCGCTTTATCAATGAATCCGCAGAGACCTGCGTCTATCTGGTGGTGCGCCTTAATCAATCGCCATCCGGCTCTTAATGATAAAGCGCATTGCGCATAAAGCAGCTAGCCTCAGTACTGTCTGCTAACAAGAGGAGTTTGCTATGTCAGAACAACCGCAACGCCATCGCCGCTGGGTACTGGCTTCCCGTCCCCATGGTGAACCGACGGCAGAGCATTTCCGCCTGGAAGAGCGCGAGGTGCCGACGCCGGGGCCGGGTCAGGTTCTGCTGCGTACCGTATATTTATCGCTGGATCCCTATATGCGCGGGCGGATGAGCGACGCGCCGTCCTATTCACCGCCGGTGGCCATCGGCGCGGTGATGGTGGGCGGGACCGTGAGTCGCGTCGTGACCTCGCAGCATGATGATTTTCAACCCGGCGACTGGGTGCTGGGCTACAGCGGCTGGCAGGATTATGAGCTTTCCGACGGCAGCGGGCTGGTGAAGTTGGGGGACAACCCGCAGCACCCGTCCTGGTCGCTGGGGGTTCTGGGGATGCCGGGCTTCACCGCCTACATGGGATTACTGGACATTGGCCAGCCGAAGGCGGGTGACACGCTGGTGGTCGCTGCGGCCACCGGGCCGGTGGGCGCTACGGTCGGACAGATCGGCAAAATTAAGGGCTGCCGTACCGTCGGCGTCGCCGGCGGCGCGGAGAAATGTCGCTATGCGGTTGACACCTTAGGCTTTGATGTCTGCCTTGACCATCGCGCGGCGGACTTTGCCGAACAGCTGGCCCAGGCCTGCCCGCAGGGCATTGACGTCTACTACGAAAACGTCGGCGGCAAGGTTTTTGACGCGGTGCTGCCGCTGCTCAACACCGCGGCGCGGGTTCCGGTCTGCGGGCTGGTGAGCGGCTATAACGCCACCGGTCTGCCGGACGGGCCGGACCGTCTGCCGCTGCTGATGGCGACCATCCTCAAGAAACGCATTCGGATGCAGGGCTTTATTATCGGCCAGGATTATGGGCATCGGATCGCGGAATTCCAGCAGCAGATGGGGCGCTGGGTGCAGGAGGGGAAAATTAAATATCGCGAACAGCTGATCGACGGTCTGGAGCAGGCGCCGCAGGCGCTGATCGGCCTGTTGAAAGGTGAAAACTTTGGTAAGGTGGTGATCCGCGTGTCGGCGGACGACTAATACGCCGGGTATAGCCTGAACGCGCCTCTCTCCCGGCCGGGAAGAGAGGCGCTGCATGAATATCAGGCGTAAAAGGCTAACCGCTGGGCGAGCAGATCGACAAAGGCTTCGCGGTCCACATCCAGCAGCAGGGTGGTATTGGGCGGATTGCCGGTCAGATGGTAGTAATCGACCACCGTCATCCCCTGGGTATATTTGCCTTCCGTTTCCACGCCGACCCAGCGCTCGATAGTGGTAAAGAGCTCCGGCTTGAGGAGCCAGGCGATGGTGCAGGGGTCGTGGAGCGGCGCGCCGTCGAAGCCCCACTTTTCATCCTTATGGTAGGCCATAAAGAAGTCGAGCAGTTCGGCGACGATAGTGGATACCGGATTGCCAATCTTGCGGAATCGCTCAATATCCGCAGGAAGGATCTGCGCCCGGTGGGTGACATCCAGGCCCGCCATTACCACCGGGATCCCCGACTGAAAGACCATCTCCGCAGCCTGCGGATCAACGTAGATATTAAACTCCGCCGCCGGCTGCCAGTTGCCCAGCCCCATGGCGCCCCCCATGATCACGATGCGGGCGATCTTCACGTGCAGCTCCGGATGGCTGGCGAGCAGCAACGCCACGTTAGTCTGCGGCCCGGTGGCCACCAGTGTCACTGGCTCCCGGCTTTCCCGCAGCACCCTGGCCATCAGCTCGACGGCGGTGCAGTTCTGCGGGGCAAAGGCCGGCTCCGGCAGGTTCGGGCCATCCAGTCCGCTTTCCCCGTGCACGTTATCGGCGATGATCAGGTCGCGCATCAATGGCTTCCACGCGCCGCCGGCGACCGGAATATCCGCTTGGTTCAGCAGGGTCAGCATACGCAGCACGTTGCGCAGGGTCTTCTCCGGCGTCTGGTTGCCTGCGGAGGCGGTGACGGCTTTCACCTCCAGCTCCGGCGAGGCGAGAGCGAGGACCAGGGCGATCGCGTCATCATGTCCCGGATCGCAATCAATCATAATCGGCAGTGCCATAGCAGCTCCTTGTTGGCGTTGTTCTGTGACCAGACTAACGCTGCGGCGCGAAGCAGACGAGATAGTGTGCAGAATAGTGTGATGGCAAGCACGGTTGCACCGGCAATCGCACGGTTAGTCGCGGCGGTCCTGCGTCATCAGGCCTCGCCTTGCGGTGGCGCAAGCTTGCGTCCGCCGCGGCGCGATAGAATAAAAATCGCTAATCCTTACGGATATTAATGGTTTGCTTTTCGGCGAGCGGATTCTTATCCTTAAGAAAACTCAAGAGGTTATGACGATGAAAGATGTAGTAGATAAATGCAGCACCAAAGGCTGCGCCATTGATGTCGGGACGATCATTGATAACGAGGACTGCGTCTACCGGGCTGAGAAATTATTCCCGAGCCGCGAGGAAGCGGAGTCAACCGTAGCCGCCGTTCGCGAGCGTGCCGCCGCGGCGGCGCCCGCCAGTGAACCGCCGCAGGTTGACTACACCCTCGCCGCCGCCGGCGACGAGGTGAAGCTCGATCTGTCCATCGCCTTCTCCTGCCAGGCGGAAAAGATCATTTTCGAATTGTCCCTGAGAAACCTGCTTTAATCAGCGTCCTGGGCGCCAGCGCCTGAGAATAACGCCTTCGCCCGCGAATCCGCGGGCGAAGTCGAGCGTTACTCGAAGCGCCAGGCGAGGTTCAGTCCGATACCGTAGTTGCGTCCGGGCGCGGGCTCGTAGTAGCGTCCGTTGGACTCGTTAACGATGACGGACCCGACGTACTCGCGGTCGAACAGGTTGTCGACCCGGCCGAACAGATCCATATCCATCCTGCCATAGCTCCACTTATAGCCGGTCGTCAGGCCGACCACCGTCCAGGACGGGGCTTTGGCGGTGTTTTCGTCATTCGCCATGATGTCGCTCATGTAGCGAATATCGCTTCCGGCGTACCAGCCCTGCTCAGGCTGATAGCCGAAGGAGGCGTAGCCCATATTGCGCGCGATCCCCGGAATACGGTTACCGTTGCAGCTGGCGTCGCCGCAGACGTTGGTGCGATAGGTCGCATCCAGCCAGGTCCAGGCCGCCTTCAGGCGCCAGCTCTCGCCAAACTGCTGATCCAGTCCCAGCTCCATGCCCTGACGACGGGTCTTGCCGGCGTTTTTATAGCTGGTGCGCCCGCCGCTGCTGCTGTCGACCACGATCTCATTATCGGTATCAGTCTGGAACAGGGCGGCGGTGAGCAGCCCATTGCCGATCCGCGTCTTGCTGCCGATCTCCACCGTGTCGTTGGTGGAGGGCTTCAGGCCGAAATTAAGGCCGCTCTGGTTATCGGAGCGGTATGACAGTTCGTTGATGGTCGGCGTCTCGAAGCCGCGGCCGGCGGAGAGGTAGACGTTCCACGCGTCGGTCAGGGCATACTTCAGCGAGCCTGCGGGCAGCCATTTGTGATAGCTGGCATCGCCGCTGTCGTCGCCATTGCCCGGCGTGATGTAGTAGTCATTCGAATCGAACCATACCGAGCTGTAGCGCACCCCGGCATCGAGCGAAAGTTTGTCGGTGAGCTGCCACTGGGTCTGCAGGTAAGGGTCGACGTTCCACATCAGGTTGCGTTCGTTACGACGCAGCGCGCCCTGTTCGCCATACTGCGGCGCGCCGTTGACCATCACAAAGTTTTCATAGCCTTTGCGGCGCTCGCTCATGTTCTCGTAGTCAAGACCGGCGGTCAGGGTGACCGGCACCAGCAGCTCCCCGCGATGGGTCAGCCGGGTATCGATCCCCTGGTAGTGGCGGGTGAGGTCAATCACCCCGCCGGCGTGGCTCGGCTTCAGCTGCGGCGCGCGCGGGATCGACTGGAACTGGGTGGTTTCGCGTTCCCCGGCGTACATCATGACGCTGAGATCGTCCTGGGCGCTCAGCTGGCGCTCATAGCGCAGACCTGCCTGGGTCTGCCGGGTATTTTTGCGGGTATTATACTGGTCGCCGCGCGGCGACTGGCGCGGGTTATCGCGCCATTCATCGGCGGTTAATCCGCCGGCGTCATTGGCTTTGATATCGACACTATTCAGCAGCAGAGTCAGCTTACTGACGTCGTTGATACGCACCCCCAGCCGGGCGTTGGCCAGATTTTTGCGCGCGCCGCTGTGATCGCGATAGCCGTGGGTGGTGAAGCGGTTAGTCGACACCGTGTAATCCACATCGCCCGCGTGGCTGCCGTCGCCAACGGCGCCGGTGGCTTTCATTCCATAGTGCCAGGTGCCAAAGCTGCCATAGTAGCTGCTGGCTTCCACGGTGGGCGGCTGGGTGCCGGTCTGGCTGGTGACGTTGATCACCCCGCCGGACGAGTTACCGTAGAGGGCAGAGAAGGGGCCGCGCAGCACCTCAATGGTGTCGACGCTGCCGATATCGATATTGGACGTCTGCCCCTGGCCGTCGGGCATGGTCGCCGGAATGCCGTCCACATAGATGCGCAGCCCGCGCACGCCGTAGGTGGAGCGGGAGCCAAAGCCGCGAATCGACAGCTGCAGATCCTGGGCATAGTTTTGCCGGTTCTGCACCTGCAGGCCCGGCACGGCGCCTAGCGATTCAGAAAGGTTGACGCGCGGCGCGGCCTGGCGCATCTCATCCCCATTGACCACGCTGACGGCGGCGGGGGTATCCAGTTCAGAAACGGTGGTTGGCGCAGCGGTCACCACCATGGTTTGTTCATCGGCGGCCTGGGCGGCGGCGATGAGCGGCAGCAGCAGGGCCGGCAAGGCCGCATGTCGCACGGATAGGATTTTCATCGATAGTACTCGGGAGACGAACCAAATGGAACATATGTATATATGTTACCCCGTTTGTAAAATATTTGAAAATTATTAACTGCCGTTGGTTAACGGATAGTGCTCAAGGCTGACGAATTTACCGAACAACAACAATTAGCGCTCCACTTTAATAAGAATAATGATTACTATTCTCATTCAAAACAAGGTAGAGCTATGACTTTGCCGCCGGAAGCGATGTCGGGTCAGCACATACAGGTTTATCAAAGGGAGTCGTCATGTCATTACGTCAGTTTGTCGCGCCGCGTCTGCGCCATTCACTGTTATTCACTTCTCTGCTGCTGGCAGGCAGCTTTAGCGCCCACGCCGCGGAAGAGATGCTGCGCAAGGCCGTCGGAAAAGGGGCCTACGAAATGGCCTACAGCCAGCAGGAGAACGCGCTATGGGTTGCCACTTCGCAGAGTCGTTCGCTGGACAAGGGCGGGATTGTGTATCGTCTTGACCCCACCACCCTCGACGTGACGCAGATTATTCACAACGATCTGAAGCCGTTCGGCGCCGCTATCAACCATGCCACCGGTACGCTGTGGTTTGGCAATACCGTTGACAGCACCATCACCGCCATTGACGCCAAAACCGGCGCCGTGAAGGGGCGACTGGTGCTGGACGAGCGTCAGCGCAGTGAAACCGTGCGCCCGCTGCAGCCGCGCGAGCTGGCGGTCAATGAGCAAACCAACACCGTCTACATTACCGGTCTGGGCAAAGAGAGCGTGATTTGGGTGGTGGACGGCGCTACCCTGAAGCTGAAAACGACCATTACCGGCACCGGGGCAATGGCGACGGGCCTGGCGATCGACCCGCAGGCTAAGCGTCTCTATACCACCAACGCCGACGGCGAACTGCTGACCATCGACAGCGAGAACAACACCATTGTGTCGCGCAAAAAATTGCTGGATGACGGCAAGGCGCATTTCTACCTTAACCTGAGCCTCGATACCGCCGGCCACCGCGCCTTTATTACCGACAGCAAGCAGCCGGAAGTGCTGGTGGTCGATACCCGCGACGGCAAGGTGCTGGAGAAAATCGCCGCGCCGGAATCGCTGGCGGTGCTGTTCAACCCCACCCGCAACGAAGCCTATGTGACGCATCGTAAAGCGGGGGAGGTGAGCGTTATCGACGGCAAGAGTTATAAGGTGGTGAAGACCTTTAAAACGCCGACCCATCCCAACAGCCTGGCGCTCTCTGATGACGGCAAAACGCTGTACGTCAGCGTGAAACAAGCTTCCAGCCGTGAGAAAGAGGCCACCGCCCCGGACGATGTGATCCGCATCGCGCTGTAAGGTCCCCGGGCGCGACGACCACTGCCACCGGTGGTCGCGCCCGGCATCTCACCCTCTGTTACAAACGCGTATTGGCCTGATAAACCAGATGGTTATACACTTACCCCTTTCCCGCCTCGCGCGGGCAGTGGTAATCAGTGGAGATAAAATGAAAAAGCCATTTATGGTGATTTGCGCCGGCGCGATGCTGGCCTTGCTGGCAGGCTGTTCGTCCAACTACGTTATGACCACCAAAAGCGGTCAGACGATCGTGACTCACGGCAAGCCGCAGCTGGATAAAGAAACGGGGATGACCAGCTATATCGATGAGTCTGGTAATAAGCGGGAAATTAATAGCAGCGACGTGTCGCAGTTGGTTGAGGATAACTAAGTCCTGACCTCCCGGTTTGCCCGCGATGGACAAACCGGGAGTCTTGCCATTTACTGCTTGAGCGTCGGCGCTGTGCTGTGAATCGCATGCACGCGCTTACGCACGCCAAACCAGCCCGCCACCAACAGCACCGCCAGCAACGGGATGGAGCCAATGGTATAGGTGCCGTTCGGATAATCGAAGGCCATCAGCACCAGCACGCTAAACAGGAACAGCAGCGTCAGCCACGAGGTGAACGGCGCCCCCGGCATTCTGAAGCTCACCTGAGCCGCTTTCCCTTCCTTAATCGCTTTGCGCAGACGCATCTGACACACCACGATAAAGCCCCAGGAAGCAATGATCCCCAGCGAAGCGACGTTGAGGACGATCTCAAACACCTGCGACGGCACCAGATAGTTGAGGAACACCCCGACCACGTACACCGCCAGCGTCGCCAGGATCCCGGCGTAAGGGACGTGGTGACGGCTCATCTTCGACATGAACTTAGGCGCGGAGCCCCCCATCGACATGGAGCGCAGAATACGTCCGGTGCTGTAGAGGCCGGAGTTAAGGCTGGAGAGGGCGGCGGTTAATACCACGATGTTCATCACGCTGCCGATGTACGGCACGCCCAGTTTTGAGAAGAAGGTAACAAACGGGCTCTGTCCCGCCTGGTAGGCGTTCCACGGCAGCAGCAGCACCAGCAGCACCACCGACCCAACGTAAAACAGGCCGATACGCCAGATCACGCTGTTGATGGCCTTCGGCACCATCCTCTCCGGATCTTTACACTCACCGGCCGCGGTGCCCACCAGCTCAATGGAGGCGAAGGCGAAGACCACGCCCTGCACCAGCACCAGCGCCGGCAGGAGGCCGTGCGGGAAGAAGCCGCCGTTATCGGTGATCAGGTGGAAGCCTGTGGCATTACCGTCCAGCGGCTTACCGGAGCCGAGGAAAATGGTACCGACCACGAGAAACGCGACGATCGCCAGTACTTTGACCAGTGCGAACCAGAACTCCATCTCGGCGAACCACTTCACGCCGATCATGTTCATGGTGCCAACGATGGCTAGCGCGCCAAGGGCGAAGACCCACTGCGGCACATCGCCAAAGGCGCCCCAATAGTGCATATACAGCGCCACGGCGGTGATATCGACGATCCCGGTCATTGCCCAGTTAACGAAGTACATCCAGCCGGCCACGTAGGCGGCTTTTTCGCCGAGGAATTCCCTGGCATAAGAGACGAAGCTGCCGCTCGAGGGGCGGTGGAGAACCAGTTCGCCGAGCGCGCGAAGAATAAAGAAAGAGAAGATGCCGCAGACCAGATAGACCAGTGCGAGCGCTGGCCCTGCCATTTGTAAACGTGCCCCGGCGCCGAGGAACAAACCGGTACCGATGGCGCCGCCGATGGCAATCATCTGTACCTGACGGTTGCCCATCGCTTTGTGATAACCCGCTTCGTGTGAGTTGAGCCAGTGGCGTTTTGCAGCATGGTGCTCCGCTGCAGTGTCGTGTTTCGTATTCATTGATGTATCAGTTTCCTGTCAATGCCCATGTTTGCAGCCGGTGTGGAGGACGGCTGGCACATTATGCTGGCTTTCTCATCATTCTGACGTAGGAGATAAGCTCAGACATGGCGCTGAATCCTACACGTAACCTAATAGTTACGCACCTAAAACATTTACCGATAGCATTTGACAGATTTATCAATGAGATCAGCGTCGCAGAGTTTCCCGCAACAGAATGAAAGCGCTGGTATGTTGGCGTCGACTGGGGTAATAGCGAGGCTGTCCGGGGACGGCGTGGGGCCAGTTCGCCTGCTGGCGCATTCGTTGGTCACAGGCGATAGCCAGCTGTTCGCCGAGTCGCAGCCCAGCGTTTAACCGGTCATCGACGACCACCGTTTGGCCATTATCATCAGTGCTTTTGATGTTAATATCCGGATATTCCAGCATAAATGGCTTCAGCGTCAGTCACGGTGGGGATGCGTAGACGGGAGAAGCATGACGCCTGTCTGCCGAAGAGCAGAATGAACAGAGCGGATAAGCCTTAGTGTTTAATTCATTCTGGCGGCGCAGGTATTGTAAGATGCAAGATCAGACCCATAGCGCCAGGCGACCCCACACAATGACCCCCTTACACTTTCATAAATATCACGGACTGGGTAATGATTACCTGGTATGCCATCGCGCCGTTGCCGACCAGCTGAGCAACGAGCATATTCGAATTCTGTGCCATCGCCACTATGGCGTTGGTTCCGATGGTCTGCTGATCGACAGCGGCGATCAAACCCATCCCACGCTGCGTATAATCAATCCGGACGGCTCCGAGGCGGAGAAAAGCGGTAATGGGCTACGGATCTATGCGCGCTATCTGTTTGATAGCGGTCGCGTCGGCCATGAGCCTTTTTTAGTGCACACGGCGGGCGGAGATGTCTATTGCACCGTGGAGAGTGATTTTCATCAGATTAGCGTGGATATGGGGCGGGCGAATTTCAATCCGGCGGCGTTACCCGCCTTAGTGAATTTGCCCGAGGCGGTGAATTATCCGTTGACGCTGGCGGATGAAACCCTGTCCGTCGTGCTGGTCTCCATGGGCAATCCCCACTGCGTTGTCCTCGTGGATAAGCTCGACCTGGAACAGGTTCATCGTTTAGGACCGCAAATTGAACATCATCCCTTATTCCCCAAACGCTGCAATGTGCAGTTCGTGGAAATTGTCGATCGCCATACGCTGAAGATTGGTATCTGGGAGCGGGGCGCCGGGTTTACGATGGCCTCCGGGAGCAGCAGTTGCGCGGCGGCCAGCGCCATGCGCCGGTTAGGGAGGGTGGACGATCGGGTGGATGTCAACATGCCAGGCGGCCAGCTGTGCATCACCTTCGGCGCGGATTTTCAGGTCCGTATGCGTGGCCCGGTGCATAAAATCGCCAGCCTGACGCTGGATAAAGACTGCTTTGTTGGCGGCAGCGCCATCTTTACTGGCGCTGCATAACAGATGGCGCGGTCAGCCTGAAATTAACTCTCCTGAGGATCAGCCGACGGCCCGTTTGCCGAACAAACGATGGTGGCATGATCCCACCAGGCATTGTGCTTAACGTTGGTGGCAAGGACGCTAAACTGCGCCTGCTGTATCTCATTCAGTAAAGCCGGGAGGGGTTTAAGCGTACGCCAGGGCTGCCCCTCTTTCAGGAGATGATGCTTGACAGGATCGTAAGTGGCGAGGTCTTCAGCATAACGAGGAAGCCCGCACATCGAGCCGATCACCAGCCGGCCAGCGGGTTGAAGTCATCTTCTCGCCCCGTCAGAGCCTGGCTCCGCTCTCTGGTGCCTTGCCTGCGAGTAGCGCATAATGGCAACCTTTCCAATTCGTTACGGGCAGGAAAGCCGGTATGTTGAAGAAATTGTGTTTATTAACCCTTATCTCTGCCTTGGGCGCGGGCTGCGCACCGTTACAGCCCTCCGGCTGTCATAAAACGACCGCGACGGGAAGCTGTGGCTCTGGCCGCTGGGACGATCGGGATGAGTGGGGCGCCCAGGCGCGGGCCATCAGGGCCGCGATACTAGCCCAGATGGATACCCCCGAGCGCTGGCAGGGTAAGAAATGCAGGTTGCATTTAGCCTTTGCGCAGGATGGCACGGTTTTACATGTCTCGACCAGCAACGGTAACAAAGCCTATTGTGACGAGTTAGCCGCTGCTGCCAGGAAGGCCACGTTCCCGCCTTTTAACAACCCCGATGTCTTCCGGGATTTTCAGCAGTCCGGCTTTGATATGCAGGGTTAAATTGACTGTCTGGTCGGCTTTTGCCGGCTGGAAAAGCCTGGCGACACCGCGTGTGCGTGGCTGACCGTGGTTGCCGGGGAATCTCACCACTTTTTTCATTGCGCTTGCTGTCGTCAGCGGCTGTTACACATTGCCTTTTCTCATCCGGGCAAAGGCGGCGAACAACGGGAATGGCTACCAGGGAGAAACAGAGATGAACATCAACGTGGTCGGCACCAGCGGCTCAGGCAAATCCACTCTGGCCCGGCGCCTGGCGCACCGGCTGGGACTACCCTGGATCGAGCTCGATCGCCTGTACTGGCGGCCGAACTGGCAGGGCACGCCGGATGAGGCGTTTTTCGCCGCCATTGCCGCCGCGACGGCCTCGCCGGGCTGGGTGCTGGATGGCAATTACAATCGCAGCCGCGGGGTCAAATGGCGCGAGGTGGATCTGGTGATCTGGCTGGATTATGGCCTCTGGCGCACGCTGCGCCAGGCGGTGTGGCGGGCCGCGAGCCGGGCGTGGCGACAACAGGAGCTATGGCCGGGCACCGGCAACCGCGAGAGTTTCCGCCGTTCGTTCTGCAGCCGGGAATCCATCCTCCTCTGGACGCTGAAGACCTGGCGGCAGAATCGTCGACGCTATCTGGCCGATATGCAGGATCCGCAATATCGGCATATTCGCTTCGTCCGGCTGCGCAGTCCGCGGCAGGCCGAGGCGCTGCTCCGCGAGCTGGAAGCGCAGCGGTCAGGCGGGCATATCTAATTTTCAGCAGTACACATGTGAATTAATTGTTTCTCAATAGTTAGCAGAGATTTTAATAATGCAGGCACGTACTTTCATATGAGCCTGCGAAATGTCTTATCGAATCAGTATCCTGGATAAAAGTCCGCTTGCCGCCGGGGAAACCGCCGCGCAGGCGCTGGCGCGCACATTAACGCTGGCGCAACACGCCGAAGCCTGGGGCTATCACCGCTTCTGGGTCGCCGAACACCACAATACCGATCAGCTGGCGAGCCCCTCTCCGGAGCTGGTTATCGCCTGGCTGCTGGGCCACACCCGGCGCATTCGCCTCGGGTCCGGCGGCGTCATGCTCCAGCACTACAGCCCCTATAAAGTCGCGGAAAACTTTAACCTGCTGGCCGCCCTCGCGCCGGGTCGCATCGATCTCGGGGTGGGCAAGGCGCCTGGCGGCCTGCCGCTCTCCACCCGCGCCCTGCAGCAGGGCCTGCATCAGGAGGAGAAAGGGACCTTTGCCGATCAGCTGGCGCAGCTGGATAACTGGCTGTCACTGACTGAGCCAGGGGGAGAGGAGAGCCTGCGCGCCACGCCGATCCCGCCGCGCCGGGCCGACGGATTTCTGCTCGGTGCCAGCCTGGAGAGTGCGGAACTGGCCGCCCGTCTTGACTGGAACTTCGTGTTTGCGGCCCATCTCAATGGCGACAGCGCGCTGCGCCGTACGGTGATCAACCGCTGGCGCGAGCTCAGCCCGCGTGAGGCGATCGTCGCCGTGCAGGTGGTGGTGGCTGACGATCCGGCCACCGCCGCTGCGCTGGCGCAGCAGGTCGAGGTGTGGGGCGTCGAGCTGGAGAACGGCCAGCGGGTGACCGTCGGCAGTGAGGCTCAGGCCGTCGCCTTTGCCCGCCAGGCTGGCAGCCGGCCGACACGCATCCACCGCCGCGAATCTTCACTGATCTCCGGTACTCCCGAACAGGTTAAAGCCCGGCTTGACGCGCTGCAGGCGGAAGATCAGCTGGATGAATTAATCATTGATACCCCCATTAGCGACGGGCCTGCGCGCCTGCGCTCCCTGCGCCTGCTGGCGCAGGCTCACTACGGCAAGGAGGTGCTGAATGTCCTTTGAACAACAACTGATTAGCTGGCGGCGCGAGCTGCACCAGAACCCGGAGCTCTCCCTACAGGAAGTAGCCACCACCGCGCGGATCCGCGACTGGCTGCAGAGCGGCGGGCTGACTCTGCTGCCCTTCGATCTGAAAACCGGGCTGGTCGCCGAAGTCGGCAGCGGCGACAAGGTGATTGCCCTGCGGGCGGACATCGACGCGTTGCCCATCGAGGAGGCGACCGGTCTGCCTTACCGCTCGCAAAATGAAGGGGTGATGCATGCCTGCGGCCATGATATTCACACCAGCGTGATGCTGGGGGCGGCGCTGCTGCTGAAGGAGCGGGAAGCGGAACTCCCGGGGCGGGTACGGATCCTGTTTCAGCCGGCGGAGGAAAATTTTGGCGGCGCGAAAACCCTGATCCGCGCCGGGGCGCTGGAGGACGTGTCGGCGATCTTTGGTATGCACAATGAGCCCGGCCTGCCGGTGGGCGAATTTGCCACCCGCGGCGGCGCGTTCTACGCCAACGTCGATCGCTTCGTCTTCAAAGTGACCGGGAAGGGGGCGCATGCCGCCCGCCCACATGAAGGAAAGGATGCGATCCTGCTGGCCAGCCAGCTGGTGACGGTGCTGCAGAGCGTGGCCAGCCGGGAAGTGAACACCCTCGACTCAGTGGTGCTCAGCGTGACGCGGGTCCAGGGAGGCAATACCTGGAACGTGCTGCCGGAGAGCGTCGAACTGGAGGGGACGCTGCGCACCCACAGCAGTGAAGTGCAGCAGCGGGTCAAGGCCCGGGTCAGCGAGATCGCGGCCGGTTTCGCCAGCGCTTTTGGCGCGCAGATTGACGTCTTCTGGTACGCCGGCCCGACGGCGCTGGTCAACGACGCCCGCTGGGCCGACTTCGCCAGCGAGGTGGCAGCTCAGGCCGGGTATCGCACTCACCACGCCGATCTGCATCTCGGTGGCGAAGATTTTGCGGTCTATCTTCAGCATATTCCCGGGGCGTTCGTCAGCATCGGCAGCGCCAGCGAATATGGTCTGCACCATCCGGCATTTAATCCGGATGAACGGCTGATTGCACCCGCGGCACATTATTTCGCCCGGCTCGCGGAAGAAGCGTTACAACACATTTAACGGATGGCAGGGGAAGGGGTAGCTATGTCTGAAAATCGACAATTGCGTCTGGGAACCATATTACATGGTGCATCGGGAAATATGTCCGCATGGCGTCATCCGGCGGCCCAGGCCGACGCCAGTATTAATTTTGATTTTGTTACAGAGACGGCGTTAAAAGCGGAAGCGGGTAAGCTGGATTTTATTTTTGTCGCCGACGGTTTATATATTAATGAAAAATCGATTCCCCATTTTTTAAATCGCTTCGAGCCCTTAACGGTGCTTTCCGCGCTGGCCGCGGTTACCCGGCGGCTGGGGCTGGTGGGGACTTTATCCACTTCGTACAGCGAGCCGTTTACCACCGCCCGACAGTTCGCCAGCCTTGACCATTTAAGCCAGGGGCGGGCAGGCTGGAACGTGGTCACTTCGCCGCTGGAAGGGTCGGCGAAAAACTTCTCCCGGGCCCAGCATCCGGATCATGCGCTGCGCTATCGCATTGCCGATGAATATCTGCAGGTGGTGAAAGGCTTATGGGATTCATGGGAAGAGGACGCCTTTGTGCGCAATAAGGAGACTGGCCAGTTCTTTGATAAAAATAAACTGCATACGCTCGATCACCATGGCGATTTCTTTAAAGTGGCCGGGCCGCTAAATATTGCCCGCACGCCACAGGGACGGCCGATTATTTTCCAGGCTGGCGCGTCGGACGACGGCAAGAAATTAGCCGCACGCCACGCCGATGCCATTTTTACCCATCAGGAATCGCTGGCCGAGGCGCAGGCATTTTATCAGGATGTCAAAAGCCAACTCAGCGCATATCAGCGCACCCCGGACCAACTGCATATCTTCCAGGGCGTCAGCGTCATCGTCGGGGATGACGCCCAGGATGCGGAACGTCAGTACCAGACTACCGCGGCGCTGGTTTCCATCGAGGATGCGCTGAACTATCTTGGGCGCTATTTCGAACACCATGATTTTTCGCAGTACCCGCTTGATGAACCGTTCCCGGATATTGGCGACCTGGGACAAAACAGCTTCCGCAGCACCACCGACGAGATTAAACGTCACGCCCGCGAGCGGGGATTAACCCTGCGCCAGGTGGCCCTGGAGGCCGCGAGCCCACGTCCGCGCTTTACCGGCACCGCCAGCGATGTCGCCGATGGCCTGCAGCTGTGGTTCGAACAGCGCGCGGCGGACGGTTTCATCATTCAGGGCGGCACGCCGGAAACCTTCCCGCGCTTTGTTGACGAGGTGGTGCCTCTGTTACAGGCGCGCGGTCTGTTCCGTCGCGACTATCCGGGCACTACCCTGCGGGAAAGTCTGGGCCTGGCGCTACCCGCTAATCAATTCCAAAAATAAGAAAAGAGAATCACGCTATGCAGAAAACAACACTCTTGCTGGCCGTCGCGTTGGCATTTAGCGCCTCGTCGTGGGCACAGGACGTCAAGATCAATGGCACCGGGGTAAGCCTGGAGGCCAACAAAACGCCGATTCACACAGCGAAAAACCCGCAGGCCATTGCCCTGTTGCCGAAAGATCTACATCTGGCGGTGCCGGGGAAATTCACCGTCGCGGTGGCGGCCCTGAACTCACCGCCGCTGACGGTCTTCGCCGATGACAACAAAACCCTGCTCGGCAGCGAGGCGGATATCGCCCGGCTGGTGGCGGAGAGTCTCGGGCTGGAGGTGAACGTAGTTCCCACCTCCTGGGAAGACTGGCCGCTGGGAGTCACCTCCGGCAAATATGATGCCGCGATCAGCAATATTACCGTCACCAAAGAGCGAAAAGAAAAGTTCGATTTCGCCACCTACCGCAAAGATTCGCTGGGCTTCTACGTCAAAAGCACCAGTCCGCTGAACAAAATTGACAAGGCGGAGGACATCGCCGGGCTGAAGATTATCGTCGGCTCCGGTACTAACCAGGAGGCGATCCTGCTGGCGTGGAACGCGGAGAACGTCAAGAAGGGGCTGAAGCCGTTTACCCCGGTTTACACCAAGGATGATGCCGCCCAGACGCTGGCGCTGCAGACCGGGCGAGCCGACGCCTTTTTCGGCCCTAACGTAATTGGCGCATGGAAGGCGGCGCTGACCGGCAAAACCAAACTGGTGGGCAGCGTCGATGGCGGCTGGCCGAAAGCGGCGCATATCGCGGTAACGCTGAAAAAAGACAGCGGGCTGGTGAATGCCGTCCAGGCGGCGCTGAACGGCGCTATCGCCAGCGGGGACTACGCCAAAGTGCTTAACCGCTGGGGCGAAGGGGTGGAAAGCATACCGCAATCGGAAATCAACCCGCCCGGGCTGGGCGACTGACAGGAGGCGCGATGAGCGAAGCATTCCGCGATATTTCTCCGGACGCACCGGAGCTGCAGCCGATTATTAGCGGGCTGTTTGCTGAATACGCCGCCCGCTACGGCGACTATTTTTCCCGCGATGCGGAAGTGGAGTTGAGCGAGTGGTATTTGCCGCCGCAGGGGCTGTTTATCGTCCTTGAGCGTGAGGGCGAAATTATCGCCACCGGCGCTTATAAACCGAAAGATCGCCACACCGCAGAGATCAAACGTATCTGGACGCACCGCCGTCTGCGCCAGCAGGGGCTGGCGGCGAAAGTGGTTCAGGAGCTGGAGCGGCGGGCGGTGCTGGCCGGGTACAGCCATATCTACCTGACCACCGGCTTCCGCCAGCCGGAGGCGGTAAAGCTCTATCTCAGCCAGGGGTATGAGGCGCAGTTTGACCTCGCGCGAGACCCGGAAGAGTACAGTCAGCCGCCTTACGATGGCCGGCTGCGGTTCACTAAAGCGCTGGCGGTGAGCGCCTTTAGCCACAGCGCCTGAGGAGGCATTATGCATACATCTGAAACGATAAAAGTGGTGCCGGCGCGCTATCCGCTGCGGGTGGTGGGAGCCCTGGTGGCCCTGCTGGTGCTGGCGGTAGTGATCCAGTCGGTGGCCTTCAACCCGCGCTGGGAGTGGGGCGTCTTCGCCCGCTGGTTCTTTGACCCGGTGATCCTCGAAGGGCTGGGACAAACCCTGCTTCTGACCCTGCTCGGCACGGTGCTGAGCGTGATCTTCGGCGGCCTGCTGGCGCTGGCCCGCTTGTCCTCATCCTGGCTGCTCAGCAGCCTCGCCTGGAGCTATATCTGGCTGTTTCGCTCGCTGCCGCTGATTGTAGTGCTGATCATTCTCTACAACTTCTCCTATCTTTACGACACCCTGTCGCTGGGGATCCCGTTTACCGGCGTCACCTGGGCCAGCTACCAGACGATAAACGTGCTGGGGCAATTCTCCACGGCGGTGGTGGGCCTGACCCTGGTGCAGAGCGCCTATACCGCGGAGATTATTCGCGGCGGCTTCCTCGGCGTTGACCATGGGCAGTATGAGGCCGCTGCCGCGCTGGGGCTGCCCGCCTGGCGACGCACGCTGCGCATTATTTTGCCGCAGGCGCTGCGCACCATTCTGCCATCCGGCTTCAATGAGATCATCAGTCTGGCGAAAGGAACGGCGATGGTGTATGTCCTGGCGATGCCGGAGCTGTTCTACACCATCCAGATGATCTACAACCGTACCCAGGAGGTGATCCCGCTGTTGATGGTCGGCGCCGCCTGGTATCTGGCGATCACCAGCGTTCTCTCCGCCATTCAGTACCTGGTGGAACGTGGACTGGCGCGCAGCGAGCGCCGCTCGGCGGTGAACAGCGCCCGCAGCAGCCGTCTGAATCAACCCGCACGTCAACCACAGCCCCAGGAGGCCGTCCATGCCCAGCTCTCGTAATGGCCATATCTCTATCACCGGCGTCAGCAAATACTATGGCCGCCACAAAGCGCTGGACGATGTGTCCTTGGAGATACTTCCGGGCACGGTGACGGTGATCCTCGGCCCTTCCGGTTCGGGCAAGTCCACGCTGCTGCGCACCATTAATCACCTCGAGCGCGTTGATGAGGGGTTTATTCAGATTGATGGCGACTATATCGGCTATCGCCGCAAAGGCGACAAGCTGTATGAGATGAAAGAGAAGGAGATCCTCCGCCAGCGGATCAACGTCGGCTACGTGTTTCAGAACTTTAACCTGTTTCCGCACCTGACGGTGCTGGAGAACCTGATTGAGGCGCCGATCGCCCACAAGCAGGTCACGCGCAAAGAGGCCATTGCCCGTGCCTGGGAGCTGCTGGACGTCGTCGGCCTGCGCAATAAAGCCGACGCCTGGTCGCGGCATCTCTCCGGCGGCCAGCAGCAGCGTATCGCGATTGCCCGGGCGCTGGCGCTGGACCCGCGGGTGATCCTGTTTGATGAGCCCACCTCGGCGCTGGATCCGGAGCTGGTGGGCGAGGTACTGGATGTGATCAAAAAGCTGGCGCGCTCCGGCACCACCCTGGTGGTGGTGACCCACGAGGTAGGCTTTGCCCGCGAGGTGGCCGATCAGGTGGTGTTTATGGTCGACGGCAGGATCGTCGAGCAGGGCAGCAGCGACGAGGTGCTCAACCATCCGCAGCATCCGCGTACCCGGCAGTTTTTATCCAGGGTGCTGCCGTCATGAACAGAGCGATAGCGACCCTTGTATTCAGCGCCCTGGCGCTGGACGCTCACGCGGCGCTGGATCTGCGCGCCAATGAGCAGCCATTGCCGGTCACCCGCGACCCGCAGGCGATAGCGAAAATTCCGCCGGGCTATCGCTTCGTCGAGCCGGGGACGCTGACGGTGGCGATCTCGGCGCTCAATTCGCCGCCGCTGGCGCTGCTGGCCAGCGACAACCGCACGCGGATCGGCAGCGACCCGGATATGGCCCGCCTGCTGGCCGGAAGCCTTGGCCTGAAACTCAGGCTGGTGCCCACCGCGTGGGAGGACTGGCCGCTGGGCATCGCCGCCGGCCGCTACGATGTTGCGCTGATTAATATCGCGGTAACCGAGAAGCGCAAAGAGAAGTTCGATTTCGCCACCTACCGGGTGGACTCCCTGGCCTTCTCAGTGAAATCCACCAGCGACATCGCCGCGGTAAACGGACCCGCAGACCTCGCCGGGCGCAAAGTGATCGTCGGGTCCGGCACCAACCAGGAGCGGATCCTGCTGGGCTGGAATGAGGACAACCGGGCCGCCGGGCGGCCGCCGGCCCAGCCGGTCTACCTGACCGATGATGCCTCCGGCAACCTCTATATCCAGTCCGGGCGGGCGGATATCTTTTTCGGTCCGCAGTCGGTGGCCGCCTATAAAGCGGCCCTTAATGGCCAGACCCGGGTGGTAGGCCTGGGGCCGAAAAAAGCGTGGGTGGCGACGACCACTAAAAAAGGTAACGGCCTGGTCTTTGCCCTGCAGGCAGCCCTCGACGGGGCGATCGCCCGTGGTGAATATCAGCAGGTGCTGGCGCGCTGGGGAGAGCAGGGCGAAGCGGTGGCGCAGTCGGTGGTCAACCCGCCGGGGATCACCTACTAACCACCCGGGCCATGGTATGCCGTTTGGGTGAGCGGTAATTTTCTGCCTACACTTAGGCTTTATCCTGGAGGCAGACCATGATTACCGTTTATGGCGTGCCGGGATGGGGCTCGACGATTAGCGAGCTGATGCTCTCCCTGGCCGATATTCCCTACGAGGTGGTTGACGTTGAGGGCTTTGACCAGCCCGGCCCGGCGCGCGAGCGCCTGCGGCAGATTAACCCGCTGTGTCAGGTGCCCACCCTCAGGCTGGCCGACGGCAACATCATGACCGAAACCGCCGCCATCGCGCTGATGATCCTCGACCAGCGTCCTGACCTGGCCCCCGCGCCGGGGACGCCGCAGCGTCAGCAGTTTCAGCGCCTGCTGGTCTGGCTGGTGGCTAATGTCTATCCTACCTTTACCTATGCCGACTATCCGGAACGCTGGGCGCCCGCCGCGGCGGAGCAGCTGGTGGAGAATTGTCGCCAGTACCGGAACAATCTCTATCTCTGGTTCGAACAGCAACTGGCCGCCGGGCCGTGGGCGCTGGGCGCGTCGATTACCCTCCTGGACTGCTATATCGCGGCGATGTACAGCTGGGGGCCGCGGCAGGCGTGGTTTGACGACCACGCGCCAAAATTCGCCGCCGTCGCCCAGGCGGTCTACCAGCGACCGGAGCTGGCCGCGACGCTGCGCCGTAACAAGCTGATTTAACGCACGCGATGCCAACCATAACGGCCATTGTGTGGTAGCGTTATGGCTCTGACCACAAGGAGTCTTTGCTATGCCGCATGTAGATATTAAATGTTTTCCCCGTGAACTGACTGAGGAACAAAAAACCGCACTGGCCGCCGACATTACCGAGGTGCTGATCCGTCATCTGAACAGCAAAGAGAGCGCGGTCAGCGTCGCGCTCACCCAGGTTGAGCCGGACGCGTGGCAGGCGGTGTGGGATAGTGAGATCGCCCCGCAGATGGCGCAGTTGATTAAGAAGCCGGGTTATAGCATGTAATTGCCACTGGCGGGCATGATGCCCGCCAGTGACGCTCGGTCAGAACCAAATCTCCGTCTGCACGCCGAAGTTCCATGTCCCGCCAGCGGTAAAGCCTTTGCTGCCGAAATCATCGTTGATCGCATAACGATCCAGGTCTTTATCCCAGTTCATCCACGTGACAAAGAAACGTATCTCCGGCCGCGCTTTGATATCAAACACATCGCCCACTTTAAAGGTGGGGGCGAAGGTCAGCTTGTAGAAATCACCGCGCACCGCCTGATACTGATAAACGTTGTCATTATAGCGATAGCTGCGCCCGTTCGGATTGAGATCCATATACTGCCACGAGGCCTCATACAGCAGGGCGAAGTGAGCGGAGATCCCTTGCGATACCCGCAGGTTAAACGTCGCCCAGTCGTAGCGGTCGCCGTCGCGATAGCGGTCTTCGCTGTGCTGGGCTATCACCGACGGCGCCAGCTGCCAGTTTTTCCCCAGCGGCAGGATCCCGTACGACGCAAAGCGCAGGGAGGCCGCGTTCTCGGTCAGGTCGCCATCGCTCCCCGGCTGACGCGCTTCGGCGCCCAGCCCGACGCCGTACTGCAGGGCGCTTTCCGACACCCCCGGCGCCAGGCCGTAGAACTGCTGTTTGTCGTGGAGGGCCAGCATCGCGTAGTAGCCGTTTTTGGCGGTGTTATCGCTGCGCAGGGCATAGCTCCCGGTGGTCGAGGTATTATCTTTCAGGTCATCGTTGCCCTGGGCGGTCATCACCGTGGTCATCAGCTGCCAGTTGCCGTAAAAATGGTTTGCGGTGAACAGCAGATTCTGGATGTCATTATCCGCGTAATTATCGCTGCCAAGGTCGCCGAAGTTACGCGCATACACCGAATAATCGCCGCGCAGGCCGCTTCCCCAGTCGACATCATTGATCCCGCCGCCGGTGCCACCGAGGAACATGATGTCGCTATCGGTAAAGTGGATATCGAAGTTATCCCGATCGAAGCGCTTGCCAGCCCAGATCGAGGCGCGTTTTAACGGCCCGGTGAACTCGGCGAAGTCGCCCATCTCGACGTACAGCTGACGAATGTTCAGATGGTGGCTGTCGTTATCCTGAACCCACGGATCCGGGTTGGTGGCCCCGTCGGCGAGCATGGTCTTAAAGCGCGCCCATGAGCCATCGTTGAAGGTAAGCTTTTTGCCAAAGCTCAGCTCAGCGTAATTATCTTTTTCGTTGCCGAGACGGCCGACGTGGGCATCGCCGTTGAGCGAACTGGCCGGGGAGATACCTGGCCCGCCGCGGGCGCCTTTGCCGTGGCTGTTGACTAACATTCCGGAGCGGGCGTAGGCGTTGAACTCGAAGCCATCGCTGAGGCTGCTTTTCGCCAACTGTTTGTCGGTGTCCTGCTGCTTTTGCTCGGTCGCTGCGGTGCGCTGACTGAGCGCCTGCACCTGCTTTTCCGCTGCCGCCGCGCGCTGTTCCGCGGCGCTGGTGCGCAGCTCCGCCTGCTGCGCCCGGCGTTTAGCTTCTCCCGCCTCCTGCTCCGCATGATTTAGCCGGGCCTCCAACAGAGCCAGCCGTTGCTCGACAGTGAGTGGGGCCGCACTCGCGCCGTAAGCCGAAAAAAGGGCGCAGCAAACCGCTGCGCTTATCAAAGAGATACGCATATCAATCCTTATTTTTTTCAGAGGTATGAAGGGTGTGCTGCGCCTTACAGGGCGTGGTTTTCTCCACCAACAGACGATGCGTTCGACGGCGCACGGCGTCCAGCGTCAAGGTCAGCGCGGATCTGCTCGTACTGGTCGTCGAGGCGGTAGAAGCGACCCATCCACAACATTGAGGCCACAATCAGCAGCGCGGGGATATAGAGGTAGCAGGCTTTTATCGCCAGCATCGCGCCGTCGCTTTGCGTCTGGTTAGCGATATAACCGGCGGATGAGAGCAGTACCCCGGTAATGGCTCCTGCGCCCGCCATAGCCACCTTGCCAAGAAAGCCGTTGATGGAGGTTAAAATGCCGGCGGTATTGATGCCGGTTTTCCATACCCCGTAATCCACCGGATCGGCCTGCATGGAAAAGTAAATTGCCGTGCGCTGTCCGGCGCCAAGCGATAACACGACCGCTCCGGCAACCAGACCCCAGCTATTAACGCCTGCCGCCATCATCATACCCATGCCGACCAGGTTGATCGCGCTGGCGACCAGATACACGTGGCGCTTTTTCATTCGGCTGGCGAGCAGCGGCACGGTGAGGGTGCCCAGCAGGGGAACGAAGGTGGAGATTCCGGCGACGACCGCCGTGAGTTCGTTATTGCCGACGTAATAATGGAAGAAGTAGACCAGCGCCCCGGTTTGAAAGAAAAACGCGCCCCACATCAGGAAAATGTTGATGGCGAAGACGAACCACGGTCGATTGGCGCGCAGGCTGACCCAGGCGCGTTTTAAGGTCATGCGCTCCTGAGTAATGCTGATATTTTCCTTAACGTTCCGGAAGCTCACCAGCAGAAAAAAGGTGGCAATAACGCCGAAAACTACCGCCGTATAGAAGAAGCCGTGCTCCTGATTGCCTTTCCCCAGCGCGCCAACCAGCGGCAGAGTGGCGACCGCGACAATGGTCGCCCCGAGCGAGCCGAGCAGAATACGCACTGCCGACAGCGTCGTGCGCTCTCGCGAGTCGTTCGTCAGAAACGGCAGCATGGCGCAGAATGGAATATTAACGAGGGTATAGAGAAACGACAGGCACAAATAGGTGACAAAAGCGTAGATCAGCTTACCGGTGGTGCCGAAATCGGGCACGTAGAAGGCCAGAATACACAGCAGTCCAAAGGGGATCGCGCCAATCAGCAGATACGGACGGCAGCGCCCCCAGCGAGTGGCGGTATTGTCGATCACCAGCCCCATCAGCACGTCGGCCACGCCGTCCACCAGCCGGGTGACCAGGAACATCAGCCCGACATAATAGGCCGGGAGGCCCATCACGTCGGTGTAAAAAAACATCAGATACAGAGAGATCATCTGCCACACAAGGTTGCAGGAGAGATCGGCAATGCCATAGCCAAGGCGCTGCCGCCACAGGGTAAACGTTGTTTCTGCCATAAATCACTCGCTTATCGTTGTTGTTAAAGTCCGTACTGGCGAATAAACCAGGCCGGCGTACAGCTCCACGCATGGCAGTAACTATTGATGAGCTTACTGCCATAGGGGGAAAAGTCAGGATGCTGCGGATCGAAAATTTCCCAGAAGGTGTCGGCGCCGTAGTCGACCATCGCTCCCCAGTAGGCCTTGATCTCCGCTACCGCCTCCTCGCGCAGGCCGCATTGCAGCAGGGCGACAATGTGATGATGGCGCAAGTACGGGGTATTCATGGCAATGGCGGGCGGATGTTGCTGCAGGCGGCGCATCAGCGCTTGCCGCTGCCCGGCGGTGCCAACCTCCGCCAGTACCAGCCAGATCTGCGATGCCCATGAGACCTGGCGCGCGGCGCCGCTGATAAACACCTGCCGCTCGCTGTCCCACAGGTGGCGGAGGGCGGCCTCTTTCAGCTGCGCGAGCGTAGCGGTGTAGTCGGCTACCCGCTGCGGTTCAACACGCTGCGCCAGCCAGAGGGCACGCTGCAGGCAGTAGATAAGCACCCCCTGCGCCGACGACTGTTTATTCAGCTCTGCCTGCCAGTCGATAAATACCCACCAGTCATCGCTGTCGCGCACCAGACCCTGGGGATCGCAGCGGGTCAGCGCCAGCTCGATTTGCCGTCGCGCCGTGGGCCACAGTTCACGGGCGGTTTCCATGTCGCCAGTGCTTTGCAGGTAGTGATAGAGTACGTCGACAAAAAATAATGAATAATCAAAGAGAAATGTGTCATCGGCACGCACGTCAGGCTGAACAAAGACATTGGCGGAGACCATGCCATCTTCCCGGGTATGGCCGGCAAACAGGTACAGGCAGCGGCGGACCAGATCGTGGTGGCCGAAGGTCACGTCATTGACCAGCGCCTGCAGGCGCAGGTCGCCGAGCCACAGCCGACGGTCGCGTTTCGGCCCATCCTCAAACACCTCCTGCATGCAGTTTTGCAGGGTGCGAACCGCGACGTCATCAATGGCTTTCAGCTCCGAATCGGCGATGACCGCCGGCTGCGGGCTGCCGGCTGAGGTAACGGTTTCCAGGGCTATCTCATCGAACTGCAGACGAAATTTGCGCGACAGCGCTTTGATTTCCACCTTCAGGTAGCGCAGGCAGTAGCGACGCGGCAGGTCAACCCGGGCGGGCAGGACGTCGAGCCACAGATCCTGTTGCTGCAACCAGCTACTGCTCAGCCACCCCTGGTACTCGCTGAACGGCTCGCAGACTTCGCTCAGCGTTTCGCCGAAGGTGAAGTGCAGATGGGCCGGGGCATCCGGCGGGCTGCCGACGCTGCGGCAGCTGAACTGCAGGTAGCCAACAAAATGGCTGCCAAAGTCAATGATAATGCTGTCGCCGACGCGAAGCGGCTGCTGATAAAACTGCTCAGGCGTGCAGACGGTGTGTCCCCGCCAGCCGTTCAGCGCCGCCGGATCGGCGACGGCCTCGACGATGGCCTGCGGCGCCTGGCGCTGACGATGTAGCGCGGGCGTTAGGGCGGCCGCACGCTCTAATAAATGCGGATGGCGGGTCATCGCCACACTGGAATTGTATTGAATTGCCTGTGACATACTGCGTCCTCTCCATTAGGTTAGGCGCAGCATAGGCCGTCGTCCGGCGGCACCACCACTCTGGCAATGCCAAACCGTCAGTGAAAATGGCAGGAATAATGAGGTGGGGGCGCTGGCGATCACAAATCCGCACATCGGGCGCGTGCCGAGGGCCGGAATAGATTATCGTGCCCCTGCGCACCAGGCTGTTCAGGATTTGCTGTAATGATGACACTGACCGTTGAGTATTATTTCACCCACCCCCAGGATAAGCTCGGCATGTACGCCAGCGACCCGGAAGATAATAGCCAGGAACATGGCCACGAGTTTGCCGAGCTGGTGATCGTCGAGGAGGGGCATGGATTACACGTTATTAATGGCCGCCCGCTGTATATCCAGCAGGGCGATGTATTTTATGTCCAGCCTGGCGATGTCCACTATTATGATGAGCTGGGGACGCTGAAGTTGATTAATGTCTTAATTAATCCGGCGGTGGCCTTTCGCTATTTACAGCAGATGGAGGGATTGCTGCAGCAATTATCGGCGCAGCGCGCCGCCTGCTATGGCTGGCTGGCACCGGAGACCCGCAGCTATTGTCGGGAACTGGTGGAAAAGATATTTTCCCCGGCGCTGAGGGCGGCGGATAATACCCCGCAACGGGAGTCTCTCTTTTTCCAGCTGGTGACCACCATTCTCACAGCCGAGTCGGAAGCCGAATATAGCAGCACCTGCTATAAACTGCATAAATTACTCACCTGGCTGCAGGAGCACTGTTTCGAAGAACATAACTGGCAGCAGCTGGCGGAGCAATTTCATCTCACCACCCGCACGGCGTTTCGCCATATTAAAGAGGCCACCGGATTAACGCCGGATAATTATCTGAAACGTCTGCGACTGGTCTCCGCGCGGGTCAAATTACGCGAAACGGAGATGACCATTACCGAAGTGGCTTATCTGTGCGGCTTCGCCAACAGCAACCACTTTACCACCCTGTATAAAAAAGTGTTTGGCCTGACCCCAAGCGCCGATCGCCGCCGCCCACCGGGTTAAAAGGGGGGCCGCAGGCCGGGCAGGGGAAAAATCTGCCACCCGCGGCAGGTCACGCTTATTCGTCGAGGGAGTTTGCCCGCACATGACGACCGCTGGCGACAAAATTGCCGGTGCCAAGATGATGCAGGGTATTGAGCTTATCGTCGTCGAACTGCCAGCGTCCGGTGACGAATGCGCGTTCATCGGCGGCGGCAGACACCACCTCCCCGAACAGGGTGTCGTACTGGGTCTGGGCCGCCGTCGCCGGCAGCAGACGGCACTCCATCCATGCCAGACACTTCTCCTCGATCAGCGGCAGTCCCAGCTCCGGACCGGTCACCACCGGAATTCCGTAAGCATTGAATTTGTCTTCATCGCGGCCGCTGACGCTGCCGACGGCGTAGGTCCAGCTGGCGGCGGCCACGCCGGGAACCACGATGCCGAAGGTGCCGTTGCGCTCGATGATTTCCCGCGTCCAGGTGCTTTTATCCACCACGATAGCCACCCGCGGCGGGGCGAATTCCACCGGCATCGACCAGGCGGCGGCCATGACGTTGCGCCGGTCGGACGCAGCGTCGTAGCTGGTGATCAAAATGGTCGGGCCGTGGTTGAGCAGGCGGCTGGCATACTGCAGTTCCACGTGGCGAAAGCGGCTCATAGGCGTTCCTTGAGTAATGGGTCGGTTGGCGGGTAATACGTTAAGCCGCAATGAAAATGTAATCAATACGTCATCTCGTCTGACTATAGTCGCCAGCACAAAGTCCCAAAGAGGATCACAATATGTTGGCTCCCCTGATGTTATCCCAGGTGAGCGCGTCCCGTCGGATGTCGACCGCCGGGCAGGGGTTGCTTTCCCGCAAGGGAGGGCGACAATGCGCGCGCTGACCCCTATCACTCTGCAGGCGGTCTCATTCGCCTTCGCAGAGACCCCCATTCTCGATCGCTTCTCGCTGCATATCGAACCCGGCAGCATTGTGGCGCTGCTGGGCCCGTCCGGCTGCGGCAAAAGCACCTTGCTGCGCCTGCTGGCGGGGCTGAGCGTGCCGGCCAGCGGTGAAATCCGCTTTGGCGATCGGCTGGTGGCCCGCGCAGGCTGGGGATTGCCCCCGGAACAACGCGATATCGGCATGGTTTTCCAGGATTACGCCCTCTGGCCGCATATGAGCGTGGCGCAGAACGTCGCCTTTCCGCTGCGCATGCGCGGCATTGCCCGCGCCGAACGCGAGCGCCGGGTGAGCGAGGCGCTGGCGCGGGTGGGCCTCGACGGCTTTGCCGAACGTAAACCTTCAGGCCTTTCCGGCGGCCAGCAGCAGCGGGTGGCGCTGGCGCGGGCGATCGTCGCCGCGCCGCGGGTGCTGCTGTTTGATGAGCCGCTCTCCAACCTGGACAGCGAACTGCGCGAATCGCTGTGTGGCGAAATGAGCCGCCTGCTGCGCCAGCTCGGCATCACCGCCGTGTATGTTACCCATGACCGCCGTGAAGCCGAGCTGTTAGCCGACCGGATAGTCCATTTATCCGCGGGCCGCGTGGCCGCTGTCCGCGCCGTTACGCCAACCTCAGGGGACGTTGTATGAACACCGTTATGACCGTTAAGAAAGGAGTGGTACTCGCGATGGCTCTCTCCGCCATGATGCTCTCAAGCGCCCATGCGCTGACCGTTTACACCGCCGGCCCTGGCTCGCTGGCGAAAAGCCTGGCCAGCGGTTTTGAACAACAGACCGGGGTGAAGGTGACCGTTTTCCAGGCCACCACCGGCAAAGTGATGGCCCGTCTGGAGGCCGAGCAGGCCAACCCACAGGCGGATGTGCTGATCTCCGCTTCATGGGATACCGCGGAGGATCTGCACCAGCGGGGTTGGTTGCTGCCTTTTCACAGCGCCAATGCCGACAAGGTACCGGCTAATCTGAAATCGGCGGACTATATCGCCCAGGGGGTCTCGGCGCTTGGCATCGTCTGGAACAGCAAAAGCGGCACTCCGGAGCCGAAAGAGTGGCGGGATCTCACCCAGCCGGCGTTTAAAGATAAGGTGACGACGCCTGACCCGGCGCTCTCCGGCGCGTCGCTGGATCTGCTGATTGGCCTGCAAAACAGCATGGGCGACCAGGCCTGGCAGCTGTTTGACGATCTGAAAAAGAACGGCATGGTGGTCAGCGGCCCCAACGCCCAGGCGGTGACGCCGGTGATGCAGGGGGCGAAAGCGGCGGTGTTCGGCGCGGTGGATTATGTCTCCTACGGCAATATTCAGCAGGGCGAGTCGCTGAAGGTGATCTTCCCGGCCAGCGGGACGGTGATTGCCCCACGCCCGATGATGATCCTCAAAACCAGCCAGCATGCCGACGACGCCAAAGCCTTTATCGATTACGTGCTGTCGCCGGAAGGTCAGGCGCGGGTCGCCGACGCCTGGCTGATGCCCGCTCGCCGCGATGTGGCCGCTAAACGCCCGCTGCTGGACGCGCTGAAGGTCTTGCCCACCAGCGGCGAGGGGAGTAGCGAGCGTAGCGCCGTCCTGACCCGCTTCAGTCAGCTGTATGCCCAATAATTGACACGATTCTCCGGCGCTGGCCGCCGGAGAACGCTTCGTTTCAGGAACCGCTGTGAAACAAAAATTCCTTTCCGGCGTGACCCTTGCTGCCCTGACGCTGCTGGTCGCGTTACCGCTGTTGTTTATTCTGCTGCAGGCAATTTTTCCCCATTTTAGCGCCGGTTCGCTCCATGACGCCTTTGGCGGCGTCTCGCCGCTGCTGGCGGACCCTCAGCTGATGTCGATGCTCGGCGGTACGCTGTGGATCGCCGGCGGCGTGGCGCTGGCCAGCGTCCTCATTGGCCTGCCGCTCGGCATTCTGCGCGGTATGTTTTCGTTGCCGCTGCCCCGGCTATGGGACCTGCTGTTTTTGATCCCCTTTCTGACGCCGCCATATATCTCGGCGCTCTCGTGGATGTTGGCGCTGCAACGCCAGGGCTATCTGCAGCAGCTGACCGGCTGGCAGCTAAACGATCTGCTATTCAGCCGCAGCGGGATCGTGCTGGTGATGACCTTTAATATTTTTCCCGTGGTCTACTTTGCCGTTTCCCGCAGCCTGCTGGCGAGCGGGCAACGGCTGGCGATGGTCGCCCGGGTCCATGGCGCCAGCGCCTGGCGCGCCTTCTGGCACGTGACGCTGCCGATGCTCTCCCCGGCGCTGGCGGCGGGGATGCTGCTGGCGTTTACTCTCGCCATCGAGGAGTTTGGCGTACCGGCGGCGCTGGGCAGCCGGGCGGGAGTGGTGATGCTGACGGTGGGCATTGAGAAAAAGCTGGCCGACTGGCCGGTGGACCTTACCGGCGCCGCGCTGCTGTCGCTGCTGCTGATGACGGTAGCGCTGTTCGCCTGGTGGCTGCAAACGCGGCTGGTGGGGGAGAAGGAGGTCACCAGCGTCACCGGCAAACCGGGAGAAAACCGTGGGACGTCGCTGGGCTGGATGACGCTGCCCGCGCTGCTGGCGATGGCGGCCGTCGGCGGCCTGGCGGTCGGGGTCCCCGCCGTCTCGATGATGCTCACCAGCCTGATGGGCACCCTCTCGGGCGGAGTCAGCCTGGAGAATGTCACGCTGCGTCACTTCGCGGCGCTATTCGACCAGCAGGGCGATGCCCTGTCGGCCCTCGGCGTCAGCCTGTCTCTGGCGCTAGGTTCGGCGCTGATCGTCGGCGCGCTGGGGCTGCTGGCCGCCTGGCTGGTGATGGTGCAGAAGATCAAAGGGCGCGGGGTGGTGGATGCGCTGTCGCTGATGCCGGCGGCGCTGCCGGGCGTGGTGGTGGGGGTGGGATTGATCCTGCTGTGGAACCAGCCCTTCTGGCCGCGCTCGCCCTACAACACGCTGTGGATGCTGCTGCTCTCCTATTGTTGCCTGCTGCTGCCCTGGCCGGTGCGCTATGTCGGCAGCGCGCTGCGCCAACTCGGCCCCAATCTTGAGCCCGCCGCCCGGGTCCACGGCGCATCGCCGCTGCAGGCGCTGCGGCTAATTGTTCTGCCGCTGGTCTTTCCGGCGCTGCTGGCGGCGATGCTGATGGTGTTTGCGGTGGCGTCCCGGGAGCTGGTGACCTCGCTGCTGCTGGCGCCCGCCGGCACGCAGACCGTGGCGGTGTTTATCTGGCGCCAGTTCGAACAGGGATCCGTTGGTCAGGGCATGGCGATGGCCAGCCTGACGCTGTTGACCGGTCTGCTCCTGATGCTGACGGCGCTGGCGCTGATGCAGCGCAGCACGCGCGGTTAACGACAAGCGCACAAAAAAGAGGGTCGGCGCGGGAATATAGGCTATAAATGTCGGACACCAACAGCTGGAGACCCTGATGAGTCCCTTTTTACGCGCCTATTTTTCCCGTCTGGGCTGGACGGGAGAGCCTGATGTTTCTATTGATACCTTGCGCCAACTGCATCTGCAGCATAACAGCGCTATCCCTTTCGAAAACCTCGACGTCCTGCTGCCGCGCGAGATCCATCTTGACGACCTGGCGCTGGAAGCGAAGCTGATCGCCGGCCGACGCGGGGGATATTGTTTTGAACAAAATGGCCTGCTGGAGCGCGCGCTACGCGAAATAGGCTTTAACGTCCGCAGCCTGCTTGGCCGGGTGGTGCTGGCCAATCCGCCGCAGATGCCGCCGCGCACCCATCGTTTATTGCTGGTGGAAGTGGCGGGCGAGCGCTGGATCGCCGACGTTGGCTTCGGCGGCCAGACGCTGACCGCGCCGATTAAGCTGCTGGCCGATATCCCGCAGCAGACGCCGCATGGCAGCTATCGTCTGGTGCATGAAGGGGATGAGTGGACGCTGCAGTTCAACCATCACGAGCACTGGCAGTCGATGTACCATTTCGATTTAGGTCGCCAGTATGCGTCTGATTATGTGATGGGTAACTTCTGGTCGGCGCACTGGCCGCAGTCACACTTTCGTCACCACCTGCTGATGTGTCGTCATCTGCCGGACGGCGGCAAAATGACCCTTACCAATTTCCACTTTACCCACTGGGAAAATAACCACGTGGTGGAGAAGGTCGATTTTGCCGATGTCTCCGCGCTGTACGAAGGGCTGCAAACCCGCTTCGGCCTGGGCGTGGACGATCCTAAACATGGCTTCAGCGAAGCGGCGCTGGCGGCGGTGATGGCGGCTTTCGATACGCATCCGGAAGCCGGGAAGTAAATTTCCTCATGCCCGGCGGCGCTGCGCTTGCGCGGGCCTACGGGGTATGAGCCTGTGAGAGCGCCCCGTAGGCCGGATAAGGCGACAGCCGCCACCCGGCGAAATTACAGGTACCGTGCCTGATATCTTGCCCGGTGGCGCTGCGCTTGTGCGGGCCTACGGGGGATGAGCCTGTGAGAGGGCCCTCTAGGCCGGGCAAGGCGACAGCCGCCACCCGGCGAAATTACAGGTACCGTGCCTGATATCTTGCCC
>NZ_JBEAJW010000035.1:0-74645 GCF_040064295.1 Klebsiella sp. JB_Kp031
TCGCTCGCCCCTGCGGGGCAGCCCGCTCGCGGGCTCGCGGTCTGTCCAACTGGCTGCGCCAGTTGTCGAACCCCGGTAGGGGGTTCTCATCCCCCCCAGCGGAGAATATAAAAGAAAAGAGCCCGTACTTGCGTACAGGCTCTCATCTTGAATATGGCGGTGAGGGGGGGATTCGAACCCCCGATACGTTGCCGTATACACACTTTCCAGGCGTGCTCCTTCAGCCACTCGGACACCTCACCATATTGTCTTTCCCGTTGTTGTCGGGAACGGGCGCTAATGTAGGGAAATACGTATCGCCCGTCAATCAACTTTTTGCAAAATCAGCGCGTTTAGACAAACTTCGAACAACTTGCTCCTTAAACGTGCGAAATCCGTTTTTTTTGTCGCCACTCCCTTTTCACTTTGCGACAAGGGGAAATTTGTTATGCTGGCAAACCAATAGAAAACAATGAGTAAAATAAGACGCCTGCATTAACCTGCTCCGGGCGTCTGCTATCAGGAGCCACTATGGAGATTATTTTTTACCATCCGACCTTTGATACCCAATACTGGATCCGAGAGCTGGAAAAGCAGTTACCCGGCGCGCGAGTACGCGAGTGGAAAGCGGGCGATAACCAGCCGGCGGACTATGCCCTGGTCTGGCATCCACCGGTAGAGATGCTGCAAGGCAGGGCGCTGAAGGCCGTGTTCGCCCTTGGGGCGGGGGTGGATTCGATCCTTAGTAAGCTGCGCGATCATCCGGATATGTTGCCCTTGTCGATCCCGCTGTTTCGTCTCGAAGATACCGGTATGGGACGGCAGATGCAGGAGTATGCCGTGAGCCAGGTGCTCCACTGGTTCCGCCGGTTCGATGACTATCAGGCGTTGAAGTTGGCTTCCCGCTGGCAGCCGCTGCCCGAGTACCGCGCCGACGAATTCACCATCGGGATTATGGGCGCCGGCGTGCTGGGGGCGAAGGTTGCGGAAAGCCTGCAACCCTGGGGATTCCCGCTTCGCGTCTGGAGCCGTAGCCGTAAATCCTGGCCGCAGGTACAGAGCTTTGCCGGCCAGGCCGAGCTGGGTGGATTCCTGCAGGGGACCCGCGTCCTGATCAACCTGCTGCCGAATACCGCCGAAACCGTCGGTATTATCAACCAGACGCTTTTGGCGCAGCTGCCTGATGAGAGTTATCTCCTCAACCTTGCCCGCGGCGTGCATGTCGTAGAAGAGGAGCTGCTGGCGGCGCTGAACAACGGTAAGCTCAAAGGCGCGATGCTCGATGTCTTCAGTCGCGAACCGCTGCCGCAGGAGAGTCCGCTATGGGCGCACCCGCGGGTGGCTATGACTCCCCACGTGGCGGCAGTCACCCGCCCGATGGAGGCAATTGCCTATATCGCCGGGACCATTAGCCGGCTGGAGCGAGGGGAATCGGTTAGCGGTCAGGTCGATCGTCAGCGCGGTTATTAAGATAAGCAAACCCCGCCACGGCGGGGTTTTTGCTAATCAATAGCCCGGTTTCCTGCTATTCTTGCGGCAAACAGAAGAGGAGAATGTGATGTATCCCGTTGACCTGCACATGCATACCGTCGCCAGCACCCACGCCTACAGCACCCTGCACGATTATATTGCGGAAGCAAAGCGTAAAGGGATCAAACTCTTCGCCATCACCGACCATGGCCCGGATATGGCGGATGCCCCGCATTACTGGCACTTCGTTAATATGCGCATCTGGCCCCGCCTGGTAGACGGGGTGGGGATCCTGCGCGGTATTGAGTCGAATATTAAAAATATCGAAGGTGAGATCGACTGCTCCGGGCCGATGTTGACGTCGCTCGATTTGATCATCGCCGGATTCCACGAGCCGGTGTTTCCGCCGCAGGATAGCGCCACCCATACGCAGGCGATGATTGCCGCGATGGCCAGCGGTAAAGTGCATATGATTAGCCATCCCGGTAATCCGAAATTCCCGGTGGATATCCCGGCCATTGCCGAAGCGGCGGCCCGTTACCAGGTGGCGCTGGAGATCAATAACTCCTCTTTCGTTTCATCGCGCGTGGGCAGTGAAGATAACTGCCGTGCTATCGCCGCCGCGGTGCGCGACGCCGGAGGGTGGGTGGCGCTGGGCTCGGACTCTCATACGGCGTTTACCCTCGGAGAGTTTACCGAGTGCCGCAAGATCCTCGATGCTGTCGATTTCCCGGAGGAGAGGATCCTCAACGTTTCTCCGCGTCGCCTGCTCGACTTCCTCGAGTCGCGTGGTATGCCGGCGATCCCGGAATTTGCTGACCTTTAATTTGTATAACTGGAATAACTGAATGAACGAGTTTTCAATCCTCTGCCGCGTGCTGGGTTCGCTGTATTACCGTCAACCGCAGGACCCGCTGCTGGTGCCGTTGTTTACCCTGATCCGCGAGGGCAAACTGGCCGCCAGCTGGCCGCTTGAGCAGGACGAGCTGCTGGCGCGTCTGCAGAAAAGCTGTGAAATGCAGTCCCTGGCGACGGACTATAATGCGCTGTTCGTCGGTGAAGCCTGCAGCGTTCCGCCGTACCGTAGCGCGTGGGTGGAGGGTTCCTCTGAAGCGGAGGTCCGGTCTTTTCTGAGCAATCACGGCATCCCGACAGGAGAAGGTCCGGCGGATCATCTTGGATCGCTGCTGCTGGCCGCCTCCTGGCTGGAGGATCATGCCACAGAAGCGCAGAGCGAGACGCTGGAGCTCCTGTTTGCCGACTATATCCTGCCGTGGTGCGGGACGATGCTGGGGAAAGTCGAAGCGCATGCGCACACACCGTTCTGGCGCACCATGGCGCCGTTAACCCGCGACGCCATCGCCGCGATGTGGGACGAGCTTCAGGAAGAAGATGAGCAATAAAATGTGATTTAAGTCACTATTATAATGCAACTGAAATCAAGTTCATTCATTTAGTGTGTTTTAGATCGCATTCTTTCGGTGCGTATCTGCTAGGATACGCGCCATGAACATACTCTTCGCAATCGCATTAACGACGGGCATTCTCTCCGGGATTTGGGGATGGGTGGCCGTCGCCCTCGGCCTGCTGAGCTGGGCCGGTTTCCTCGGCTGTACGGCCTATTTCGCCTGCCCGCAGGGCGGTCTGAAAGGCCTGGCCATCTCCTCCTGCACGGTAATGAGCGGCGTTGCCTGGGCGTTGGTGATTATCCACGGTAGCGCGCTGGCCCCACAGCTGCAGATCCTCAGCTATATGATGACCGGCGTCGTGGCCTTTCTGATGTGCATCCAGGCGCGACAGACGCTGCTGTCGTTTGTCCCCGGCACCTTTATCGGCGCCTGCGCGACCTTCGCGGCAGATGGGGACTGGCGTCTGGTGATCCCTTCCCTGGCGCTGGGCCTGGTCTTTGGCTATGCCATGAAGAATAGTGGCCTGTGGCTGGCGGCCCGTGCGGAAAAGCAAAAATCGTTCGCCAACGACAACGCCTGAACGGCGGGACGATGATATCAACAGGACCCTCAGGGTCCTGTTTTTTTTAACTTCTTGTCGCCGGCGCTGCGGGATAATCTTGCTCCCGGGGGCGGGTATGCCCTAGTATCGGCAGAAAGCCGTACCCACGCGCTATGCCGACAGGAGGAGAAATGGCTGTTCAACCTGAAGTAATTCTCGGCGATATTACGACGCTTGATGTCGATGTGATTGTGAATGCGGCAAACCCCTCGCTGTTGGGCGGCGGCGGGGTGGATGGCGCGATCCACCGGGCGGCCGGTCCCGCGTTGCTGGCGGCCTGCAAGCAGGTGTTGCAGCAGCAGGGCGAATGTCCCCCAGGTCATGCGGTGATCACGATAGCGGGCGATCTTCCCGCCAGCGCGGTGATCCATACCGTGGGTCCAGTCTGGCACGGCGGCGACCGCATGGAGGCGCAAACCCTGGCCGATGCCTACAAAAACAGCCTGCATCTGGCGGCGGCAAACAACTATCGCTCCATTGCGTTTCCGGCGATCAGCACCGGCGTGTATGGCTATCCGAAAGAGGAAGCGGCGGCGATCGCCGTGCGCACCGTGACCGCGTTTCTCACCCGCTATAACCCGCTTGAACGGGTCCTGTTCGTCTGTTTCGACGAGGAAACGGCAGCTATCTATCGTCGCCTGCTGGCGGCATGCCCCTGATTAAGCAGAATAGGCTATGATAACCGCCGATATTGACAGGAATGATGGATTGCAGGAGGGAGCAGGGTGTCAGAAGGAAAAGTACAGCAGAAGCAGCAGGCGCGCCGCGCGGAGATCGTTGCCGCTGCGCAAAGATGTTTCGCGGCGAAGGGATTGCATGGCGCCTCTGTCGCGGATATCGCCCGCGAGGCGGGTCTGAGCGTCGGTCAGCTGTATCGCATTTTTGCCAGCAAGGAAGCGATCATCGAAGCGATTGTCAGCGAAATCGTCAACGCCAGAGTCGGCGAGATGATCGATGAGAACCACAATCTGGCGCGAAAAGCGGCGGTGCTGGCGGGCAGGATCCCGACTTCGGCAGCCACCAAAAGCGACAATTATCTGTTGATGGAAATTAACGCCGAAGCCTCGCGCAACCCACGCTTGCGCGAGATCCTGGTGCAGGCCGACCGGCGGTTGAAAGAGGAGGGCGGGCGTTTGTCGCAGCGTTATCATCCCGGGCTCAGCGATGCGCGACGCAATGCCGCTTCAGAGCTCATCGCCGTTCTGACGGAGGGGGCAGCCTACCGCTGTGAGCTGAGCGCATCCACCCCGGTCGATAAAGCGGATTTAGAAGCCCTGTATAACATGATCTTCGACCGGCTGTTTGAGGAGCAAGCGTAGCGCGGCACGCCAGGCGTGCCGCAAAAGCTAAAGATTAACTGGCCGAGGCCGGGGTTTTGGCCGGTTTGTTCATCGGTTTACCGGAGAACAGGAAACGCAGCAGCGGAATACGCAGGTGAATTTCGTACAGGATCAGGGCAATACCCACCACAAAAACCAACCCGCCAATAAAGCCTAAGGTATTCGACTTGATGGCCGGGGTGATCCACGCCCCGTACAACAGCGTCAGCGGATGGTGCACCAGGTAAATAAACAGCGAAGCATTGACGAAGTAGGTCACCCGCGCCGACTGGAAATTCAGCAGGCGATGGCCGAGCGAGAAGATCACATTCACCATCCACAGCCCCAGCACCATGGTGATCACCGATTCCGTTTCATACATCCAACCGTCGCCAGATCCATACTGCTGGTTCAGGCGGTAAGCGATGAATCCCAGCAGTGACGCCACGCAACACCATGGCGACGGGGTGGTGAACATCGCCTTTAAGCGCGGGTTAATAAAGGTCTGCGCCCCGAGCACAAAGAAGGGCAGATAGAACAGCGTCTGCATGACCACAAAGTTAAACAGACCATTGCTCAGCAGGGGCGGGTAGATCACGAATAATGACCGACGGATCAGCGCGTAAAGCACCCCTAGCGCAAGGAAAATCATCGTCAGCTGGCCCATAGTGACAGTGTCACCGAAAGCGTGAGCACCTCCTGCCGGGCGGCGCGTCAGCCATTTGAACAGCACCACGCCCAGCGAAGTCAGCACCACCAGGACCAGCAAAAACCACAGGTGGGAAATGAGCTCCCACGCCAGGGTGTTGAATTTGTCGTACCCGGAAAGGGTGTGCCAGTTTTCCGCCTTGCCGTTGACGTACTGCAGCATAATAAACTGCGGCAGCGTCAGCAGCGGGATGGCGGTCAGCATCGGAATGCCGACCCGTTCGACGCGCACTTTCCACCACTTTTTCAGCGGGTAGCGCAGGAACAGCATATAGGAAAAATAGCCGGAGATGACGAAGAAGACCTGCATGCGGAAGGCATGAATGAAATCATTAAACAGCGTCAGCCACCACGAGGGCTCAGCGCTGTTGACATGCCAGCTGTGGCTGGAATAAATCAGCGAAATGTGAAAAGGGATCCCCAGCAGCATCAGCCAGGCGCGGATGCTGTCGAAAAAATATTCACGCTGTACCGGAGTATTATTCATACGATTCACGACAATCTCAGATAATTCGTCTTATCACTCAAGATGATAACGCTTACATTATCAGCAACCCTACATGAACTCGGGGTACCTGTCTCCAGGATAAGCACGCAAAGTGCAAACGGGACTGCGAACTGTTTATTCCCTGCGCCGCTACGCTGAACAAAGCAGGGATTATGTTGTCGGATTGCCTGAGTTTCCATTAAAATAGATCGGATCGATTTAAGCACACAAAGGGGGAAGTGCTTACTTATATGAAACATAAACCACAGATGATGAAAATGCGTTGGTTAAGCGCAGCCGTAATGTTGTCCCTGTGTACTTCATCTGCATGGGCATTTAGCATTGATGACGTTGCAAAAGAGGCCAAAACGTTAGCCGGGAAAGGCTATGAAGCGCCAAAGAGTAACCTGCCCTCCGCTTTCCGCGATATGAAATACGCGGACTACCAGCAAATTCAGTTTAATCACGATAAAGCTTACTGGAATAACCAGAAAACCCCATTCAAGCTTGAATTTTACCATCAGGGTATGTACTTCGACACGCCGGTCACCATCAATGAAGTGACGGCCACCAGCGTGCGCAAAATTAAATATAGCCCGGACTATTTTAACTTTGGTAACGTTCAGCACGATAAAGACACGGTGAAAGACCTTGGTTTCGCCGGCTTCAAAGTACTGTATCCGATCAACAGCAAAGATAAGAACGATGAAATCGTCAGCATGCTCGGTGCCAGCTACTTCCGCGTGCTGGGGCAGGGTCAGGTATACGGTCTGTCCGCGCGCGGTCTGGCTATCGATACCGCGCTGCCTTCCGGCGAAGAGTTCCCGCGTTTTCGTGAGTTCTGGATCGAGCGACCAAAAGCCACCGACAAGCGTCTGACTATCTATGCGCTGCTGGATTCGCCGCGGGCAACCGGCGCCTATCGCTTTGTGATCATGCCGGGACGCGACACCGTGGTGGATGTCCAGTCCAAAGTTTACCTGCGTGACAAAGTGGGCAAACTGGGCGTGGCGCCGCTGACCAGCATGTTCCTGTTCGGTTCCAACCAGCCTTCTCCGGCGCTCAACTATCGTCCGGCGCTGCACGACTCCAATGGTCTGTCGATCCTGGCGGGCAACGGCGAGTGGATCTGGCGTCCGCTGAACAACCCGAAACACCTGGCCGTTAGCAGCTATGCGATGGAAAACCCTCAAGGGTTCGGCCTGCTGCAGCGCGGCCGTCAGTTCTCGCGCTTCGAGGACCTTGACGATCGTTATGACCTGCGCCCGAGCGCCTGGATCACCCCGAAAGGGGAGTGGGGCAAAGGGAAAATCGAACTGGTCGAAATCCCGACCAACGATGAAACCAACGATAACATCGTGACTTACTGGACGCCGGATCAGCTGCCGGAGCCGGGCAAGGAGATGAACTTCAAGTACACCATCACCTTCAGCCGCGATGAAGACAAGCTGCATGCGCCGGATAACGCGTACGTTATGCAGACCCGCCGCTCTACCGGCGACGTGAAGCAGTCGAACCTGATCCGCCAGCCGGACGGCACCATTGCTTTCATTGTCGACTTTACCGGCGCCGATATGAAAAAACTGCCAGCGGATACCCCGGTCGCCGCCCAGGCGAGCACCGGCGATAACGCTGAAATCGTTGAAAATACCGTGCGTTACAATCCGGTGACCAAAGGCTGGCGTATGATCCTGCGTTTGAAGGTGAAAGATCCGAAGAAAACGACGGAAATGCGCGCCGCACTGGTTAACGGTGATGACACGTTGAGCGAAACCTGGAGCTATCAGCTGCCTGCCAATGAATAAGATAACGAAGTACATTGACGCATTGCCGCTGTCGGACGCCGAGAAATCGGCGCTGCCGGACACCAGCCTGCAGGCCGTTCATCAGGCCCTTGATGACGAACATCAGACCTTCGCCCGCGAAGACGACTCCCCGCTGGGGTCGGTCAAGGCGCGGCTGGCGCACAGCTGGCCGGATTCGCTGTCTGGCGATCAGCTGGTGAAGGATGATGAAGGCCGCACCCAGCTGCATGCGATGCCGAAAGCCAAGCGCTCCTCGATGATCCCGGACCCGTGGCGTACCAACCCGGTTGGCCGCTTCTGGGACCGTCTGCGCGGACGCGATGTCACGCCGCGCTATCTCTCCCGCCTGACGCAAGAAGAGCGCGAGAGCGAGCAAAAATGGCGTACCGTCGGCACCATTCGTCGCTACATCCTGCTGCTGCTGACGCTGTCGCAGACCGTGGTGGCCACCTGGTACATGAAAACCATTCTGCCTTATCAGGGCTGGGCGCTGATCAACCCGGCCGACATGGTGGGGCAGAACCTGTGGATCTCGTTCATGCAGCTGCTGCCGTACGTGTTGCAGAGCGGCATTCTGATCCTCTTCGCGGTGCTGTTCTGCTGGGTTTCCGCTGGCTTCTGGACCGCGTTAATGGGCTTCCTGCAGCTGTTGATCGGTCGCGATAAGTACAGTATTTCCGCCTCGACGGTCGGTGACGAACCGTTGAACCCGGCGCACCGGACAGCGCTTATTATGCCGATCTGTAACGAAGACGTTGACCGCGTGTTCGCCGGGCTGCGGGCGACCTGGGAGTCGGTGAAAGCCACCGGCAACGGCGCCCATTTCGACGTCTATATCCTCAGCGACAGCTATAACCCCGATATCTGTGTTGCTGAGCAAAAGGCGTGGATGGAGCTGATTGCCGAAGTGCAGGGCGAAGGGCAGATCTTCTACCGTCGTCGTCGTCGTCGCGTGAAGCGTAAGAGCGGCAACATCGATGATTTCTGCCGCCGCTGGGGCAGCCAGTATAGCTACATGGTGGTGCTTGACGCGGATTCGGTAATGACCGGAGAGTGTCTGAGCAGCCTGGTGCGTCTGATGGAAGCGAACCCGAACGCCGGGATCATCCAGTCATCCCCACGCGCCTCGGGCATGGACACGCTGTATGCGCGTTGCCAGCAGTTTGCCACCCGGGTGTATGGTCCGCTGTTTACGGCGGGTCTGCACTTCTGGCAGCTGGGGGAGTCCCACTACTGGGGACATAACGCCATTATCCGCGTGAAGCCGTTCATTGAGCACTGCGCGCTGGCGCCGCTTCCGGGCGAGGGCAACTTTGCCGGGTCAATTCTGTCGCACGACTTTGTTGAAGCCGCGCTGATGCGTCGCGCCGGCTGGGGCGTGTGGATTGCCTACGATCTGCCGGGCTCTTATGAAGAGCTGCCGCCGAACCTGCTGGACGAGCTGAAACGCGACCGCCGCTGGTGCCAGGGCAACCTGATGAACTTCCGCCTGTTCCTCGTGAGAGGGATGCACCCGGTCCACCGAGCGGTATTCCTTACCGGCGTGATGTCCTACCTGTCAGCGCCGCTGTGGTTTATGTTCCTTGCCCTGTCGACAGCGCTGCAGGTGGTGCATGCCCTGACCGAGCCGCAGTACTTCCTGCAGCCTCGTCAGCTGTTCCCGGTGTGGCCGCAGTGGCGTCCGGAGCTGGCTATTGCGCTGTTCGCCTCGACCATGGTGCTGCTGTTCCTGCCGAAGCTGCTGAGTATTATCCTGGTGTGGTGTAAGGGGCCGAAGGAGTACGGTGGATTTATCCGCGTGACGCTTTCCCTGCTGCTGGAGGTTCTGTTCTCGGTCCTGCTGGCGCCGGTTCGCATGCTGTTCCACACCGTCTTCGTGGTCAGCGCCTTCCTCGGCTGGGAAGTGGTGTGGAATTCGCCGCAGCGTGATGATGACTCCACGCCGTGGGGAGAAGCCTTTATGCGTCACGGCTCGCAGCTGCTGCTGGGGCTGGTATGGGCGGTCGGAATGGCATGGCTGGATCTGCGCTTCCTGTTCTGGCTGGCGCCGATTGTCGTATCGCTGATTCTGTCGCCGTTCGTGTCGGCTATCTCCAGCCGGGCGACCGTGGGCCTGCGCACCAAGCGCTGGAAGCTGTTCCTGATTCCGGAAGAGTATTCGCCGCCGCAGGTGCTCAAGGATACCGATGCGTACCTGACGCTGAACCGTCAGCGTTCGCTGGACGATGGCTTTATGCACGCGGTGTTTAACCCGTCGTTTAACGCCCTTGCCACCGCGATGGCCACCGCGCGGCACCGTCAGGGTCATATCCTGGAGATCGCCCGCGAGCGTCATGTCGAGCAGGCGCTGAATGAAACGCCGGATAAGCTGAACCGCGATCGTCGACTGGTGCTGTTGAGCGACCCGGTAACCATGTCGCGTCTGCACTATCGCGTATGGGCCGCGCCGGAGAAATACTCCTCGTGGGTGAACGCCTATCAGCAGCTGGCGCTTAACCCGCTGGCGCTGAAAACGAAATAAGCCGTACGTTAATGAAAATACCGGCAGCGATGCCGGTATTTTTTTATCTGAAAGACGAGGTTGTGGATGCGAATACTACCGATCATTGCCATGGCGCTGCTGCTCAGCGGCTGCGGCAGCATTATCAGCCGGACGGTGCCCGGGCAGGGGCATGGCAATCAATATTACCCGGGCGTGCAGTGGGACGTTCGCGATTCAGGATGGCGCTATCTCACCATTCTGGACCTGCCGTTCTCGCTGGTATTCGATACGCTTCTGCTGCCGCTGGACGCCAGCCACGGGCCCTATAACTGATTAACGCTCGTCCCACTCGTCGGCCGCCGTCTGTCCCTCTTCGGTGTCCAGAGAGGGCTCGAGCTGGAATTCACCTTCATCCCACTCATGAAGCGTATTTTCCTCCAGCCACTCCTGACGGAGCTCTATCTCATCATAATCCCCATCGAAGACGCTCTGCGCGGCTTCGCCGCTAAGCATCGGTAAGCATTCGCCTTGTTCCTCTTCGTCAGCAAAAAATTCGGCCTGCCAGGCGATATCGCCATCCTGCAGCACATACTTTTGAATATTGAGCTGCTCAACGTTAGCGCTCTCTTCATCGCTGTCAGGGTTGTTGGCGAGAAATTCTTCACGTGCTGCATCAATAGCTTCTTCGAGCGTGGCATAGAACATCGAATCCTTTGGCATAGCGAATCTCCTGAGAAGAATATGAATTGAACACGATTCAATCTATAGAAGGCGCTTGGCAAGGCGTCAAGGGGCTGAGCCCCTCTGGACGTTAATTTACTGAATGGCGGTCGGGCTGCGAGGCGTCCGCGGCTGGTCGGCGCAGGCTAAGGGTCGAATAGATCGCGTTAAACAATACCACTCCTGCGGTGACAAGGAAGACGGCGCGAAAGCCGTAGTTGGCGGAAACCGAGGCGCCGATCAGGGGGCCGGTGACGTTGCCAATATCACGAAATGACTGGTTATAGCTGAAGATCCGCCCGGAGATCTGGCTGGTGGAGTTATACACCAGCAGGGTTTGCACTGCCGGCAGCAGCGCGCCGTCCGCGGCGCCGAGCAGGAACCGCAAGATACCTAACTGCAGCGGGGTCTGGACGAACGCCATCGGGATCAGCAACAGCACCGAGATAATCAGCGCCACGATGAGGATTTTTTCCGGTCCGATACGATCCCCCAGTTTGCCCAGACGGGGGGCGCTCATCAGGGCGGCAATGCCCGGCACTGAGGCGATCATCCCGCTGATAAAGGCGATATTGCTGACATTACCCGCCAGATCGCGCACGTAAAGCGTCAGGATCGGCGCAATGGAGCCGGTGGCGACCTGGATGATCAGCGAGGTGACAAACAGACTGAGCACCAGTTTCGGATTCTGCAGAGAGGAGAATACCGCCTTCGCGCTGAGCATCTCTTTTTTAGCAATTGGGACAAAATTTTCACGGATTAAAAACAGGGTAAACAGAAAGCAGATAAACAGCACCGCGGCGGTCATAAAGAAGACGGTACGCAGGCCCCAGTGGTCTGCCAGGAAACCACCCGCCAGCGGGCCGAGCAGGGCGCCGCTTACCGCGCCGGTTGACAGCGTGCCCAGCGCCCAGCCGCTTTTATGGCGTGGGATCTGGGTGGCGATCAGGGCGTTGGCGTTGGGAATAAAGCCGCCCAGCAGGCCGAGTAGCGCGCGCAGCAGCAGAAACTGCCAGATATTCTGCGCCATCCCCATCAACATCATTACGATGGCCATCCCGAGGGCTGAACGCAGCAGCATGATTTTACGTCCCTTGCGGTCAGCAAGTCCGCCCCAGAACGGCGAGGCGATGGCGGAGAAGAGAAAGGTAATGCTAAAGACCAGCCCGGACCACATGTTCAGGGCGCTATGGCCGGTGACGCCGAGTTGTTCGACATAAAGCGGCAGAAAGGGCATGACCAGGCTGAAGGCAGCGCCGGTTAAAAAGCAGCCAAGCCAGGTGACGGTCAGGTTTCGTTTCCAGTTAATGGGGGTATCAGCAGACGACATAGGGTTCCACTGGCCTGCGCAGCAGGTCAAATTAAGAGAAAATATGAGCCTGCTAATTATGCGCCTGGGAAATAAATGCCGCAATGGAGGAGAGCTTTTAAAGCTAAAGCAGAGCGTAAAGCCTGAGCGGTGGGGATTCCCGGCCGGGAGGCGCGCGGCCGGGAAAGGGGATCAGTAGCGGGAGGGCGTCCCCTCGGGGCGGGTTTTAAAGCGGCGATGGAGCCACATATATTGTTCCGGGGCCATCATAATGCACTGCTCTACGATCTTGTTCATCCACGCGGCGGTGGTTTCCGCGTCGTCCAGCGGCGGGGAGCACTCTGGCGGCAGGATAATCAGTTCATAACCTTTACCGTCCGGTTTACGGCGTGGAACAAAGGGCACGATGCAGGCTTTGGACATTTTCGCCAGCATCCAGGTGCCGGAGGTGGTCGCCGCCTGGTCAACGGCAAACAGTGGGGCGAAGACGCTGGCGGTCGGGCCGTAATCATGATCCGGCGCGTACCACACCACCTCGCCTTTTTTCAGCGCGCGGATCATACCTTTCAGATCCTTGCGGTCGATCATGTCCTTGTTGGAGCGCAGCCGGCCCCAGGTCTGCAGCCAGTCGATGACCGGGTTATCGTTGGGACGATAGACGCCAATCCCCGGCTCGTTCATGCCGAACATTCGCGCGCCCATTTCCAGTGTCAGGAAATGAATGCCGATCAGCAGAATGCCGCGCTGCTGCGCCTGCACATCGCGAATATGCTCAAAGCCGATGGTGTCGGTCCAGCGGGCGATTCGGCGAACTGGCCAGAACCAGGCCATACCGGTCTCCATCAGCCCCATGCCAACCGATTCGAAGTTCATCACCACCATCCGGTGACGTTCCTGCTCGCTTTTCTCGGGGAAGCAGAGCTCAAGGTTGCGATAGGCGATCTTCGCCCGGCGCTTCATAAAGCACATGGCCAGGCGGCCGATGGCGTTCCCGATGCGGTAGATCAGCGGGTAGGGCAGTTGGACAACCAGCCACAGCAGGCCGATACCCAGCCACAGCAGCCAATAGCGCGGATGCAGCAGCGCCGGAGAAAATTTAGGCAAATGAGTCATTTCATACCCGTATCAGTAAGCAACATCTTATATTATCGCATTTTTTTACCGGCCAGCCAAAGGCGGCGACAGCCACATTGTTTTGTTAAGTGGGGGGCGACCGGGTGAGAAAAATGTAGCGTAAAATGTAGGGATGTAAATTAATAAGCTTTGCTATATCATGCCCGCCGTTTATTTCCTCATTTCTATGTCGAGCAGGTACACCATGCCAGTGTTACACAACCGCATTTCAAATGAGACGTTAAAGGCGCAAATGCTGGCTGAAACCGAGCCGCGCACGACGATCTCGTTCTATAAATATTTCACCATTGTCGATCCGCAGGCGACCCGCGATGCGCTGTGGGTTGCCTTAACCCAGCTGAAAGTCTTTGGCCGCATCTATCTGGCCCGGGAAGGGATCAACGCGCAAATCAGCGTGCCGCAAAGCAACGTTGAAGCCCTGCGTGAGTTTCTCTATGGCTTCGATCCTGCGCTGGCGGGGCTGCGTTTCAATATCGCTCTCGAGGACGACGGTAAATCGTTCTGGGTACTGCGCCTGAAAGTGCGTGACCGCATCGTTGCCGACGGCATCGACGATCCCTCCTTCGACGCCTCCAACGTCGGAGACTATCTCAAGGCGGCTGAGGTCAATGCGATGCTTGACGATCCGGATGCCGTGTTTATCGATATGCGCAACCACTATGAATATGAGGTGGGCCATTTCGAAAACGCGCTGGAGATCCCGGCGGATACCTTCCGCGACCAGTTGCCGAAAGCCGTGGAAATGATGCAGGACCATAAAGACAAGAAAATTGTCATGTATTGCACCGGCGGTATTCGCTGTGAAAAAGCCAGCGCCTGGATGAAGCATAACGGCTTCAATAAGGTCTGGCACATCGAGGGTGGCATCATCGAGTACGCCCGCCGCGCCCGTGAGCAAGGGCTGCCTGTGCGTTTCATTGGCAAAAACTTTGTCTTTGATGAACGGATGGGCGAGCGGATCTCCAATGACGTTATCGCGCACTGTCATCAGTGCGGCGTGCCGTGCGACACCCATACCAACTGCCTGAACGATGGTTGCCATCTGCTGTTTATCCAGTGCCCGAGCTGCGCCGAGAAGTTTGCCGGCTGCTGTAGCGAAGCCTGCATGGAAGAGCATAAGCTACCGGAAGAGGAGCAGCGTAAGCTGCGCGCCGGGCGTGAAAACGGCAATAAAATCTTTAATAAATCGCGTGGTCGGCTGAACACCAAACTCGGGATCCTCGATCCTGAGCCATCAGAAAAACCATAACCAGACGAGATCGATGATCGCCAGCAGCAGCCAAAGCGCCAGGTAGATCATAAAGTGCTCGCGGACGTTATTGACCAGCAAATTAAACAGGCGACGCATAATCGCTCTCAATGACTAACGGCCTCGACAGAGGCCGTTTTTTTTTCCCGACGGCAAAAGTGCCGCATTCCATTATGCGTTAAATCGCGCCAGCGAGAAGGGCGCCAGGTTGAAGCTCGATGCTTCGCCCTGAGCAAACTGACTGGCAATTTCCCCCAGCACCGGGGCAAACTTAAAGCCATGCCCGCTCAGACCGGTGATTAGCAGCGTGTCTGGTCTGCCGGGTAAGGTATCGATAATAAAGTCTTCATCGACGGTATTGTCATAAGTACAGGAGGCGCCGTGCAGGCAGCCGCCGATCCCTGGCAGGACGTTGCGCAAAAAAGGAAACGATTCGGAGCCATCGCTGGCGACAGCGCCAAATGCCACTCGCTCCTGCGACATGGAGATCGGTTGACCGCCGTTATGCTTGCCAATCTTCAGCTCGTTATCTTCTGCCGGGAAACCGTAGTATTGATCGCCGTTGGGCAACTCGCCGGTGAAGGCCGGAAAGTGATTCTTGCTGCTGTAACGGCCATCGGCCTGGTACCAGGCAAACACCTTACGTACCGGCTGGATGGGGAGGTCCGGGAGCAGGCGGGTGACCCAGGTCCCGGCGCTGACCAGCAGCTTTTTACCATGATATTCACCGTCGAGGGTATCGACGGTGATCCCGTCAGCATGGTGATGAATAGCCGAGACCGGACAGTTGAATAGCTGCGCGCAGCCTGCTTCCCGCGCCAGACGGATCCAGGTTTCGACGGCCAGCTCGCTGCGCAGTACGCCGGAAGCGGGTTCGAAAATCGCCCGATAGTCCTCGGGGAGGCGTATCTCTGGCCAGCGCTGCATTACGGCCTGGGCATCCAGCTCTTCCACCTCAAGCTTGAACGCACGGGCGCTGGCGGCGACGTTGGCGAGAAAAGCGGAGCTGGCGGGGCCGAGGTTAATGACGCCGGTGCGTTCAAACACGGCTTCGCCACTGATCTCTGCCAGTTCATCCCATAGCTGCTGGGCACGCAGCACCAGCGGAACATATTTCTCACCTTCGCCATAGGCGTGACGGATAAGACGGCTGCTGCCGTGATGGCTGCCTTCCTGGTGGGGAGGTTGATGGGCGTCGGTCATCAGAACATTGAGTCCGGCACGGCGCGCATAATAGCCAGCGGCGGCGCCGACGGAGCCGCTGCCAATAATGATAAGATCGTATTGCATGGTGAGTTCCGGGTAATTGCCTTGTTAGCAGGGTAATTAACTCCCTGTGCTTATACAAGCCCGAAAATAATTCAGGCACCCGCAGGTGCCTGTTAAGTTTAATGTTAAGTCATTCGCAAGCCGCGTTAATGTCGGCGGTACTCGTTTTCCTGGTATTCGCCAGATTCAATCTTCGCAATGCCTGCTTCCAGGATTGAAATAAACTGACGTGCGACGTCCGTCGTTAGCCATAGCGTCTGGCCGATCTCAGCATCATTACTGTTTTCTTGAGTGGGGTTCTGGTAGTGCAGGCGCAACATCAGCGCATCGTAGCTATCAACGGTGCTGATGTCCCATCCAACGAGGGGATGGGTCTGAATGACTTCATTATTTTTTTCCATCATAACCCCTTATTCATATGTTAAAAGACAACAATTCTCGAGGTTTAATGCATATTTTTTGAAGCAAGTTAATTATATCAGGGATCAAGAATAAACTCGAGAAATTAAATGAAAGGCAGCATGATTTTCTTCTTTTGCCGCTTTTTTATTCAAGATAAGCGCGTAAAATGGCCACTTTAGTCGATATTGAGCAGAATAATCAGGACTATTCTGAACAGAAGAGGGGCTAAAAAAAGCCGGGGCGACCCGGCAAAAAAAAGCACAATGAGGGAGCAAACCAGAGTAACTGGATCCCGCCATGCTTCAGGAGAGATCGTGGACAAACCAGTCGTCCGCGCTTTCCCATGTTTCCTGCAGGATTTCGCTTATCCGGTCTTTGTCTTCTTTCAGGGCGCCAAACACCGAGAGCTGATTGCCGGTGGCGTAGCGGACGCTCACCTGGCTGTCGATGGCCGGGAATTGCTCGGCGATACGGCGAGAGAGTTCGTTATTCAGCGCTTCCAGCGCGCCGTTGGGTAAGGCGGTAGTTTTGGCGATAGACACTTCAATGCGCATAATTGCCCCCTGTGTTCGATACTGGTTATTTATACAGTATCCGGTTGGCGTTGACAACAGGGGGCTACGTTTTTATTTCTTCACGGTCCAGCGAACGGTTTCACCTGCCAGGAAGGGCACCAGGGTGTCATTAGGCAGGGAAATGCTGTCCACAACGGTCGTCTCTTCACGCACCAGTTCAACGTAGCTCTCATTGACCGGCAGACCGTAGAAGCGCGGGCCGTTCAGCGAGCAGAAAGCCTCAAAGTGCTGCAGAGCGTTCATTTCTTCAAACACCGTGGCGTAGCTGCCGAGGGCGGTCGGGGCGTTGAAGCAGCCGGCGCAGCCGCAGCTGGCCTCCTTACGGTGGCGGGCGTGCGGTGCGGAGTCGGTGCCGAGGAAGGCGCGGCTGAAGCCGCTGGCGACCAGCTCCCGCAGAGCCTGCTGATGAATATTGCGTTTAAGTACCGGCAGGCAGTACAAGTGAGGACGAATACCGCCGACCAGCATATGGTTACGGTTGAACATCAGATGCTGCGGGGTGATAGTGGCCGCCAGCAGTTCATTGCCGTCACGCACATACTCGGCGGCATCTTTGGTGGTGATATGCTCAAAGACCACCTTCAGTCCGGGCAGGCGCTGGCGCAGCGGCTCCATCACGGTTTCAATAAAGCGCGCTTCGCGATCGAATATATCAATCTCTGCGTGGGTGACTTCCCCATGTACCAGCAGCGGCATCCCCAGTTTTTCCATCCGCTCCAGCACCGGCATAATGGCGTCGGTGCTGGTGACGCCGTGGCTGGAGTTGGTGGTGGCGTTGGCCGGGTAGAGCTTGGCGGCGGTGAATACGCCTTCGTTAAAGCCGCGCTCCAGCTCAGCCGGGTCGAGGGAGTCTGTCAGATAGCAGGTCATCAGCGGGGTAAAATCATGCCCGGCCGGGACGGCGTCCATAATGCGCTGGCGATAGGCGATAGCCGCCGCGACGGTGGTGACAGGCGGCACCAGATTCGGCATCACGATCGCCCGGCCATAAAACTCACTGGTATAAGGCACGACGGTTTTCAGCATATCGTCATCACGTAGATGGATATGCCAGTCGTCTGGGCGGCGGATTTTCAATACCTGGGATTGTGCTGTCATGGAAGGCTCCGGCTAATAGGTTCAGTCATCAGGGCTGTTTTTTGCCGGGCACTAAGGATAAGCGTAAACGTTTTCCTTTGCACTCATTTCCGTAAAAAATTGAGGGCGCCGCGGCGCCCTGGAGATTAATTGGTAAAGGGGATGACAATCTCGCCCGGCTTCACCTCAATGCCTTTGGCGTATTTCTTCGCCAGCGCTTCACCGGTGCTGGCGTCCTCACGCAGGACATAGGCCGGCTGCTGGCTGAAGTAACTGCGCAGCGACTGATTCAGGTAGGGGAGCAGGGCCTGAATGACCGACTGCAGCTTCTCGGGCGCCACTTTGGCATCCACCACCTCCATTTCCTGCAGGAAGATGGCGCCTTTCTCTCTGTCAAAGGTTGGCAGCGCTTTGAGCTTCAGATCGATCGTCGCTTTCTGCGTGCCGAACAGGGAGTTCAGGTCAACGTTAGCGATCCCGGTCAGCGTGACTTTGCCCGGCTCCTCGCGCCCGATAGCGCTGGTCAGGTTCTGCAGTTCGATATGGGCGTCGGCAACGCCTTTCAGACCAATATCTTTGGCAAAATGGTTTCGCTTCTGCAGGGCCTGGTTAATCTCCTGCTCGCTTACCGTGTATTGGGTCAGCTGATTACAGCCGCTCAGCAGGCCGCTGACAATCAGCGCGGCGGCGATCAAAATCTTTTTCATGGGGTTCCTCTGGCTCATACCTTCATTCATCCTGACACAAAGCATCATGACCTGTCAGCATCCTCGATACCAGCAGAATAGGCTGAAAGCAGGAGAAACCGCCGCCGCGCGCATCAGGTCCGCGGCTCCAGCATGCCGGAGGCAGAGCGTTTCGGACTAAACTGCCACCACAGCGCCAGAAAGGTGATAACCCCGATGGCCCCGAGCATCAGCCACGGCAGCTCGGGCTGACCGGCGGCTTTACCAGCATCAAACAGCCAGCCGCCGCCCGCATATCCCAGCGCGCCGCCAAAGGCGAGCCCCAGGCGGCTGAAGCCCATATAGCTGCCGCGCGCCCGGGCGTCCGCCAGCGAGGCGCCCAGCGTCTCCCGGGCAGGTTCGGCAATGATGGAACCGATGTAAAACAGGCAGATCAGGGTAAACAGCTGCTGCAAACTGCTGGTCATGCCGATGGGGAGCATGGCCAGGGTCATCACCAGCAGACCGGCCATCAGCCGGTGCTCAAGGCGAAAACGTTTTTCGCTCCAGCGGGCAATGGGATAGAGCAGGGTCAGCGAAATGGTGGCTTCGATGGCGTACATCCACTTTACGGCGGCCGGCGAGCCGGCGATGTCATTCACCATGATCGGCAGCATCAGCATCACCTGCACCGCCAGCATGTAATAGCCCGTCAGCGTCAGGACATAGGTGACGAAGCGCTTGTCCCGCAGCACCCGGCCCAGCCCCTCGCGGATCGGCGTTTTTACCGTCGAGAGCTTCCATGCCGGCAGATACCAGGCGTTAAACGCCGCGCAGGCGATAAACAGCGCGGCGCCGGCGCTGCACACCAGGCGGAAATCATACTGCAGCAGCCAGCTGCCCAGCAGCGCGCCAATCACCGCGCCGGCGCTATCCTGCATCATCAGGATGGAGAAAAAGCGGCCGCGCTGATGCGGGCGCACCAGCTTAACCACCAGCGCCGCCCGCGGCGGGTCGAACAGCGTGCCGCCGAGCCCGGAAAGTATGCATGAGAACCACAGCACCCACGGCTCATGGGCGACGGCCATCGCCGCGAAGCCGCCGGCGCGCATCAGCATACCGGTGACGATCATCGGTTTGGCGCCAAAGCGGTCGGCGATGGCGCCGCCAAAGATACCTAATCCCTGCTGCACGAGCTGGCGCAGGCCGAGCGCGATGCCGACCATCAGCGCCGCCCAGCCCATCTGATCGACAAAGCGGATGGAAATCAGCGGGAAGACGACAAAAAAGCCCAGCACGACCAGCATGTTATCGACTAACAGGAAATATTTACCCAGGCTCCTTGCCTGCGAGACGCGGGACATTTCCCCTCCAGGGAAAAATAGAGATAAGCGTGGATATTCTGCGGGCAATCTGCTGCTTTTCCCAGCGCCCTTGCGACAATATTTTTTTATCAAAATGCAAGTTCGATTGAGGCTATTCATCGAAAAGAGGAGATGGCGCAGAAAATGGTATGTTGCTGTTTTCACACCGTCGCGCAGGACAGGTATAGTGAAGGCAGCAAGAATGAAGTCAGGGGGACTGAAAAGGAAATGTTTGGCTATCGCAGTAACGTGCCGAAGGTGCGTTTGACGACGGACCGGCTGGTGGTGCGCCTGGTTCACGATCGTGACGCCTGGCGTCTGGCCGATTATTACGCCGAGAATAAGGCGTTCTTAAAACCCTGGGAGCCGGTTCGTGACGACAGCCACTGCTATCCTTCCGGATGGCAGGCGCGTCTGTCGATGATCGCCGAGTTTCATAAGCAGGGGTCTGCTTTTTATTTCGCGCTACTCGATCCGGAGGAAAAGGAGATCGTCGGCGTGGCGAATTTTTCCAACGTGGTGCGCGGGTCATTCCATGCCTGTTATCTCGGCTACTCTATTGGCGAGAAGTGGCAGGGGCAGGGACTGATGTTTGAAGCGCTGACGTCGGCGATTCGCTATATGCAGCGTACGCAGCATATTCATCGCATTATGGCCAACTATATGCCGCATAATCAGCGCAGCGGCGCGCTGCTGGCGCGGTTGGGGTTTGAAAAAGAGGGTTACGCCAAAGATTACCTGCTGATTGACGGGCAGTGGCGTGACCATGTATTGACGGCGCTAACGACGCCGGACTGGTCAGCGGGACGTTAAGGAGAGAGGATGAAATATCAGTTAACCGCGCACGAAGCGCGCGTCATTGGCTGTCTGCTGGAAAAGCAGGTCACCACGCCTGAGCAGTATCCGCTGTCGGTGAACGCCGTAGTGACCGCCTGCAATCAGAAAACCAACCGCGAGCCGGTGATGTCGCTGAGCGAAGGCGAAGTCCAGGCTCTGCTGGATACCCTGGTGAAACGCCATTATCTGCGTACGGTCAGTGGCTTCGGCAATCGGGTCACTAAGTATGAGCAGCGCTTTTGCAACTCCGAATTTGGCGATCTGAAGCTCAGCGCCGGCGAGGTGGCGGTGGTGACGACGCTGCTGCTGCGGGGCGCCCAGACGCCGGGTGAATTACGCACTCGAGCGCAGCGGATGCATGAGTTCAGCGATATGGCGGAAGTGGAAAGCGTGCTGGAAGGGCTGGCGACCCGCGAAGATGGTCCCTTTGTCGCCCGTCTGCCCCGGGAGCCGGGGAAACGAGAAAGCCGCTATATGCATCTGTTTTGCGACGACATGGACACACTGATCACGACAGTGGAAGCACTCTCGCCCCTGGAAGAGGAAGACGATCTGCGTGCCAGGGTTGAAGCGCTGGAAGGCGAGGTGGCGGAGCTGAAAGCGCGCCTCGATTCGCTGTTACACCATCTGGGGGACTAAACGTGGGGACAAGATTGCGCATTGGGGTGGTTGGCCTGGGCGGTATTGCGCAGAAAGCGTGGCTGCCGGTTCTGGGGGCGGCGGAAAGCTGGACGCTGCAGGCGGCCTGGTCGCCGGGAAAAGAGAAGGCGCTGCGGGTTTGCGAAACCTGGCGGATGCCATACGCTGAATCGCTGGATGCCCTGGCGGCGCAGTGCGATGCGGTCTTTGTTCATACGTCGACGGCTTCACATTATGAAGTGGTGAATCATTTGCTGAATGTCGGGGTTCATGTTTGCGTGGATAAACCGCTGGCGGACAAGCTGAGTGAGGCGGAGACGCTGGTCGAGCTGGCGGCGCGGCGTCGTCTGACGCTGATGGTCGGTTTCAATCGCCGCTTCGCACCGCTCTATCGGGAGCTAAAGGGGCGGCTGGGCGAGGCGGCCTCGCTGCGGATGGATAAGCACCGCAGCGATAGCGTGGGCAACGATCTGCGCTTTACCCTGCTTGATGACTATCTGCACGTGGTGGATACCGCGCTATGGCTGGCCGACGGTCAGGCGCGTCTGCGCGGTGGCGCGCTACAGATCACTCCGCAGGGCGAGATGCTGTATGCCGAACACCAGTTCAGTTCGCCCCGGCTGCAGGTCACCACCAGCATGCACCGCCGCGCAGGCAGCCAGCGCGAGTGGGTGCAGGCGGTTACGGATGGCGGGCTATATGCCGTCAGCGAGATGCGCGAATGGCAGGAGGAGTGCGGTCACGGCGTGGTCCAGCGCCCGGTCGCCAGCTGGCAAACCACCCTTGAGCAGCGCGGCTTTGTCGGCTGCGCGCGCCATTTTATCGAATGCGTGCAAAATCAGACGGTTCCTGAAACCGCAGGCGAACAGGCGCTGCTGGCTCAGCGGGTGGTCGACAAACTTTGGCGCGACGCCATCAGCGAATAATCCGTTGTAACAACTGACAGTAGTAATTCATGTTGAACCCGGTAGACTATCGCCACTTTCCAGCGCCCGCATTTGCGGGCGTTTTACTCCAGGGTTTGGAATAACAGCGTAATGAACCTTTTAAAATCACTGGCGGCCGTCAGTTCGATGACCATGTTTTCGCGCGTGCTGGGCTTTGCTCGCGATGCGATTGTGGCGCGCATTTTTGGCGCCGGGATGGCGACCGACGCCTTTTTCGTCGCCTTTAAACTGCCTAATCTGCTGCGGCGTATTTTTGCCGAAGGCGCCTTCTCTCAGGCGTTTGTACCGATCCTTGCCGAATATAAAAGCAAGCAGGGCGAAGATGCCACCCGGGTGTTTGTCTCGTATGTCTCCGGATTGCTGACCCTGGCCCTGGCGATCGTCACCGTTATCGGGATGCTGGCGGCGCCGTGGGTGATCACCATCACCGCCCCCGGGTTTGCTGATACCGCCGATAAATTTGCGCTGACTACCCAATTGCTGCGCATTACCTTCCCCTATATTTTGCTGATCTCCCTCGCCTCGCTGGTGGGGGCGATCCTTAATACCTGGAACCGCTTCTCGGTGCCGGCCTTTGCGCCGACGTTCCTCAACGTCAGCATGATTGGCTTTGCGCTGTTTGCCGCACCGTACTTTCATCCGCCGGTGCTGGCCCTGGCCTGGGCGGTCACGGTCGGCGGCGTGCTACAGCTGGCCTACCAGCTGCCGCACCTGAAGAAAATTGGCATGCTGGTCCTGCCGCGCATCAATCTGAAAGATGCCGGCGCGATGCGGGTCGTAAAGCAGATGGGGCCGGCGATCCTTGGCGTGTCGGTAAGCCAGATCTCCCTTATTATCAATACTATCTTCGCTTCGTTTCTCGTGTCGGGATCGGTGTCTTGGATGTACTACGCCGACCGTCTGATGGAGTTTCCGTCCGGTGTCCTGGGAGTGGCGCTCGGCACTATCCTGCTGCCATCGCTGTCAAAAAGCTTCGCCAGCGGTAATCATGACGAGTATTGCCGGCTGATGGACTGGGGGCTGCGTCTCTGCTTCCTGCTGGCGCTGCCGAGCGCGGTGGCGCTGGGGATCCTCGCCAAACCGCTGACCGTGGCCCTGTTCCAGTACGGCAAATTTAGCGCTTTTGATGCGGCAATGACCCAGCGCGCGCTGGTGGCCTATTCCGTGGGACTAATGGGGCTTATCGTGGTGAAAGTGCTGGCGCCGGGTTTCTATTCCCGCCAGGACATCAAGACCCCGGTCAAGATTGCCATTGTCACCCTGATTATGACCCAGGTGATGAACCTGGCGTTTATCGGCCCGCTGAAGCATGCGGGTCTGTCGCTGTCCATTGGCCTGGCGGCCTGCCTGAACGCCGCGCTGCTTTACTGGCAGTTGCGTAAACAGAAGATCTTTACCCCGCAACCGGGCTGGCTGGCCTTCCTGCTGCGTCTGATTGCTGCGGTGCTGGTTATGGCTGCGGCGCTGCTGGGCGTCATGCATATCATGCCGGAGTGGTCGCTGGGGACGATGCCGTTCCGTCTGATGCGCCTGCTGGTGGTGGTTGTCGCCGGGGTGGTGGCCTATTTCGCCACACTGCTGCTGTTGGGCTTCCGCGTGAAAGAGTTTGCCCGACGTACAGCCTAAGCGGTTGTGCGGGAATGGATGAACCCGCTTCGCCTCAGGCGAAGCGGGTTTTTTTATGATGCGCGGCGTTCGGCAGCGACGATACGGGCATTCTCCAGCAGGCGGATTGCCAGGGCGATCGCCCCGCTGACCACCGCCAGGGTAACCACCCCGTTCCAGCCAGCCAGCACGTACAGCTTGCTGCCCAGCACCGACCCCAGCGACATCCCGATGAAGACCACGGTAAACAGCAGGGCGTTAAGGCGGCCGCGGGCCTGCGGCTCGAGGCCATACACCAGGTTCTGATGCGCCACCAGGCTTGACTGCAGGCCAAGGTCGAAGCCAATCGCCGACAGGGCAATCAGCGCCAGCTGGCCATGCAGTGGCAGCAGCGGCAGTATAAACATCAGGGCGAAGGAGACGGTGACCAGCGCCGCCCCCATTTGAGTCACTTTACCGGCACCAAATTTATCGGCCAGTCCGCCGGCCAGCGGCGCGGCCAGCGCCCCGGCAGCCCCGGCGATACCAAAGCCGCCCGCTACCGCACTGCCCATGTGATAGTGTTCGGAGAGCATCACCGCCAGCGTCGACCAGAAGGCGCTGAAGGCGACAGAGAGCGCCCCCTGAGCCAGCGCAGCGCGGCGTAGCGCCGGGTAGCGCTGCCACAGATGCGCCATTGAGGCCATCAGCTGCGGATAGCTCAGCGTCGAGTGAATGGCGAAGCGCGGCAGCACCCGCCACATCACCAGGCCAATCAGCGCCACGCTGACCGCCGCCGCCTGATACATCACCCGCCAGCCGAACACTGCGCCCACCACGCCGCTGACCGTCCGGGAAAGCAGGATCCCCAGCAGCAGCCCGGTCATCACCGTGCCCACCATTTTGCCCTGCTTGCCCGCCGGGGCGAGGATCGCCGCCGCAGGGACGATATCCTGCGCCATGGTCGCCGCCATACCGATCAGCAGACTGACCACCAGCAGTGAGCTGAGCTGGCCGGTGAGGCTGCACAGGAGCAGCAGGAGCGCCAGCAGCGCGCTTTTCACCAAAATCAGCCGGCGGCGATCGTGGCGGTCGCCGAGCGGGAGCAGGAACAGAATGCCGAGCGCATAACCCGCCTGCGTCAGAGTAGGGACCAGACCCATACCTTCTACCGTCAGGTGGAGATTGGCGCCCATCAACGGCAGCAGCGGCTGCGCGTAGTAGATAGAGGCGACGCTAAAGCCGGCGCCGAGCGCGAGAATGAAGATAATCCAGCCTGCGTCGCGGGTGGAAAGGGAAGTCGGTGTCATGATCAATACCTCGTGAATGCGATGGGGCTATTTTTCCCTGAATGCGGCTGGCGCGGTAGCCGGGCTGGTGGTAAAACGGTTATACGTAGCACGTATAGGCAAAAGAAAAATGAAAAGACAGGAGCGTATAGATCGCATTGAGCTGATGCGTACCTATATTCGTATTATAGAGGCAGGGTCGCTCTCCGCCGCGGCGGGGCAGATGGAGACCACCCAGGCGACCGTCAGCCGCCGCCTGCAGTCCCTTGAAGGGCTGCTGGGAGTCAAGCTGATCCTGCGTACCACCCATGCGATGAAGCTCACTGACGATGGCGAACGTTGCTACCGTCACGCCCGCCAGCTGGTGGATGCCTGGCTGGCGCTGGAAGATGACCTGCGTATTGCCGACGATCGGCCGGTGGGGGTGCTGCGGGTGAGGGCGCCGCACGCTTTTGGCCAGCAGCAGCTGCTGGGGCCGCTGGTCGCCTTTCTCCAGCGCCACCCGCAACTGTCGGTGGAGTGGATGCTGAATGATAATACTGTCGACTTTCTCAGCGATAATATCGACTGCGCCATCCGCGTGGGGGCGGAGGTGGATCCGGCCACGGTCTCCGTGCTGCTGGCAGAAGTGCCGCGCTGCGTGGTGGCCTCCCCTGAACTGCTGGCGAAGCACCCACCGTTAACCTCGCTGGAGGCGTTATCCGGCCTGCCGTGGATCGCCATTAACACCTTTTATCAGCATGAGGTGCGGCTCCGACATCAGGTCAGCGGGCAGCTCGTCTCCACGGCGATCACCCCCTGTCTGAGCACCGACAGCCTTTACGTCGCGCGTAACACTGCGCTGGCGGGGCTGGGGGTGGCGATGGTATCCAGCTGGGCCGTGGCGGAGGATCTTGCTGCCGGAAGGTTGACAGAGCTGTTCCCGCAGTGGCGTCCCGCCTCGCTGCCGGTCCACCTGGTCTATCCCTGGGCGCGCTATTATCCGACGCGGCTGCGTAAATTCCTCGACCTGATGCGGGAGATCATGCCGGACCTCGCCGGCATGCAGCCTCCGCAAAGCGCATAAAAAAACCGGCCAGGAGGCCGGTTTTTTATTTAGCACGCTTACTCGACGGGCTGTGGGCGGGTCGGTTCAGCGGTGGCTTTATGGGTGGCGCTATGACCGCCGGCGGCGCCTTTGCCTTCAAAAGCGAATGGCGGGCGCACCCAGGTGCTGTGGCGCGGCGCTTCCGGGACATAATCCGGCGCTGGCGCACGGGTCATTGGCGCGGTGGCATGGCGATGACCCGCCACTACTACCGGCTTGCTCACCGGAGGCTCGACTTTGACCGGCTCGACAGGCGCGGCTTCGACAACCGGTGCGTCAACAACCGGTGCTTCAACTGCGGTTTCCGCCGCCGGCGCGATGGTTTCCACTGGCGCTTCAACGACAGGCGCCGTTTCCACCACTTCAGGTTCTACCACCACCGGCTCGGCGTCGAGCGTCGCTGGCGCGATAGCCTGAGGCGCTTCGACAGCCGGCGCTTCGGTGACCAGCTCCTGCGGCGCTGGCTCGACGGCTGCTGGCGCGACACCTTCCGCAGCATCAACCACCACCGGCTCGGCGGCTACGACCGGCTCGACGACCACAGGCTCAGCGGTAACCGGCTCCATGGTAGCCGGCTCGACGGTGACCGGCGCAGGGGTAACGGTTTCAACGACGGCAACCGGGGCCGCGACGGTTTCCACGAGGTTGTCGTTCTGAACCTGAACCTCTTCCGGCTGCTGATCCTGCGGACGAACCACCGGGTAGCGGATCCAGACTTTACCGGAAGCCATCTCCGGCGATGCGCAGGCTACGGTCAGCGGCATTGGCGACTGGGTCGGATAGCGTTCGTCACGATAGCGACGACGACGCTGACCGCTGACGCGCAGGTGACGCGGGGAACGACGTGAGCGACGCGGCATACCGTTCGCTTCACGGGATTCGCCATTTTCGTCCTGGTCCGCCACGCTCTCCACTACTGCTGGCAGCTCGCCTTTCACCGGCTCGCTGCGCGGAGCGATAACTTCCGCCACTACGGCTTCTGGCACGATCTCGGCAACCTGCTCAACGACAGCGGACTCAACGCGTACTTTCTGTGCCAGCTGGCGCGGTTTACGACGCGGCAGGGTCTGCACACGCTCTTCCTGCTCCGTCTCCTGCGCTACCGGCTCTTCGCGAGTCTGCGCTTTGGCTTCCTGCTGCGCCTGACGTTTGTCGTCATTGCGGCGGCGGGTGCGTTCGCGGCGCGGCTGCTGCTCGTCACGAGATTTCGCTTTCTCCGCGTCGTCGCCTGAGGTCTGGCGAACATCACGGGCTTCCACGTTCTGCGACGGCTTCTCACGACGGTTGCGACGGTTCTCTTCACGCGATTCGCGCGGTTCACGGCTCTCGGCATTGTCCGCACGAGTGTCACGATTGTCACGGTTATCGCGGTTGTCACGATTGTCGCGGTTTTCACGGCGGTCGTTGCGATCGCGGCGGTTGTTGGCGCGCGGTTTACGGCGCTCCTGCTGACGCTCCGGTTTTTCTTCCGCTTTCTTCTCGACCTTAACCTCAGCCGGTTTGGCCTCTTCGGCGCCTGAGAAGATATTCTTCAGCGCGCTGAAGAAGCGTGAGAGCAGGCCAGGCTGCGCCGGTGCGGCGGCCGCGACCGGTGCCGCTGCGGCGACAGGCGCGGCGACAGGCTCTTCAAGCATCGGGGCCGGCGGCGCGTCAGGCATGACAAAAGCGGCCAGGGCCGGCTGTTCCGGACGTTTCCGTTCTGCCGGCTCATCGTCGCCCGGCAGCGCCATCTCTTCTTCATGCAGCTTCGGCAGCAGGTAGCTCAGCGTTGAGGTCTCTTCACCTTTGCGCACGCGCAGGACGGAGTAGTGCGGCGTCTGCATTTCGTCGTTTGGCACGATAATAACGCGCACATCGCCCTGACGGGATTCGATAGCGCTCACCGCGGCACGTTTTTCGTTCAGCAGATAGGAGGCGATCGGTACCGGAACGATGGCGTGTACTTCTTTGGTGTTCTCTTTCAGCGCTTCTTCTTCAATCAGACGCAGAATAGAGAGCGACAGCGATTCGTTATCACGCACGGTGCCGGTGCCGGAGCAGCGCGGGCAGACGTGGTGGCTGGATTCGCCCAGCGACGGGCTCAGGCGCTGGCGGGACATCTCCAGCAGGCCGAAGCGCGAGATATGGCTGATCTGAATGCGCGCCCGGTCCTGACGGACGGCTTCGCGCAGACGGTTCTCCACAGCGCGCTGGTGGCGAACCGGAGTCATATCGATAAAGTCGATAACGATCAGGCCGCCGAGGTCGCGCAGACGCAGCTGGCGGGCAATCTCGTCAGCCGCTTCGAGGTTGGTGTTGAACGCCGTCTCTTCGATATCGCCGCCGCGGGTGGCGCGGGCGGAGTTGATATCGATCGCGGTCAGCGCTTCAGTGCTGTCGATGACGATAGAGCCACCGGACGGCAGACGCACTTCACGCTGGAAGGCGGATTCAATCTGGGATTCGATCTGGTAGTGGCTGAACAGCGGGATTTCACCGGTGTACAGTTTGATTTTGCTGCTGAAATCAGGACGACCCAGCGCGGCGATATGCTGGCGCGCCAGCTCGAGCACTTTCGGATTATCGATCAGGATTTCGCCGATATCCTGGCGCAGATAGTCACGGAAGGCGCGGACAATGACGTTGCTTTCCTGGTGGATAAGGAACGGCGCCGGACGGCTTTCCGCGGCTTTCTGAATCGCTTCCCAGTGTTTCAGACGGAAGCTCAGGTCCCACTGCAGGGCTTCGGCAGATTTGCCGACGCCAGCGGTGCGAACGATAAGGCCCATGCCGTCCGGAAGCTCCAGGCTCGCCAGCGCTTCTTTCAGTTCGGTACGGTCATCGCCCTCGATACGGCGTGAAATTCCCCCCGCGCGCGGGTTGTTCGGCATCAATACCAGATAGCTGCCCGCCAGGCTGATAAAGGTGGTGAGCGCAGCGCCTTTGTTGCCGCGTTCTTCTTTATCAATCTGCACGATAACTTCCTGACCTTCACGCAGTACGTCTTTGATATTAGGACGGCCGTGCGCATTGTAGTTGGCGGGAAAATATTCGCGGGCGATTTCTTTGAGGGGGAGGAAACCATGACGCTCGGCGCCGTAATCAACAAACGCGGCTTCAAGGCTGGGTTCAATGCGGGTGATTTTGCCTTTGTAGATGTTCGCTTTTTTCTGTTCGTGCCCGGGGCTTTCGATATCCAGGTCGTACAGGCGCTGCCCATCAACAAGGGCGACGCGCAACTCTTCCTGCTGAGTTGCGTTGATTAACATTCTTTTCATCGTAACTTACTCATTATTCTTACATTGACGACTAAGCTGCGGGCAGAGTAATGCCTTTCCGGGGGAAACCGATGGCCTCGTGTCTGGTTCACGTCGCCAACCTCACGGTTGTCGCGCGCTTAAGAGGCGCAGAGTGTCGGTCGCCTGTGTTTCAAACGGAAACACAGCGCAATTATTCAGGGGAACAGCCTGGGATGTATCACCAGAGAATATTCCATTTATACTCGTCGTCTTTCGCGTTGCAGGCATGATGGCTTAACCTGCTCACCTCGATCAGCGGATCCAGATGAGCTCCCGGGAGTCCCGGAGTTGACGCCTTCCTGCGACTTGAAATCCATAGAGCCTGTACCGGTAAGGACTGCAACCCGCAGCCCGCTAACTGTCTGAAAGATCACAACGTCTTACGCCATTGCTGCGTGGGCGATCGGTCAGACAAAACTGGTCATTCCGCTAATGTCTTGTTCTAACAAGATGCAATACGGAAAACGGTCTCATTATTCCATTGCTAACCTTGTTATAGCAAGTTGACTTTCACCTTTTATCACCCGGTTACTCACAGTTTTATCACCTGCCCATACAGATTGTTCTAATAACAAACAATATGGCGGTCAGGCAAACCGTGAAAACAGGATAATGATAAATATAAGCATATAAAAATGAGTGGCGCTAATGCGTCCGGCTATTTAGAATCGCGCACCATGAAAACTGAGACCCCAACCGTAAAAATGGTTGCCATTGCTGCTGATGAAGCGGGGCAACGTATCGACAACTTTTTGCGTACCCAATTGAAAGGCGTACCGAAGAGCATGATTTATCGCATCCTGCGTAAAGGCGAGGTGCGGGTGAATAAAAAACGCGTGAAGCCGGAGTATAAGCTGGAAGCGGGCGATGAAGTCCGTATCCCGCCGGTGCGTGTGGCGGAACGTGAAGAAGAGGCGGTATCGCCGCATCTGCAGAAAGTGGCGGCGCTCTCTGAGGTGATCCTCTATGAAGACGATCATATTCTGGTCCTCAATAAGCCTTCCGGTACCGCGGTACATGGCGGCAGCGGCCTGAGCTTCGGCGTGATTGAAGGGCTGCGCGCCCTGCGCCCGGAGGCGCGCTTCCTTGAGCTGGTGCATCGGCTCGACCGCGATACCTCTGGCGTGCTGCTGGTGGCGAAAAAGCGCTCGGCGCTGCGTTCGCTGCACGAGCAGCTGCGTGATAAAGGCATGCAGAAAGACTATCTGGCGCTGGTGCGCGGCCAGTGGCAGTCGCATACAAAAGTGGTGCAGGCCCCGCTGTTGAAGAACATTCTGCAGAGCGGCGAGAGAATCGTCCGCGTGAGTCAGGAAGGCAAGCCGTCAGAGACGCGCTTCAAAGTGGAAGAGCGTTATGAATTCGCCACTCTGGTGCGCTGCAGTCCGGTCACCGGACGCACGCATCAGATTCGCGTTCATACCCAGTATGCCGGCCATCCTATCGCCTTTGACGACCGCTATGGCGACCGCGAATTTGACAAGCAACTCTCTGGTACCGGTTTAAACCGCCTGTTCCTCCACGCTGCTGCGCTGAAGTTTACCCACCCGGGGAGCGGGGAGGTGATGCGCGTTGAGGCGCCGCTGGATAACCAGCTGAAGCACTGTCTACAGGTGCTACGGAAGAGCAAATAAGTGCAACGGCGGAATCAGTTCCGCCGTTTTTTTTACCTCAGCCTAACAGCGGGTTGTAATTTTCGCGGCGCAGCATCTGACAGAGCGCGATCAAGGGTAAACCGACCAGCGTATTCGGATCGCGGCCTTCCAGCCGTTCGAACAGCGTAATACCTAACCCCTCGCTCTTAAAACTCCCGGCGCACTGCAGCGGGTTCTCTTTACGCACATAGCCTTCGATCTCTTTATCGCTGAGATGCCGGAAGTGGACGTCAAAGGGCTCGCATTCGGTTTGCAGATGACCGCTGGCGGAGTTGTACAGCGCGAGGCCAGTATAAAAGGTAATGATCGACCCGCTCGCCTTTCTCAACTGCCTGCGGGCATTTTCCTCGGTGTGCGGTTTGCCGGTGATCTCACCGTCCAATACGCAAACCTGATCGGAGCCTATAATAAGGTGATTGGGGTAGCGCGAAGCCAGGCTCTGCGCTTTGGCCTGCGCCAGCCGGGTAACAAGCTGACGCGCGGATTCTTCAGGGCGGGGCGTTTCGTCGACGTCAGGTGCCGCACATTCAAATGGTAACCCCAGTTTTTCCAGCAGCATGCGCCGCCAGGGAGAGGTTGACGCCAGGATAAGTTGAGACATATTTTTTCATCCACATATAGCGCTTCGCAGAGCATCATCTTAAACTATGCGCCGCAATGTGTGCGAATAAATGGCAAAAGGCAACCTGAGGCTGCCTTTTTCTTTGACTCTATGACATTACAAAGTTAATATGCGCGCCCTATGCAAAAGGTAAAATTACCCCTGACTCTTGATCCGGTACGCACGGCTCAAAAACGCCTTGATTACGAAGGCATCTATGCCCGCGATCAGGTTGAACGTGTAGCCGATTCTGTAGTCAGCGTGGACAGCGATGTGGAATGCAGCATGTCGTTCGCTATCGATAACCAGCGTCTCGCCGTTATTACAGGCGATGCGAAGGTGACGGTAACCCTCGAATGCCAGCGTTGCGGGAAACCGTTCTCCCATCACGTCCACACCACGTATTGTTTTAGCCCCGTCAGAAATGACGAACAGGCCGAAGCACTACCGGAAGCGTATGAGCCGATTGAGGTTAACGAATTCGGTGAAATCGACCTGCAGGCAATGGTCGAGGATGAAATTATCCTCTCCCTGCCCGTAGTTCCGGTGCATGATTCTGAACACTGTGAAGTGTCCGACGCGGACATGGTCTTTGGCGAACTGCCTGAAGAGGCACAAAAACCAAACCCATTTGCCGTATTAGCCAGCTTAAAGCGTAAGTAATTGAGGAGTAAGGTCCATGGCCGTACAACAGAATAAACCAACCCGTTCCAAACGTGGCATGCGTCGTTCCCATGACGCGCTGACCGCAGTCACCAGCCTGTCTGTAGACAAAACTTCTGGTGAGAAACACCTGCGTCACCACATCACTGCCGACGGTTTCTACCGCGGTCGCAAGGTTATCGCTAAGTAATCACGCGATACTCGCAGGATTTCCCGTTGCAGGCCATGGCGGGTTTGTACGTACCTGGGCACTCGGTTAACCCGATAACCAGAGGCGTCAATGCCCGGATTGTTGCGTCTGCAGCGTGAAAATTCGCGGGTGCCAGCGTGATGAAGCTTAGTGAGGACTCCCCGGGCAACTGGGGAATCACCGAACCGGGCAGCGACGATACCTTGACACGTCTAACCCTGGCGTTAGATGTCATGGGGGGCGATTTCGGCCCATCCGTGACAGTGCCTGCAGCACTGCAGGCACTGAACTCTAATTCGCAACTCACACTTCTTTTAGTCGGCGATCCCGACGCCATCACGCCATTACTCGCCAAAGCTGACTTCGAACAACGTTCGCGTCTGCAGATTATTCCTGCGCAGTCAGTTATTGCCAGTGATGCGCGACCCGCACAGGCTATCCGCAGCAGTCGCGGAAGCTCAATGCGCGTGGCGCTGGAGCTTGTGAAAGAAGGGCGGGCGGAAGCCTGCGTCAGCGCCGGCAACACCGGCGCGCTGATGGGCCTGGCGAAACTGCTGCTCAAACCGATTGAAGGTATTGAGCGGCCGGCGCTGGTGACGGTGCTGCCGCACCAGCAGAAGGGCAAAACCGTGGTGCTGGATCTCGGCGCCAACGTCGATTGCGACAGCACGATGCTGGTGCAGTTCGCGGTGATGGGGTCAGTGCTGGCGGAAGAGGTGGTCGGCATTGCCAATCCTCGCGTCGCCTTGCTGAACATCGGCGAAGAAGAGATGAAAGGCCTCAGCAGCATCCGCGATGCTGCCGCAGTGCTCAGAACGCTGCCTTCCCTCAACTACATCGGCTATCTTGAAGCCAATGAACTGTTGACCGGAAAAACCGATGTGCTGGTTTGTGATGGATTCACGGGCAACGTCACATTAAAAACCATGGAAGGTGTTGTCAGAATGTTCCTTTCACTGCTGAAATCTCAGGGAGAGGGCAAAAAACGGTCGTGGTGGCTGCTGTTACTAAAACGTTGGTTACAAAAAAGCCTGGCGAGGCGATTCAGTCACCTCAACCCCGACCAGTATAATGGCGCCTGTCTGTTAGGATTGCGCGGTTCCGTGATCAAGAGTCATGGTGCTGCCAATCAACGCGCCTTTAGCGTCGCGATAGAGCAGGCAGTGCAGGCGGTGCAGCGGCAAATTCCTCAACGGATCGCCGCGCGCCTGGAATCTTTATACCCAGCTGGTTTCGAGCTGCCGGAAAGCGACAGTGACGTGAACGCCCGACAGCAAAGCGGGACGAATGGACACCACTGACGCCGCGGCGGTTGAACGAGGCGGGTATATTACCCAAGAGTGACTGAGCGTACATGTATACGAAGATTATTGGTACCGGCAGCTATCTGCCCGAGCAAGTGCGTACAAACGCCGACCTGGAAAAAATGGTAGAGACCTCTGACGAGTGGATTGTCACCCGCACAGGTATCCGTGAGCGTCGTATTGCCGCAGCGCATGAAACAGTTGCTACGATGGGCTTTGAAGCCGCAAAGCAGGCGCTGGCGATGGCGGGCGTGTCCGCGGAGCAAATTGGTCTGATCATCGTTGCGACCACCTCCGGCACGCACGCGTTTCCGAGTTCGGCATGCCAGATTCAGTCTATGCTGGGCGTCAAGGGCTGCCCGGCGTTTGACGTCGCGGCCGCCTGCGCCGGTTTCACCTATGCGCTGAGTGTCGCCGATCAGTATGTCAAGAACGGCGCGGTGGACTATGCGCTGGTCGTCGGCGCCGATGTGCTGGCGCGCACCTGCGATCCGGCCGATCGCGGGACGATTATTATTTTCGGCGATGGCGCCGGGGCGGTGGTGCTGGGCGCCTCCGAAGAGCCTGGCATTATCTCGACGCATCTGCATGCTGACGGTAGCTATGGCGAACTGCTGACCCTGCCGAACGCCGATCGCGTCGATCCGGAAAATCCGATCTATCTGACGATGGCCGGCAATGAAGTCTTCAAAGTGGCGGTCACTGAGTTAGCGCACATCGTTGATGAGACGCTGGCCGCGAATAATCTTGAACGTTCTGCGCTGGACTGGCTGGTGCCGCATCAGGCAAACCTGCGGATCATCAGCGCGACGGCGAAGAAACTGGGCATGTCGATGGATAACGTCGTAGTGACCCTCGACCGCCATGGCAACACCTCCGCGGCGTCAGTCCCTTGCGCGCTGGATGAGGCCGTCCGCGATGGCCGCATTCAACGTGGGCAGCTGATTTTGCTGGAAGCCTTTGGTGGCGGTTTCACCTGGGGTTCCGCGCTGGTTCGTTTTTAGTATAAGGATTTAAACATGACGCAATTTGCTTTTGTGTTCCCGGGACAGGGCTCGCAGGCCGTAGGCATGCTGGCCGATATGGCGGCGACCTGGCCGGTCATTGAAGAGACCTTCGGTGAAGCTTCCGCAGCGTTGGGTTACGATCTGTGGGCGCTGACGCAACAGGGCCCGGCAGAAGAACTGAATAAGACCTGGCAGACCCAGCCAGCGCTGCTGACCGCCTCCGTGGCGCTGTACCGCGTCTGGCAGCAGCAGGGCGGCAAAGCGCCGGCGCTGCTGGCTGGCCACAGCCTCGGCGAATACTCCGCGCTGGTTTGCGCGGGCGTTATCGCTTTCGCTGATGCCGTTCGCCTGGTTGAACTGCGCGGCAAATTCATGCAGGAAGCTGTACCGGAAGGTACTGGCGCCATGTCAGCGATTATCGGTCTGGACGACGCGGCTATTGCCAAAGCCTGTGAAGAATCGGCCGAAGGGCAGGTCGTCTCCCCGGTGAACTACAATTCCCCGGGCCAGGTGGTTATCGCCGGCCACAAAGAGGCCGTTGAACGCGCAGGCGCCGCCTGTAAGGCCGCGGGCGCTAAACGGGCGCTGCCGTTGCCGGTGAGCGTGCCGTCTCACTGTGCGCTGATGAAGCCAGCTGCGGAGAAACTGGCGCTTGAGCTGCAGAAAATCACTTTCAACGCGCCGACGATCCCGGTGGTAAATAACGTCGACGTGAAGTGCGAAACCGCGCCGGACGCCATTCGCGACGCGCTGGTACGCCAGCTGTATAGTCCGGTTCAGTGGACTAAAACTGTTGAGTTTATGGCTGCTCAGGGCGTAACGCATCTGTATGAGGTTGGCCCGGGTAAAGTCCTCACCGGCCTGACCAAACGTATTGTTGACACCCTGACCGCTTCCGCGCTTAACGAGCCGGCGGCGATGTCTGCGGCGCTTGAGCAATAAAAGAGGAAAACCATGAGTTTTGAAGGAAAAATCGCGCTGGTTACCGGTGCAAGCCGCGGTATTGGCCGCGCCATCGCTGAAACGCTCGTCGCCCGCGGCGCGAAAGTTATCGGTACTGCGACCAGCGAAAGCGGCGCGCAGGCGATCAGCGACTATTTAGGCGCCAACGGTAAAGGTCTGATGTTGAATGTGACCGACCCGGCATCTATTGAATCTGTTCTGGAAAATGTGCGCGCAGAGTTTGGCGAAGTGGATATCCTGGTGAATAATGCCGGTATCACTCGCGACAACCTGTTAATGCGCATGAAAGATGACGAGTGGAACGATATCATCGAAACCAACCTGTCATCGGTTTTCCGTCTGTCAAAAGCGGTAATGCGCGCTATGATGAAAAAGCGTCATGGACGTATTATCACTATCGGTTCTGTGGTTGGTACCATGGGAAATGCGGGTCAGGCCAACTACGCTGCGGCGAAAGCGGGTCTGATCGGCTTCAGTAAATCACTGGCGCGTGAAGTTGCGTCCCGCGGTATTACTGTAAACGTTGTTGCTCCGGGCTTTATTGAAACGGACATGACGCGTGCGCTGACCGATGAGCAGCGTGCGGGTACGCTGGCGGCAGTTCCTGCGGGGCGCCTTGGCACCCCAAATGAAATCGCCAGCGCGGTTGCATTTTTAGCCTCTGACGAAGCAAGTTACATCACTGGTGAAACCCTGCACGTCAACGGCGGAATGTACATGGTCTGACCGAGATTTGTGCAAAACGTTCAGGAACCGCGCACTTCGCACGGTTCTCTGTGCGGTTTTGTGCGAAAAGATTTGCGTTCTTAGGGCAAACGGCCTCAAAATAGCGCAAAATCGTGGTAAGACCTGCCGGGATTTAGTTGCAAATTTTTCAACATTTTATACACTACGAAAACCATCGCGAAAGCGAGTTTTGATAGGAAATTTAAGAGTATGAGCACTATCGAAGAACGCGTTAAGAAAATTATCGGCGAGCAGCTGGGCGTTAAGCAGGAAGAAGTTACCAACAATGCTTCCTTCGTTGAAGACCTGGGCGCTGATTCTCTTGACACCGTTGAGCTGGTAATGGCTCTGGAAGAAGAGTTTGATACTGAGATTCCGGACGAAGAAGCTGAGAAAATCACCACCGTTCAGGCTGCCATTGATTACATCAACGGCCACCAGGCGTAAGTGAACATCTCCAGGCGGTCATTCGACCGCCTGAGTTTTATCTTTATTTGTCCCACAAGAATCTATTTTCCCTCCCTGGAGGACAAACGTGTCTAAGCGTCGTGTAGTTGTGACCGGACTGGGCATGTTGTCTCCTGTCGGCAATACCGTAGAGTCTACCTGGAAAGCTCTCCTTGCCGGTCAGAGTGGCATCAGCCTGATCGACCATTTCGATACTAGCGCCTATGCAACGAAATTTGCTGGCTTAGTAAAGGATTTTAACTGTGATGACATCATCTCGCGCAAAGAGCAGCGCAAGATGGATGCCTTCATTCAATATGGAATTGTCGCTGGCGTTCAGGCCATGCAGGATTCTGGCCTTGAAGTGACGGAAGAGAATGCTACCCGTATTGGTGCCGCAATCGGCTCTGGTATTGGCGGTCTCGGCTTGATCGAAGAAAACCACAGTTCGCTGGTCAACGGCGGACCGCGTAAGATCAGCCCATTCTTCGTTCCCTCCACAATTGTTAACATGGTGGCCGGCCATCTGACCATCATGTTTGGTCTGCGTGGACCAAGTATCTCCATCGCGACCGCCTGTACTTCAGGCGTGCACAACATCGGTCAGGCTGCGCGCATCATCGCCTATGGCGATGCCGATGCGATGGTGGCAGGCGGTGCGGAAAAAGCCAGTACCCCGCTTGGCGTGGGCGGCTTTGGCGCAGCGCGGGCGCTCTCCACGCGCAATGACAACCCGCAGGCGGCAAGCCGTCCGTGGGATAAAGATCGCGACGGCTTCGTGCTGGGCGACGGCGCGGGCATGGTGGTGCTGGAAGAGTACGAGCACGCAAAAAAACGCGGCGCGAAAATCTACGCCGAGATCGTCGGCTTCGGCATGAGCAGCGATGCTTACCATATGACATCACCGCCGGAAGATGGCGCGGGCGCCGCGCTGGCGATGGTGAATGCCATTCGCGATGCGGGCATCGAACCGGGCCAGATCGGCTACGTCAACGCCCACGGCACCTCGACGCCGGCTGGCGATAAAGCGGAAGCGCAGGCGGTTAAGTCTGTCTTCGGCGATGCGGCGAGCCGCGTACTGGTGAGCTCCACCAAATCCATGACCGGGCATCTGCTGGGCGCGGCAGGGGCGGTAGAGTCGATTTACTCTATCCTGGCGCTGCGCGATCAGGCGGTTCCGCCGACGATCAACCTCGACAACCCGGATGAGGGCTGCGACCTCGACTTCGTTCCGCACGAAGCGCGTCAGGTTTCCGGTATGGAGTACACCCTGTGCAACTCCTTCGGCTTTGGCGGCACTAACGGTTCGCTGATCTTCAAAAAAGTGTGACAGGGCTTGCCCCGGTACTGCTTTAACAAAAGGCCCGATTGTCGGGCCTTTTTTATTCGGCTTTCTCCACTTGTCCTCTGCTCCGTGTCCTGAGACACTCACCGACCAGTGAAAAGGAGTCCTTTATGTTCTTGATAAATGGCGTTGAACAGGACACGCTGGCGGCGAACGATCGCGCCGTCCAGTTTGGCGACGGTTGTTTTACCACTGCCCGTATACAGCATGGACAGGTTGCGTTACTGGACGCCCATCTGCAGCGTTTGCAGACAACCTGCGAAAAATTACGCATCCCGTTTGACGACTGGCTGACGCTAAGCGACGAGATGCAGCGTCTGGCTCGACCGCACGCGCAGGGCGTGCTTAAGGTGACCCTTACCCGCGGCGTTGGGGGAAGGGGATACAGCACGGCGGGCTGTGCGTCGCCCACCCGTATTCTGAGCGACTCTCCGCTTCCGGCGCACTACGCGCGCTGGCGGGAGGAGGGCATTACCCTGACCCGGAGCCCGGTGACCCTGGGGCGCAACCCCTGGCTGGCTGGCCTGAAGCATCTTAATCGTCTGGAGCAGGTGCTGATTCGCTCTCATCTTGAACAGACGGACGCCGATGAGGCGCTGGTCCTTGACAGTGACGGGTGGCTTACGGAATGCTGTGCCGCGAATTTATTCTGGCGTCAGGGACGGGATGTATTTACTCCGCGACTCGATTATGCCGGGGTCAACGGCATAATGCGGCAGCGCTGTATCGCGCAGCTGGCACCATCGACGTTTCGCGTTGTCGAAGTGACAGCGCGTCCCGAGGCGTTGCGGGAGGCCGATGAAGTGCTGATCTGCAATGCGCTGATGCCGCTGGTGCCGGTTCGTCGCTGGGAGGAGACCGTCTGGTCCTCGCGCGAGCTTTACCATTTTTTAGCCCCTTTGTGTGAGCTGTCTGGTTAGTATGAAGAAAATGTTACGTTTTATCCTGTTGCTGGTGGTGCTGTTGGGCATCGCCGCGGCGGCAGGAATGTGGAAGGTACGCCAGCTGGCGGACAGCAAGCTGCTGATTAAAGAAGAGACCATCTTTACCCTCGAAGCCGGCACCGGCCGGCTGGCGCTGGGGCAGGATCTCTATCGCGAGAAGGTGATCAATCGCCCGCGCGTGTTCCAGTGGCTGCTGCGGATGGAGCCTGAGCTGTCTCACTTCAAGGCCGGGACCTATCGCCTCACGCCGCAAATGACGGTGCGCGAGATGCTGCAGCTGCTGGCCAGCGGCAAAGAGGCGCAGTTTCCGCTGCGCTTTGTCGAAGGCATGCGCGTCAGCGACTACCTTCGTCAGCTGCGCGATGCTCCCTACGTGAAGCACACGCTTGAAGACGATAGCTACGCGACGGTGGCTAAGGCGTTAGGTCTTGACCATGCCGACTGGGTGGAAGGCTGGTTCTGGCCGGACACCTGGATGTACACCGCCAATACTAGCGACATCGCCATCCTCAAGCGCGCGCATCAGAAAATGGTCACTGAAGTGGCGAAGATTTGGGAAGGACGGATGGATAATCTGCCCTATGCCGATCAGAATCAGCTGTTGACCATGGCCTCGATTATTGAGAAAGAGACCGCGGTGGCGGAAGAGCGCGATCGCGTCGCGTCGGTATTTATCAACCGCCTGCGCATCGGCATGCGCTTACAGACCGACCCAACGGTGATCTACGGGATGGGCGAAGGGTATAATGGAAAGTTAACGCGTAAGGATCTGGAGACGCCGACCGCGTACAATACCTATACCATCAGCGGCCTGCCGCCAGGCCCTATCGCGGTGCCGGGCGAAGCGTCGCTGAAGGCGGCCGCCCATCCGGCGAAAACACCATACCTCTATTTTGTCGCCGACGGGAAAGGGGGCCATACGTTTACCACAAACCTGGTCAGCCATAACCGCGCGGTGCAGGACTATCTGAAAGTACTTAAGGAAAAAAATGCGCAGTAACTATATCGTCATCGAGGGGCTGGAGGGCGCCGGGAAGACCACCGCACGTCAACTGGTGGTGGAGACGCTGCAGTCGGCAGGTATTCACGATATGGTGTTTACCCGTGAGCCGGGGGGCACAATCCTTGCTGAAAAACTGCGTAGCCTGGTGCTGGATATCCAGTCCACGGGCGATGAAGTGATTAACGATAAAGCGGAAGTGCTGATGTTTTACGCGGCGCGCGTCCAGCTGGTGGAGACGGTGATTAAGCCTGCTCTGGCTCGCGGCCAGTGGGTGATCGGCGATCGTCACGATCTCTCCACCCAGGCCTATCAGGGCGGCGGCAGGGGCATTGACCGCATGATGCTGGCGACGCTGCGCGACGCCGTTCTCGGCGATTTTCGTCCCGATTTGACGCTGTACCTCGACGTTACGCCGGAAGTGGGGCTGCAGCGCGCCCGCGCCCGCGGCGAACTGGATCGCATTGAGCAGGAGTCGATGAACTTCTTCAATCGTACCCGCGCGCGCTACCTTGAGCTGGCTGCGGCAGATCCTTCTATCCGCACAGTGGACGCGACGCAGCCGCTGGATGCCGTCGCACGCGATATTCGCGCCACGATCGCCCAGTGGATGGCGGAGCAACCGGCATGAAATGGTATCCGTGGCTGCGCCCCTCGTTCGAGCAACTGGTCGGTAGCTATCAGGCCGGACGTGGCCACCACGCCTTACTGTTACAGTCTATGAGCGGGATGGGCGGCGAGGCGTTGATTTATGCGCTGTGCCGCTTCCTGATGTGCCGCCAGCCTGCAGGGCATAAAAGCTGCGGTCACTGCCACAGCTGCCAGCTGATGCAGGCCGGTACGCACCCCGATTACTATCCGCTGAGCCCTGAGAAAGGCAAGAGCGCGCTGGGTATTGACGCGGTGCGCGATGTCAACGACAAGCTCTATGAGCGCGCGCGCCTCGGTGGGGCGAAGGTGGTATGGATTAGCGATGCCGCCTTGCTGACCGATGCTGCCGCCAACGCGTTGCTGAAAACGCTGGAGGAGCCGCCGGAAAATACCTGGTTCTTCCTCGCCTGCGAGGAGCCGGCGCGTCTGCTGACCACCCTGCGCAGTCGCTGCCGCCTGCACCACCTGTCGCCGCCGACGGAATCTTATGCCCTGGCCTGGCTGGAGCGTGAGGTGAACCTGCCGCAGGAGGCGCTGCTGACCGCGTTACGTCTGTGCGCCAGCGCGCCGGCCGCCGCGCTCGAACTGCTTAAAGAGCCGCAGTGGACGGCGCGACAGCAGCTGTGTCAGGCGCTGGCGACCACTTTGGCGAGCGGTGACTGGCTGGCGCTGCTGCCGATACTCAATCATGAACAGGCGGCGGTTCGCCTGCACTGGCTGGCATCGCTGCTGGTCGATGCGCAAAAACGACAGCAGGGAATTGCCCTGGTGAGCAACCCGGATGTCTGGCCGCTGCTGGAGCAGCTGGCGCACAGTCTGCCCGCCTCTCGGCTGCAGGCGATTGCCCATGACGTCTGTACCTGCCGCGAGCAATTGCTGAACGTCGTCGGCGTCAACCGCGAACTGCTGCTTACCGAGCGCCTGCTGCGCTGGGAACATTACCTGCAACCCGGGACGGTTTTACCCGTCTCCCACCTCTGAGTGAGACATTATGTTTTTAGTCGACTCCCACTGCCATCTTGATGGTCTGGATTATCAAACCCTGCACAAAAACGTCGATGACGTACTGGCAAAAGCGGCCGCACGCGATGTGAAATTTTGCCTGGCGGTCGCCACGACGCTGCCTGGCTACCGCAGTATGCGCGAGCTGGTAGGAAGGCGTGACAACGTCGTCTTCTCCTGCGGCGTGCACCCGTTAAACCAGGATGAGCCCTACGAGGTGGAGACGCTGCGCACGCTGGCGGCGGAAGAGGGCGTCGTCGCGATGGGAGAGACCGGACTGGACTATTTTTATACCCCGGAAACCAAAGTCCAGCAGCAAACTTCGTTCCGTGACCATATCCGCATCGGCCGGGAGCTGAACAAGCCCGTGATCGTGCATACCCGTGACGCTCGCGCCGATACCCTGGCCATTTTACGCGAAGAAAAGGTGACGGATTGCGGAGGCGTACTACACTGTTTCACTGAGGACAGGGAGACGGCGGGTAAGCTGCTCGACATGGGGTTCTATATCTCGTTTTCCGGTATCGTCACTTTCCGTAACGCCGAGCAGCTGCGCGATGCGGCGCGCTATGTTCCGCTGGATCGTCTGCTGGTGGAGACCGATTCGCCATACCTGGCGCCGGTACCCCATCGCGGCAAAGAGAACCAGCCGGCGCTGGTGCGTGACGTTGCTGAATACATGGCGGTACTGAAGGGTGTGTCGCTGGAGCAACTGGCTCAGCAGACCACCGACAATTTTGCCACGCTGTTCCACATTGACCCCGCCCGCTTGCAACCTGCTTGATCTGCTTATTATTTTAAGGCTCGTAATTAATAGCCAAAGCGAGTAAAGTTCACCGCCACAAAAGTGGCGGTGAAGGTTTTTTGGCAACATCTGGATACAACTTATGTAAGCTGATGTAAATTTTTACCGGAAGGCTGATTGAAACGTGATAGCCGTCAAACAATCATCCCGTTAATTATTTTACTCTGTGTAATAAATAAAGGGCGCTTAGATGTCCTGTCCACGGCGCGGTTCTCCCCCCGGGCCAATGCGTGAAAACGTAAAAAAGTACCAAATACTCAGGAGCACTCTCAATTATGTTTAAGAATGCATTTGCTAACCTGCAGAAGGTCGGTAAATCGCTGATGCTGCCGGTATCCGTACTGCCTATCGCAGGTATCCTGCTGGGCGTCGGTTCCGCAAACTTCAGCTGGCTGCCAGCCGTGGTCTCCCACGTTATGGCAGAAGCAGGCGGTTCAGTTTTCGCCAACATGCCGCTGATCTTCGCTATCGGTGTGGCCCTCGGCTTCACCAATAACGACGGTGTATCCGCACTGGCTGCAGTGGTAGCTTACGGCATCATGGTGAAAACCATGGCGGTGGTTGCGCCGCTGGTGCTGCATTTACCTGCTGACGAGATTGCGGCAAAACACCTGGCTGATACCGGCGTGCTTGGCGGTATTATCTCCGGTGCTATCGCCGCGTACATGTTTAACCGCTTCTATCGCATTAAGCTGCCAGAATATCTCGGCTTCTTTGCGGGCAAGCGCTTTGTACCGATTATCTCTGGTCTGGCCGCTATCTTCACCGGCGTGATCCTCTCCTTCATTTGGCCGCCGATCGGTTCCGCGATCCAGACCTTCTCCCAGTGGGCTGCTTATCAGAACCCGGTGGTGGCGTTTGGTATCTACGGTTTCATCGAGCGTTGCCTGGTGCCGTTTGGTCTGCACCACATCTGGAACGTTCCTTTCCAGATGCAGATCGGCGAATACACCAACGCGGCTGGTCAGGTATTCCACGGCGATATCCCGCGCTACATGGCAGGCGACCCGACCGCGGGCAAACTGTCTGGCGGCTTCCTGTTCAAAATGTACGGTCTGCCGGCAGCGGCTATCGCGATTTGGCACTCTGCTAAACCGGAAAACCGCGCCAAAGTGGGCGGTATCATGATCTCCGCCGCGCTGACCTCGTTCCTGACCGGTATCACCGAGCCGATCGAGTTCTCGTTCATGTTCGTGGCGCCGATCCTGTACGTTATCCATGCCATCCTGGCGGGTCTGGCGTTCCCGATCTGTATCCTGCTGGGTATGCGTGACGGTACTTCATTCTCTCACGGCCTGATCGACTTTATCGTGCTGTCCGGTAACAGCAGCAAGCTGTGGCTGTTCCCGATCGTCGGTATCTGCTATGCGATCGTGTACTACGTCATTTTCCGCGTGCTGATTAAAGCCCTGGATCTGAAAACACCGGGTCGTGAAGATACCACCGAAGAGAGCAAAGCTGGTGCAACCAGCGAGATGGCTCCGGCTCTGATCGCCGCTTTCGGCGGTAAAGAGAACATCACCAACCTCGACGCATGTATTACTCGTCTGCGTGTTAGCGTGGCGGATGTAGCGAAAGTTGACCAGGCTGGCCTGAAAAAACTGGGCGCCGCTGGCGTGGTAGTGGCAGGTTCTGGCGTACAGGCCATCTTCGGTACCAAGTCCGATAACCTGAAAACTGAAATGGATGAGTACATCCGTAACAGTTAAGACGTAGTATCGGGGAGACTAAGGCAGCCAACTGGCTGCCTTTTTTACGTGACAAGATCGGCCTTCCAGAGGCGATAACCCTGCTAACTGTCCGCCAAATGCTTATTCCCTCAGCAGCTAAGTCTATAGTTGAATAAGAAAAAGAGCTTTCAGGTTGAAAGAGAGGGAGGATGTCGCTCATACTCTTACCTGAACCTGTGCGTCCGCGTTTATCTGCAGAAGCAGGCCAGCGTACGGGATAAAACTAATAAGGAATCAGTCATGGCAGAAGAAACGATTTTCAGCAAAATCATTCGCCGGGAGATCCCGTCGGATATGGTTTATCAGGATGAGCTTGTGACCGCTTTTCGCGACATCTCCCCGCAGGCGCCCACCCACATTCTGATTGTCCCGAACGTTCTGATTCCTACCGTAAATGACGTCACCACCGAACATGAGCTGGCCCTGGGCCGGATGATGACCGTCGCGGCGAAGATTGCCCGCGATGAAGGCCTCGCCGACGATGGCTACCGGTTGATCGTCAACTGCAACCGCCACGGCGGCCAGGAAGTTTACCATATCCATATGCATCTGCTGGGCGGTCGTCCGCTGGGTCCGATGCTGGCGCACAAAGGCTAACGCCATGCTAAGGACCCTTTTGGGCGCGTGTCTGGCGGCGGGGCTGCTGGCCGGATGTAGTTCACACCCGGAGATCCCGGTTTCTGACCAGCAGGCGCTGGTGATGGAGTCGAGCGTGCTGGCCGCCGGGATCAGCGCCAGCGAGCCTGTCGTCGTGGCGACGGAGATACAGGCTACCGCCTCCTCTACGCTGTATAACGAGCGCCAACAGCCGGTCACCGTGCATTATCGTTTTTTCTGGTATGACGCCCGAGGGCTGGAGATGCACCCCCTGGAGGCGCCGCGCACCATCGTGGTCCCGGCTCGCTCCTCGGTGACGTTGTATGGCAGCGCCAATATCCTGGGGGCGCATAAGGCCCGCCTTTATCTTTATCTGTAAGGGGTAATTATAATGATGAAAATGTGTCGCTATGCGTTAATCACAGCACTGGCGATATTCCTCGCAGGCTGTGCGGGGCTGCGTGAGCAGCCCGCGCCGGTAGAAGAGGCCAAACCGCAGCCGCAGCAGCCTGCGCAGCCACAGCCCACGGTGCCGACGGTACCGGCGGTGCCTTCCGTCCCTTCGCAGCCAGGACCGATTGAGCATCAGGATCAGCAGTCGGGTCAGCCGGCGCCGCGCGTGCGTCATTATGACTGGAACGGCGCGGTGCAGCCGATGGTGGGACAGATGCTGCAGGCGGGCGGGGTCAATGCCGGCAGTATTCTGCTGGTTGACAGCGTGAACAACCGCACCAACGGTTCGCTGAATGCCGGAGAAGCCACCACCGCGTTACGTAACGCGCTGGCGGGCAACGGCAAATTTACCCTTGTTTCACCGCAGCAGCTGGCGGTCGCCAAGCAGCAGCTGGGCCTGTCGCCGCAGGACAGCCTCGGCAGCCGCAGCAAAGCCATGGGCATCGCCCGCAACGTGGGCGCGCAGTATGTGCTTTATTCCAATGCCACTGGCAACGTCAACGCGCCCGAGCTGAAGATGCAGTTGATGCTGGTGCAAACCGGCGAGATTATCTGGTCAGGTAAAGGTGCGGTTCAGCAACAATAAGCTAACGCGCGACGAGCTCTTGTCGCGCTTCTTTCCCCACTATCATCCTGTCGCCTCGCTGAGCCAGACCGGCCTCAGCGGCGGCAGTGTGATTATCAGCGATGGCGACCAGCGACGAGTGCTGCGTCAGCCGCATGACCCGTCTGCCGCTGCCTGTTATTTTCGCCGTCAGTATCGTGCGCTGCGCCGGCTGCCTGCCAGGCTGGCGCCCAATCCTCTGTTTTACTCGCCCTGCTGGATGGTGGTGGAGTATTGCGCGGGTGAGGTGAAAAGCGAGTTACCTGACTGCCCGCAACTGTCTGGCTTATTGTATGATTTGCATCAGCAACCGCGGTTCGGCTGGCGTGTTAGTCTCGGGCCGCTGCTGGCGCAGTACTGGCAGAGGAGCGATCCGGCCCGGCGCACGCCGCGCTGGCTACGTTGGCATCAGCGGCTGTGCCGCCGGGGAGAGCCTCGTCCTCTGCGGCTGGCGCCGCTGCATATGGATGTCCATGCCGGCAATATTATCCACAGCGACGCCGGTCTGAAGCTGATTGACTGGGAATATGCCGGCGATGGCGATATCGCGCTGGAGCTGGCCGCCGTGTGGATCGCCCCGGACGAGCGCCGCCAGCTGGTGGCGGCATATGCCCGACGGGCGGCTATCGACGCGCAGCAGCTATGGCGGCAGGTGGCGCGCTGGCGTCCGTGGGTACTGCTGCTCATGGCGGGCTGGTATGAAATGCGCTGGCGGCAGAGCGGGGATCGGCAATTTATCATGCTGGCAGATGAAACATGGTGTCAGTTAGACAACGAACGCAAAGGATAAGAGAGGTCAGTGTGGGCCCAGTGATGTTGGATGTTGAAGGGTATGAACTGGATGCGGAAGAGCGAGAGATTCTGGCGCATCCATTGGTGGGAGGGTTGATCCTCTTCACCCGAAATTATCACGATCCGGCGCAGCTGCGGGAGCTGGTGCGCCAGATCCGCGAAGCCTCCCGTAACCATCTGGTGGTGGCGGTCGATCAGGAAGGGGGACGCGTTCAGCGTTTCCGCGAAGGCTTTACCCGTTTACCGGCGGCCCAGTCTTTCGCTGCGCTGCTGGGGATGGAAGAGGGGGGCAAACTGGCCGCCGAGGCCGGCTGGCTGATGGCCAGCGAAATGATCGCCATGGACATCGATATCAGCTTTGCGCCGGTGCTGGACGTCGGTCACATCAGCGCCGCAATCGGCGAACGTTCTTATCATGAAGATCCGCAGAAAGCGTTGACGATGGCGCGTCACGTCATTGACGGCATGCACGCCGCGGGCATGAAAACCACCGGCAAACACTTCCCGGGACACGGGGCGGTGACTGCCGATTCGCACAAAGAAACCCCCTTCGATCCGCGTCCGGCATCGGTTATCCGCGACCACGATATGGCGGTATTCAAAAGCCTTATCGCCGAGCAGCGTCTGGATGCCATTATGCCGGCGCATGTGATTTACCCGGAGCTCGACCCGCGTCCGGCGAGCGGTTCGGCCTATTGGCTGAAAACGGTGCTGCGCGGCGAGCTGGGCTTCGATGGGGTGATTTTCTCCGACGATCTGTCGATGGAAGGGGCGGCGATCATGGGCAGCTATGCCGAACGCGGCCAGGCATCGCTCGAGGCCGGTTGCGATATGATACTCGTCTGCAATAATCGTAAGGGCGCGGTCAGTGTGCTGGATAACCTGTCGCCGATCAAAGCAGAGCGTGTTACGAAATTGTATCATAAAGGTTCCTTTTCCCGTCAGGAGTTAAGGGATTCAGCCCGTTGGAAAACGGTGAGTGCCCAGCTGGAGCAGCTTCATGCGCGCTGGCAAGAGGCGAAGTCCGCGTAACGCTCTGCGGGGCGTTGTTGTCTGGTGAGGATGCGATGATTATCTATTTACACGGTTTTGACTCGAACAGCCCCGGTAACCACGAGAAGGTGATGCAGTTGCAGTTTATTGACCCTGACGTGCGGTTGATAAGCTACAGCACGCGCCATCCCAAGCACGACATGCAGCATCTGCTGAAAGAGGTTGATAAAATGCTGCAGCTTACCGCCGATGACCGGCCGCTGATCTGCGGCGTTGGACTCGGCGGTTACTGGGCGGAGCGGATTGGTTTCCTGTGCGATATCCGTCAGGCGGTGTTCAATCCGAACCTGTTTCCGCATGAGAATATGGAAGGCAAAATCGACCGACCGGAAGAGTATGCTGACATCGCCACCAAATGCGTGACCAACTTCCGCGAAAAGAACCGCGATCGCTGCCTGGTGGTGCTTTCCCGACAGGACGAAGCGTTGGACAGCCAGCGTTCCGCCGACCTTCTGCACCACTATTATGAAATTATCTGGGATGAAGAGCAGACCCATAAGTTTAAAAACATTTCGCCGCACCTGCAGCGGCTGAAAGCGTTTAAAACCCTCGGTTAAGCCTTTTCCCCTGCCTCCAAACCCGCGCCGGGTTCACCGCGCGGGTTTTTTCATGTCTACACTTATTGGTTTCGCTGAAAAAATACGCGACAAAACTTGATGCACATCAATTTTGGTATGACCAATGCACCGTTCATGGTATTCTCGACAGTGCTGAATGGTTTCATTGACGTAACTTGTTGTTAAATAAAGGCTATTTTAATAACTTTTATTTAACAATTGGTTAATAATTTTAGGGGTACACATGACTACGCCATTGAAAAAAATCGTAATTGTGGGTGGCGGCGCAGGCGGACTGGAACTGGCAACTCAGCTGGGGAAAAAGTTAGGGCGCCATAAGAAAGCGAAAATCACCCTGGTGGACCGTAACCACAGCCATCTGTGGAAGCCGCTGCTGCACGAAGTGGCCACCGGTTCTCTGGATGAAGGTGTCGATGCGCTGAGCTATCTGGCCCATGCCCGCAACCACGGCTTCCAGTTCCAGCTGGGGTCGGTGGTCGATATCAATCGCGAAGGGAAGACCATCACCCTCGGCGAGCTGCGCAATGAAAAAGGCGAGCTGCTGGTGGCTGAGCGTAAACTGCCGTACGACACGCTGGTGATGGCGCTGGGCAGCACCTCGAATGACTTCAACACCCCTGGCGTTAAAGAGAATTGTATTTTCCTCGACAACCCGCACCAGGCGCGTCGTTTCCATCAGGAAATGCTCAACCTGTTCCTTAAATACTCCGCGAACCTCGGCGCTAACGGTAAAGTAAACATTGCCATCGTCGGCGGCGGCGCCACCGGCGTGGAACTCTCCGCTGAGTTGCATAATGCCGTGAAACAGCTGCACAGCTACGGCTACAAAGGGCTGACCAACGAAGCGCTGAACGTCACGCTGGTCGAAGCGGGCGAACGCATTCTGCCGGCGCTGCCGCCGCGCATTTCCGGGGCGGCGCATAATGAGCTGACCAAGCTGGGTGTACGGGTGCTGACGCAGACCATGGTCACCAGCGCCGATGCGGGCGGCCTGCACACCAAAGATGGCGAATATATTGAAGCGGATCTGATGGTCTGGGCGGCCGGGATCAAAGCGCCAGATTTCATGAAAGAGATCGGCGGCCTGGAAACCAACCGTATCAATCAGCTGGTGGTTGAGCCGACGTTGCAGACCACCCGCGACGCGGATATTTTCGCCATTGGCGACTGCGCCTCCTGCGCCCGTCCGGAAGGCGGCTTTGTACCACCGCGTGCCCAGGCGGCGCACCAGATGGCCACCTGCGCGCTGAATAACATCCTCGCGCAGATGAAAGGCAAACCGCTGAAGGCGTACACCTATAAAGACCATGGCTCGCTGGTATCGCTATCCAACTACTCCACCGTCGGCAGCCTGATGGGCAACCTGATGCGCGGCTCGATGATGGTGGAAGGGCGCATTGCGCGCTTTGTGTACATCTCCCTGTACCGTATGCACCAGATCGCCCTGCACGGCTATTTCAAAACCGGCCTGATGATGCTGGTTGGGCGCATCAACCGCATCATTCGCCCGCGCCTCAAGCTGCATTAATCGCTGTTGCGACCCGGAGCGCGCCCTGGCGGCGCCTCCGGGCTCTTCTGCTGAACCGGCGGCAATCCCGCTCGGAATCCTCTGAATCCCTTTGATTTGCAGCGAATTCTCGCACTTTTCATCCGCTATCTGATTTGCGCCTTCCCGGGTCCGGTTGCAAAATTGTATCAACAGCAACAAAGGAGGATCTCCCGTGAATAAATCTATGTTGGCGGGTATAGGGATAGGCGTGGCTGCCGCGCTGGGCGTTGCAGCTGTCGCTGGTCTCAACGTGTTAGATCGCGGCCCGCAGTATGCGCAAGTGGTCTCCAGTACACCGATTAAAGAAACCGTGAAAACCCCGCGCCAGGAATGCCGCAATGTCACCGTGACCCATCGTCGTCCGGTACAGGATGAAAACCGCATCGCCGGTTCCGTGCTGGGCGCGGTGGCGGGCGGGGTGATTGGCCACCAGTTCGGCGGCGGTCACGGACGCAGCGTGGCGACGGTGGTGGGCGCGCTGGGCGGCGGCTATGCCGGTAACCAGATCCAGGGCGCGATGCAGGACAACGACACCTACACCACCACGCAACAGCGCTGCAAAACGGTGTATGACAAATCCGACAAAATGCTGGGTTACGATGTGACCTATAAGATAGGCGATCAGCAGGGGAAAATCCGGATGGATCACGATCCTGGCAGCCAGATCCCGCTGGACAACAACGGCCAGCTGGTCCTGAACAACAAAATCTAAAAACAGATTTGTGTATTGATTAGCCCCTCAATCGCTCAGGCTGAGGGGCTTTTTTTATCAGAAGGTTAACGCGTAATTCAGACCGAAGGTGCGGCCGCGGCCCTTGTATTCATACAGCGACGAGCTGCCGTAGGTTGGGCTGTAGAGCAGCGGCGCGCGCTGGCCCCAGATGGTGATATAGTCTTCGTTAAGCAGGTTTTCGATACTGAAGGTCAGTTTTCCCACCGGCAGCGCGTAACTGCCGATAAAATCGACGGTGTTATAGCCTTCCAGCTTGTTGCCGGCGGCGTCGCTGAGGTCAAACACCTGCTGGCTCTGCACGCGCAGGCTCCACGGATCCGGCGCCCAGCCCACCCAGGCGGTGGCTTTGGACGGCGAGGCGAGGGTGACGTCCCACTTCTGCCAGCGGCCATCGGTCTGCACCTGTGATTTCAGCACGTTGAAGTTGCCGCCGACGCTCCAGTCGCTGTCCGGAATAAAGTAATCGACCGCACCCTCAACGCCGTAAATACGCCGTTTGTCGGACTGAACATCGATGGTCATATCGGTACGGTTGACGACGATGGTCTTATCCGAAGTCGAGTAATACGCCGCCAGCTGGGTGCGCAGGTTATCGCCGGTATAGCGCCAGCCCAGCTCATACGAGTTAACTTTGATCCCCTGCAGCGGCGAGTCATCGACGTTGACGCTGGAGAGCAGCGGCAGATGACCATTGACCGCCGCGCCGTATTTCCCGATGCCATAGTATTTACCCGGATCCGGCAGCTCAACGCCCTGCGAGAAGTTAAACCAGGTCTGCTGACGCTCGGTCAGATGGGCCACGATCCCGGCGTTAAACAGGAAGTTGTCATAATCGGTTTTTCCGCCTTTGATGGCGTCGGCGGAGCGCGCTTTGCCGTTGGCGATATCCTGTTGCTGGGCGTAGCCGACAAAGTCGTCAACCCGGTTTTCGGTCCACTGGTAGCGAACCCCGCCGCTGAGGGTAAAGATATCGTTCAGATCATAGCTCGACTGCAGGAACGGCGCGACGTTGGAGATACTGTATCCCGGATAGCGGCCGGTGGTGTAGATCGATTCGTTGTGCAGCCCGCCGGACGCCAGCGATTGTTGCAGATCGAAGAACATCTGGTTGGCATTGAAGGTCTCATGATCGGCGTCGAGACCCCAGGTGAGATCCCATCCCGCCAGCGGCTGGCTGTTGAGGGTCAGCTTTGCCCCGTACTGATCGGTATCCTGCTGCGACGAGGAGAAGCTGCTGACCTGACCTTTGCTGAGCGTCGGGAATGGATAGAAGGTGAGGGACTCATCGCGATAGTACACCTGGCTCACCAGATTCTGGCCGAAGAAATCGGCATCGGAGTACTGGAGGCTGATCAGATGGCGCTCGGTGCCGGGGATACGATCGGAATTGAGCCCATCGGTGGTGTACGCTTTGCCGCCGCTGGTGACCGCGGACATATTTTTCCCGAGCCACAGGCCATAGTCATCATCGCCCTGGCTTTTATAGTACTGGGTGACCAGCTGCAGCTGGCGGTTGTCGTCGATCTCGATCGTCCCCGTCCCCATGACGTCCAGACGATCAGAGTGCTGGAGCCCCGTTTGGGTGTTATCGAGGATCAGCGCATCGTTATTGCCGTCGTACCAACCGCCGAAACGCTGATAGGCTACCGATAAACGCCCGGACGCGTGGTCTGTCCCGCCGCTGACCGCCGCCGCGACACGCTCATCATGATCGTTGCTGTTTGCAAACCCGCTCTTGCTGCCCACCTCAAGATCGACCTGGCGATCCTGCTGCCCTTTTTTGGTGACGATGTTGATAAGTCCGCCGGTACTGCCGCCGCCGTACAGCGAGGTTGCCCCGGAGATCACTTCGACATGCTCGATGTTGAACGGGTCGATGGCGTCGAGCTGGCGGCTGTCGGTGCGGGAAGAGTTGAGCCGGACGCCGTCAATCAGCACGACGATGGCGCGCCCGCGCATGTTCATCCCATAGTTGGTGCGCCCCTGGCTGCTGACGTCGATGCCCGGGATCAGCTGCGCCAGCACGTCTTTGAACTCTTTTCCGCCCTGGACCTGCTGCTCAATCTCCTGGCCCTCAATGACCCAGGTGGTTTGGGCCATTTCGGCAACGGTGCGATGGGTGCGGTTCGCGCTAACGATAATGCTGTCTTCTTCAGACTGAGCCGCCAGCGCAGGCAGCGCGCTGGCCAGCAGCAGAGGGTGGAGCACCCAGAGGCGCTTTTTCATATCCATTCCTTTTATGAGCAAGTTGTTTTGTCGTTGTTATGGGCCGGCGTCGGGCCGGTATTCGTTACAATGCGAAACATCTGGAAAAACTCAAAAAAGGATTTTGCACATAATGAATATCGCAATCAATATCATTTGCGTTTATCTTGCGCGAGAAAAGGTAATAAAAATCAATCTATTTTGTGGGGATAAAGCGAAACGGCGGGCGGTTCCGGCGGTTGAACACCGCCGGAAGCGGGGCGCATCAGGACTCGAGGACCAGCGGCCAGAGACGGAGGGTGGTGTCAGTGATTTGCATCAGTTTGTCAAAATCGGCGCCTTCCCGTGCGCTGATGGACATCCCCTGCAGGACACAGTTGAGAAACTGCGCCAGCTGCCCCACGTCGCGGCCCGCGGGCAGTTCGCCCTGCGCTTGCCGCTGCTGCAGAAACTGGGTTAGCGCCTGCTCCTGCATCGCATGGCGGGATTTGATGGTATTGGCGATATCCGTCGAGGAGGCGGCCAGCGCGGCGGAGGTATTAATGATAAAGCAGCCGGCCGGTGTCTCTTTGCTGGTAAAACAGGTGGCGACCGCGGTGAAGTAGTCGCGCAACGCCCGATCGACGGATTTTCCCTCAGCAAACAGCACGGCTTCGTGCTTCGCGGCAAAGCGCGAAATGTAACGGTCCAATACTGCGCGGAACAGTCCTTCTTTATTCACAAATTCCGCATACAGGGTGGGGGCTTTTGCTCCTGTCGCCTCGACCAGATCGGCGAGCGAGGTCGCCTCATAGCCGTGCTGCCAGAAGAGTGTCATGGCTTTGTCCAGCGCCGCATCCCTGTCGAACACCTTCGGTCGGCCACGGCTTTTTTTGGCGCAACTCTGAACGTCAGTTGTCATGATGCCGTTGTACCTATGTTGGTTTGGTGAATCGTCATTATAAAAATAAACGATCGCCGGGGCCAGCGCTGTTGGTTCAAAAATAAATAATTCATATGCGTATGAAAATTAAGCATTTTATAAATAGTTAAACGATCGTTATAAAAATGCGTTGACGTGTGACTTAGATCACATTAATATTTACCTATCGATCGTTAAGTTAATGCTTACGACCCTACTATAAAATTCATCTGCATAGGTATAATAATCATGAAAACCGTTAATACTCTGGCTATTGCCGCCGTTCTTAGCTCCCTCTCTTTCGCCAGCTTTGCCGCTGTTGAGGTGCAGTCCACCCCAGCCGGCCAGCATAAAGTGGGTACTATCTCAGCTTCCGCAGGGACTAACCTGGGTTCGCTGGAAGACCAGCTGGCGCAGAAAGCGGATGAGATGGGCGCCACCTCATACCGTATTACTTCGGTAACCGGTCCGAATACCCTTCACGGTACCGCGGTTATCTACAAGTAAACCCGATGCGTCGCTGCCCGGCCCCCTTCACCGGTCAGCGATGAGTAATACCCTGTTGTACCCCTGTTTGACCCTTGCCAACAAAAAACCCGCCTTCAGGCGGGTTTTTTGTTTTCTGCAGCGTGAGGTTACAGCGACTGCGGGCCGGGGTCCGCATGACGGGTGACGTCAATGGGCATGCCCGAGCGGTAATTCATCGCGCGCTCCATCACTGTTCCGTCGGTCTGCGGCGCCTGTTTGAACGCCTTCATGGCCGCGTTAAGCGTAATAGGCAGGGTCTGCGGGTCATCATCGATATGCTCAGACAGCGGCTGATGGACCTCAACCAGACGGCGACCGTCCGGCTCTACCGACGCCTTGATCGGCGTGTTGATAATATTCACCTTCGTGCCCGGCGAGATGGCGTTGTACAGCGCCTTGATATCGTTGTCGCGCAGACGAATACAGCCGGAGCTGACGCGCATACCAATGCCGAAATCGGCATTGGTGCCGTGCAGGAGATAGACTCCGCCATAGGCGGCGAGGCGGATGGCGTGATGTCCCATCGGGTTGTCAGGACCGGCAGGCACCACCGCCGGCAGCTCAATCCCCATCGCTTTGTAGCGCGCGCGAATGTTGGCGGTTGGCGTCCAGGTCGGATTGGCCCGCTTGTCGGACACGGTCGTAACCATTGTCGGCGTGATGGTGGTTCCGCCCAGCTGGCCGATGCCGATCGGGTAGACGGTCACTTCATTCTTGCCCGGCGGGTAATAGTAGAGGCGCAGTTCGGCAAGGTTAATCACCAGCCCTTCGCGCGGCGCATCGGGCAGCAGCGTCTGCAGGGGGATGGTCAGCACGCTGCCGGCGCGCGGAACGTAGGGGTCCACCCCGGGATTGGCCTGCAGCAGGGCCAGGAAGCCGACATTGTACTTTTTGGCAATCGCCTCCAGCGAACCGCCGTTATCCTGCACCACATGGAACTGATTCTGCCCCACCAGTCGGCTGCCCGGCGGGGGAAGGGGCCAGGTGTTAGCGCGCGCGGGCAGCGCCAGCGCAGCAACCAGCGCGACCAGCGCCAGCATCAAGGGGAAACGGATTCTCATTACCATAACTCCAAAATATATAAGTGGTTATTTTTATATGAAAAAGGAGATGAGATTATGGCGTGAGTCTGTGTGGGGAAATCCAGGCGGATTGCAAAATGTTTGTAAAGATTGCCAGATATGTGGAAAGGGGGATACGGCGTAACGGCCATATCCCCCCGCGATCAGGCGACGGCGTTCTCTTCCAGCTGGCGCATGAACTGGCGAACCCAGTCCATCCGCGTCTTACGCTCCTCGAGATCCTGCATGAACTTCAGGCGCGTCGGCCCGTCCAGGCGGAAGTGCTGCGGCTGCTTCTGCAGCAGGCCAATTAACCACACCGGATTGACGTTGTTTTTCTCGTTAAATTCGATCACGCCGCCTTTTTCGTTACTTTCCAGTTTACGGATCCCCAGCTTCTGCGCCTGCTGACGCAGACGGGCGATATCCAGCAGGTTGCGGGCGGCGTCGGGCAGGCGGCCAAAACGATCGATCAGCTCGACTTTGATCTCCTCCAGATCCTGTTCGTTTTTGGCGCTGGCAATGCGCTTATAGAACGACAGGCGGGTATTGACGTCGGGGATGAAATCATCAGGCAGCAGGGAAGGCATGCGCAGTTCGACTTCCGTCTGCTGGCTGGTGAGATCCTCCAGCGACGGCTCGCGCCCGGCTTTCAGCGCATCCACCGCATTCTCCAGCAGCTCCATATACAGGGAGAAGCCGATGGTCTCCATCTGACCGCTCTGATCTTCGCCCAGCAGTTCCCCGGCGCCGCGGATCTCCAGATCGTGGGTAGCTAGCGCAAAGCCGGCACCGAGATCTTCCAGCGAGGCAATGGCTTCAAGGCGCTTTTGCGCATCGGTGGTCATCGCCTTTGGATGTGGCGTCAGCAGCCAGGCATAGGCCTGGTGATGGGAGCGGCCAACGCGGCCGCGCAGCTGGTGCAGCTGGGCGAGGCCAAAATGGTCGGCGCGTTCGATGATGATGGTGTTGGCGGTGGGAATGTCGATCCCGGTTTCGATGATGGTGGTGCACACCAGCACATTGAAGCGCTGGTGATGGAAGTCATTCATCACCCGCTCCAGCTCACGCTCCCGCATCTGACCGTGGCCGATGGCGATCCGCGCTTCAGGCACCAGCTCCGCCAGTTTGTCGGCGGCTTTCTGGATGTTCTCGACGTCATTAAACAGGTAGTAAACCTGGCCGCCGCGCAGCGTTTCACGCAGGATCGCCTCGCGCACCACCAGCGCATCGTATTCGCGAACGAAGGTCTTTACCGCCAGGCGGCGCGCCGGCGGCGTGGCGATGATCGACAGATCCCGCATCCCGCTCATCGCCATGTTCAGCGTTCGCGGGATCGGCGTGGCGGTGAGGGTCAGGATATCGACATCGGCGCGCATCGCTTTGATACGCTCTTTATGCCGCACGCCAAACCGGTGCTCTTCGTCGACGATCAGCAGCCCCAGATCGCGGAGCTTCACCTCGCTCTGCAGCAGCTTGTGGGTGCCGATCAAGATATCGATTTTGCCTTCCGCGGCCTGCTCGAGGATCTGCGCCTGCTCCTTAGCGCTGCGGAAACGGGAGAGCATTTCGATGCGTACCGGCCAGTTGGCGAAACGATCGCGGAAGTTGTCATAGTGCTGCTGAGCCAGCAGGGTGGTCGGCACCAGTACCGCCACCTGTTTGTGGTTCTCCACAGCGAGGAAGGCGGCGCGCATGGCCACTTCGGTCTTGCCGAAGCCCACATCGCCACACACCAGGCGGTCCATGGCCAGCGGCTGGCACATATCGCTGAGGACGGCGTTGATCGCCTGCGCCTGATCCGGCGTGGTTTCAAATGGGAAACCGTCGCAGAACAGCTGATACTGTTCGCGGTCGTGTTTAAAGGCAAACCCGGCTTTCGCTGCGCGCTGGGCGTAGATATCCAGCAATTCGGCCGCGACGTCGCGTACCTTCTCGGCCGCTTTTTGCCGCGCCCGGGTCCAGGCATCGCCGCCCAGCTTGTGCAGGGGCGCGTTCTCTTCCGCTCCGCCGGCGTAGCGGCTAATAAGATGCAGGGAGGAGACCGGAACGTATAATTTGGCATCGTTAGCGTAGGTCAGCATCAGGTATTCGCCGGTGATGCCGCCCGCCTCCAGGGTGGTCATCCCCGCATAGCGTCCCACGCCGTGTTCCAGGTGAACGACCGGCTGGCCGATATGCAGTTCGGCAAGGTTGCGAATGAGTGTGTCAGGGTTAATGGTGCGACGGGAATCCTGACGACGGCGCGCGACGCGCTCGCCGAGCAGGTCGCTCTCGCAAATCAGCGCCAGGCCGCGCTGGTTGTCGATAAACCCGTGCTCGGCGGCGCCAATCATCAGATAGCGGCCGTTGCCGGTGGCTTCCTCCAGACGCAGCACGTGTTTTGGCGCAACTTTAATCCGCGCCAGCATTTCGCTCAGCGCTTCACGGCGACCCTCGCTTTCCACCGAGAAGATAACCGGGCCGGTAAACGCTTCGAGGAAGCGGCGCAGATTATCCAGCGGCGCTTTGTTTTGTGCCTGGACGGCGATGTCCGGCAGCGTCTGGTAGCCCAGATTGGTATTTGCCGCTTTGTCCGCCAGGCGCTCGGTTTTCAGCTGTACGCGCGGCCACTTTTTCAGTTCGCTAAACAGCTCATCGCTGCGCAGCCACAGCAGTTCCGGCGGCAGGAGCGGGCGCATCGGATCGACGCCGCGGTTTTCAAAACGGGCGCGGGCTTCATTCTGGAAACGCTCCGCGCTGGCCTCGAGATCGCCGGTGTTGACGATCAGCGTGCTGGACGGGAAATAGCTGAATAACGGCGGCAGCGGCTCGCTGAAGAACAGCGGCTGCCAGTATTCGATACCGGCAGGCAGCGTCCCTTTACTGACCTGCTGATAGATATGCTCGGCATCGCGTTTCACTTCAAAGCGGTCGCGCCACTGGCTGCGGAACAGCTCGATGGCGGTCTGATCGGTGGGGAATTCGTGCGCCGGGAGCAGGTTAATGGCCGCCACTTCCTCCAGCGTGCGCTGGCTGTCGACGTCGAACAGGCGCAGGCTGTCGATTTCATCGTCAAAGAAATCGAGGCGGTAGGGCTGGTCGCTGCCCATCGGGAACAGATCGAGCAGCGCGCCGCGGGTAGCATATTCGCCATGCTCCATCACCTGATCGACATGGCGGTAGCCGGCCCCCTCAAGCTGATCGCGCAGCGCATCGCGCGACAGGCGCTGACCCTTTTTCATCACCAGCGCGTGGCCGTGAAGGAAGCTGTGCGGACAGACGCGCTGCATCAGCGTGCTGACCGGGACGATCAGCACGCCGCGCTGCATGGTGGGTAACTGGTAAAGGGTGGCAAGACGGGAGGAGATGATGTCCTGATGCGGTGAGAAGCTGTCATAAGGGAGCGTCTCCCAGTCCGCCAGCCCCATCACCATGCTGTCGGTGAACTGCCTGATCTCGTCGTTCAGACGCAGCGCGTTTTGCATGTCAGGCGCCACCAGCACCACCGGGCCCTTGTGGCGTTCGGCCATCTCCGCCACCAGGGTGGCGCAGGCTGCGCCGGTCAACTCGCCAAGCTGGCGCTGGTCACCGGCTTTCACCGGCAATGAGTATCGATATTGTTCAGGCATAGACGGTTTCATGGTCTCTTAGGGATTCGCTCTGCCGATATGGAGGGCAACTCGCTGATATTCAATAGTGAGATTATCCGCGATTGGTCTGGATTCGCCAACCCGAATTGCCATCGCGTGTTGGGTGAAGAAAGGTCAGCGCTGTCGATAAGCGTAAAGATAAATAAGTAAGTACTTATCTATCCGTTTGTATTTGCTTGGGTTTTAGGGTTTTTGCTAATAAAGTCGTCAGGTATCAGTCATTTACGCTGCCCCTAATCGCTTATATACTCGGGAATCGGCTATCAGCAACCAGATGGATGACATGTATCAACCTGCCGCACTCTTTATCGGCCTGCGCTATATGCGTGGGCGAGCAGCCGACCGCTTCGGTCGCTTCGTCTCCTGGCTTTCCACCATCGGTATTACCCTCGGCGTCATGGCGCTGGTGACGGTCCTGTCGGTGATGAACGGCTTTGAACGCGAGCTGCAAAACAACATCCTGGGGCTGATGCCCCAGGCCATACTTAGCGCCAAACAGGGTTCGGTGAATCCCCAACAGCTGCCGGAGCGCGAGGCGAAACTCCAGGGCGTAACCCGGGTGGCGCCGATCACCACCGGCGACGTGGTGCTGCAGAGCGCGCGCAGCGTGGCGGTCGGGGTCATGCTGGGCATCGACCCGGCGCAGAACGATCCCCTGACCCCGTATCTGGTGAACGTCAAACAGAGCGATCTGCAGGCGGGTAAATATAACGTTATTCTCGGCGAGCAGCTGGCGGGTCAGCTGGGGGTTAATCGCGGCGATAAAATTCGCCTGATGGTTCCTTCCGCCAGCCAGTTTACGCCGATGGGCCGCGTGCCGAGCCAGCGCCTGTTTACGGTCATCGGCACCTTCGCTGCCAACAGCGAAGTCGATGGTTATCAGATGCTGACCAACATCGACGACGCTTCCCGTTTGATGCGCTATCCGCTGGGGAATATCACCGGCTGGCGCCTGTGGCTGGATAAACCGCTGCAAGTGGATACCCTCAGCCAGCAGACGCTGCCGCCGGGCACCCAGTGGCAGGACTGGCGCGAGCGCAAGGGTGAACTGTTCCAGGCGGTGCGCATGGAGAAAAATATGATGGGCCTGCTGCTCAGCCTGATCGTCGCCGTCGCGGCCTTCAACATTATTACCTCGCTGGGGATGATGGTGATGGAGAAGCAGGGCGAAGTGGCGATCCTGCAGACCCAGGGGCTGACGCCGCGGCAGATTATGGCCGTCTTCATGGTGCAGGGCGCCAGCGCAGGGATCGTCGGCGCGCTGCTGGGAGCGGTGCTTGGTGCGCTGCTGGCCAGCCAGTTGAATAATTTAATGCCGATCATCGGCGCCTTCCTTGACGGCGCGGCGCTGCCGGTGGCGATTGAGCCGCTGCAGGTCGTCGTTATCGCCCTGGTGGCGATGGCGCTGGCATTGTTGTCTACGTTGTACCCTTCCTGGCGCGCTGCCGCCACTCAACCCGCTGAGGCTTTACGTTATGAATAAGATCCTGCTGCAATGCGACAACCTGTGCAAACGCTATCAGGAAGGCAATGTGCAAACCGATGTCCTGCACAATGTCAGCTTCAGCATTGATGAAGGCGAGATGATGGCCATCGTCGGTACCTCCGGCTCCGGCAAAAGTACCCTGCTGCATCTGCTGGGCGGCCTCGATACCCCCACCTCTGGCGACGTGATTTTCTCCGGCCAGCCGATGAGCAAGCTCTCCACCGCCGCGCGCGCCGACCTGCGTAACCGCGAGCTGGGCTTTATCTATCAGTTCCACCATCTGCTGCCGGACTTTAGCGCACTGGAAAACGTGGCGATGCCGCTGCTGATTGGCAAAAAGAAGCCGGCGGACATTGAACGCCAGGCGAAAGCGATGCTGCAGGCGGTCGGGCTTGAACACCGCAGCCATCACCGTCCGTCGGAACTCTCCGGTGGCGAACGCCAGCGGGTGGCGATTGCCCGCGCGCTGGTGAACAAACCGCGACTGGTATTGGCGGATGAGCCGACCGGTAACCTCGACGCTCGCAACGCCGACAGCATCTTCCAGCTGCTGGGCGAACTGAACCTCGCGCAGCGCACCGCGTTTCTGGTGGTGACCCACGACCTGCAGCTGGCGAAGCGGATGAGCCGCCAGCTGGAGATGCGCGATGGCCGCCTGACCGCCGACCTGACCCTGATGGGGGCCGAGTAATGGCCTCTCCGTTATCGTTACTGATTGCATTGCGTTTCAGCCGCGGCCGGCGGCGCGGCGGCATGGTGTCGCTGATCTCGGTGATCTCCACCATCGGTATTGCGCTGGGGGTGGCAGTGCTGATCGTCGGTCTCAGCGCGATGAACGGCTTTGAGCGCGAGCTGAATAACCGCGTGTTGGCGGTGGTGCCGCACGGTGAAATCGAACCCGTGAACCAGCCGTGGAATAACTGGCAGGAGGCGCTGGCTAAGGTGCAGAAAGTGAAGGGGATAGTCGCCGCGGCGCCCTATATTAACTTCACCGGCCTGGTGGAGAGCGGCAGCAATATGCGCGCCATCCAGGTGAAAGGGGTCGACCCGCAGCAGGAAACCCGGCTCAGCGCGCTGCCCACCTTTGTGCAGAATAACGCGTGGGCCGGCTTCAAGGCCGGTGAACAGCAGGTGATTCTGGGTAAAGGCGTCGCTGATGCGCTGCACGTGAAGCAGGGAGACTGGGTGTCGATCATGATCCCTAACGCCGACGCCGACCATCAGCTGCTGCAGCCGAAACGCGTCAGGCTGCATGTGACAGGTATTTTGCAGCTGAGCGGCCAGCTCGATCATAGTTTTGCCATGATCCCGATGCAGGATGCGCAGCAGTACCTGGAGATGGGCGGCAGCGTGACCGGTATCGCCATCAAGGTCACGGACGTTTTCCATGCTAACAAGCTGGTGCGCGACGCCGGCGAGGTGACCAACAGCTACGTCTATATCAAGAGCTGGATCGGCACCTACGGCTATATGTATCGCGATATCCAGATGATCCGCGCCATTATGTACCTGGCAATGGTGCTGGTGATCGGCGTGGCTTGCTTTAACATCGTCTCGACGCTGGTGATGGCGGTCAAAGACAAGAGCGGCGATATTGCGGTGCTGCGCACGCTTGGCGCAAAAGACGGCTTAATTCGCGCGATTTTCGTGTGGTATGGTTTATTAGCCGGATCGGTAGGCAGCCTGTTTGGGGTGGTGATCGGCGTGATCTGCGCGTTGAACCTGACGTCAATCATCAACGGCATCGAATACCTGATTGGGCATAAATTCCTCTCCGGCGACATCTATTTTATTGACTTCCTGCCGTCAGAACTGCACTGGCTGGACGTCTTTTATGTGCTGGTGACAGCACTGTTGCTGAGTTTGCTGGCCAGCTGGTATCCCGCCCGCCGCGCCAGCCGTATCGACCCGGCGAGGGTGCTGAGTGGCCAGTAATTTATCGTCATCGTCGGCCTGGCTGACGACACAAGAGGAATTGCTGAAATGTACTATGGATTTGACATTGGCGGCAGCAAGATAGCGCTGGGCGTATTTAATCAGGAGCGGCGACTGCAGTGGGAAAAACGCGTCGCCACGCCGAAAAGCAGTTATGAGGATTTTCTTCAGGCGGTAGAGGCGCTGGTCCGCGAGGCCGATGAGCGCTTCGACCAGCAGGGGTCGGTTGGGATCGGTATCCCGGGGATGCCGGAAACGGCGGACGGCACGCTGTATGCCGCTAACGTGCCTGCCGCCAGCGGCCGGCCGCTGCGCGCCGACCTCAGCGCGCGGCTGGGGCGCGATGTGCGCCTCGATAATGACGCCAACTGCTTCGCGCTGTCGGAAGCGTGGGACGATGAGTTTACGCAATACCCGCTGGTGATGGGGCTGATCCTCGGCACCGGCGTGGGCGGCGGCCTGGTGTTGAACGGTAAATCGATTACCGGACATAGCTATATCACCGGCGAGTTTGGTCATATTCGTCTGCCGGTGGATGCCCTGGAGGTGGTCGGGCGTGATTTTCCGCTGCTTCGCTGCGGCTGCGGCCAGCTGGGCTGCATTGAAAATTATCTCTCCGGCCGCGGTTTTGCCTGGCTGTATGAACATTTTTATCAGCAACCGCTCACCTCGCCGGAGATTGTGGCGCAGTGGCAGCAGCACGATCCGCGCGCCCAGGCGCACGTAGAGCGCTATCTCGATCTGCTGGCGGTGTGTCTGGGGAATATACTGACCATTGTCGACCCGGATTTGCTGGTGCTCGGCGGTGGATTATCTAACTTTACGGCCATTAGCGAAGGGCTGGCGCAGCGATTACCGCGCCATCTTCTGCCGGTCGCCAGGGTACCGCGCATTGAGCGCGCGCGCCACGGCGATGCCGGGGGAATGCGCGGTGCGGCCTTCCTTCATCTGACTCATTAATCACAGAGGTAGCTATGCAGTCGCGCCGTTTACATCGATTGAGCCGTTTTCGTCGCAATAAACGTCAGTTGCGTGACCGTCTGCGTCAGCGGATTTTCTTTAGGGAGGACAGGATGAAGCCTGAAGCGATGGCCAAACCGAGAGTGGTGGTGTTAACCGGCGCGGGGATATCGGCGGAGTCGGGGATCAAAACTTTCCGCGCGGCCGATGGCCTGTGGGAAGAGCATCGGGTGGAAGATGTGGCGACGCCGGAAGGTTTTGCCCGCGACCCGGCGCTGGTGCAGGCGTTCTACAACGCCCGCCGTCGTCAGCTGCAGAGTCCGGAGATCGCGCCGAACGCGGCGCATCTGGCGCTGGCGCGTCTGGAGGATCTGCTGGGCGACCATTTTCTGCTGGTCACCCAGAATATCGATAATCTGCACGAACGCGCCGGCAACCGCCGGGTGATCCATATGCACGGCGAGCTGCTGAAGGTGCGCTGTTCGTGGAGTGGCCAGGTACTGGAGTGGACCGGCGACGTCACCGCAGAGGACAAGTGCCACTGCTGCCAGTTCCCGGCGGCGCTGCGTCCCCACGTGGTCTGGTTTGGCGAAATGCCGCTGGGGATGGACGAGATCTACAGCGCGCTGGCCGAAGCGGATATCTTTATCGCCATCGGCACCTCCGGCCACGTTTATCCGGCGGCCGGCTTTGTGCACGAGGCGCGGCTGCACGGCGCCCACACCGTTGAACTGAACCTGGAGCCCAGCCAGGTGGGCAGCGAGTTTGCCGAAAAGCACTACGGACTGGCGAGCGAAGTGGTGCCCGCCTTTATCGATAAGCTGCTGCAGGAAAACGCGCTGTAAACTGAAGCAGCCTGCCGGGGACGAGGGCGACGCCCGCCGCCTCCGGCAGCGCTGCTGACAAGGATGATACGTCATGACAGGAGTCAGACCATGCATAATCCCCTGGTCATTGAATCGATCGCCTTGATCGCGGCCATTCTCGTTGGCGTCTGGAGCCAGCGTGCTTTACCGCTACACGCCGACAGCCGACCGATCCTCTTCCTGCTGTGTCTGTTCGTCGGCACCGGCAGCGCATTGTGCCTGCTGCTGGATGGTTTAGCCCTGTTGCTAACCGGCCAGATAGCGACCGGCGGTGTGCGAATATACGGCCCGTTGCTGCTGCTGGTGGCGCTGTGGAAACCCCTCAACGGGGTTGTCGGCATCATGGAGGGGGTTTTGCAGCGGCGAGCCGCAAAAGGGAAGGGCAAAGGCCAGCGCGACGGCGGACGACGCTGATCCGCTTCCCCCTGAGACGCGCATAACTTTCTCCTGGCTACCGTCAGCCCCCGGCGGTCGCTCTGACGATATCGCCCGGACCGGCGCCGGGCAATGACCTCCATCCTGCCATTCTCGGCTTCTCCTTTCTGAGCGATTCCCTACTCTATTTTGTGCGTGACCGCTGATTTCTGTACGTTTTTTTGTGCAGACCGGCAAATGTAGACCAGATTCAATAGGCGCCCGCGCGATCGCGCCGCACCCCTCAATTCCGCCGGAAGTCTGCAAAGGAGACCCCGCCATGCCGTCACCGATGATTTATCAGGATCTCACCACCACCGCGCTGCTCAGCCATGCGGCGCAATACCACAGCGAGACCGAGATCGTCTCGGTGAGCGCTGGCGGTGAGAAGGAGCGCAGCAGCTGGGGGGAGGTGGCCAGCCGCGCTCAGCGGCTGGCCTCGGCGCTGGCATCATTGGGGCTGCCACCGGGCGCCCGCTGCGCCACCCTCGCATGGAACAACCGTCGCCACCTGGAGATCTATTTTGCCGTCGCCTCCGGTGGCTGGGTAACGCATACCGTCAATCCGCGGCTGTCGGTTGACCATCTACTGTATATCCTCAACGACGCTGCCGACGAAGTGCTGTTCTTTGATCAGACCTTTTTGCCGCTGGTAGCGCAGCTGCTGGCGCAGCTGCCGACGGTGAAACACGTCGTGCTGATGGAGCCCCGCAGCGAAGCGGCGCTCAGCCAGCTGCCCTCATTGCTGTTTTATGACGATCTGTTGCAGCAGGGGACAGTAGACTACCGCTGGCCGCAGTTGAATGAACTGACGCCGGCCTCGCTCTGCTATACCTCGGGAACCACTGGCCGGCCGAAAGGGGTGTTGAATACCCATCGTTCGCTGGTCCTGCACGCTTTGAGCGGCAATCAGCCGGACGCCGCCGGGATATCGGCCAGGGACAGCCTGTTGCCGGTGGTGCCGATGTTCCATGTCAACGCGTGGGGGACGCCGTTTATCGCCGCCATGGTCGGGGCGCGGCTGGTGCTGCCGGGGCCGCACCTCGATGGCGACAGCCTGCTGCAGCTGCTGGCTGCCGAGAAAGTAACCGTGGGGTTTGGCGTGCCGGTGATCTGGGCCGGCTTGCTGGCGGCGATGCGTCGGACAGACGTGAGAATGCCTGAATTCAAACGTGCGCTGGTTGGTGGCTCCGCGCTGCCGCCGTCGATGGCCGAGGCCTTTCAGCGCGATTACGGCATTGCGCTGACCCACGCCTGGGGAATGACCGAAACATCGCCTATCGGCACCATCAACACGCTGTTGAGCAAACATGACGCCCTCCCGGCACAGGAGCAGCAAAAGCAGCGTACCGGTCAGGGGCGGCCTATTTTTGGCATCGAGCTGCAGGTGGTCGACGTGGATGGCGAACCGTTGCCCCGGGATGGTCAAAGTCAGGGGTATCTGCAGGTGAGGGGGCACTGGGTGGTAGAGCAATACTATGGTCAGGACGAAAGCGCCCTGACCGCGGCAGGCTGGTTTGATACCGGCGATATCGGTACGCTCGACGCCAATGGTTATCTGGTGATCAGCGATCGGGCAAAGGATATTATCAAGTCCGGTGGCGAGTGGATCTCCACCGTTGAGCTGGAGAATATTGCCATCGCGCATCCGGCGGTACGCAGCGCGGCGGCCATCGCCGCCCGCCACCCGCGCTGGGACGAACGGCCGGTGCTGCTGTGCGTCCGCGCGGAAGGGGAGGAAGTGGAGGAGAGCGATCTGCTGGCCTGGTTTGAGAAACGGGTGCCCAAGTGGCAGATCCCGGACCGGGTGATATTTGTCGATGCGCTGCCGGTCAGCGCCACGGGCAAGGTGCTTAAAAACCAGCTGCGCCAGGCCTACGGGGAAATTTTAATGAGTGAGGGACAATGAGCCACGCGCGACCCGGTCTGACGACCTGCTCTCAGTATGACGCAGCGCTGCACGCCTTGTCGGCGGCGCGCCAGCGCTGGGCGGAAACCTCAGTGAACCGTCGTCTGGCGCTCCTGCGCCAGATCAAGGATGCCCTGGCCAGCATAGCGCCGGCGTGGGTGGAGGCGGCGGCGAGGGCTAAAGGGCTGCCGGCGGGGGATCCGCTGACGGGCGAAGAATGGCTGGCGGGCCCCTGCGCGCTAATGGTCGGCTGCAACGGGCTTATCGCCACCCTGGAGCAACTGGAGGAGAAAACCTTTCTGCGGCGGATCCCGCTGAGGACGCTGGCGGACGGCCGGCTGGCGCTGCGGGTGGTGCCCGGCACGCTCTGGGATCGGCTGCTGCTCTCCGGTATTCGCGCTGAAATTTGGATGCAGCCGGGAGTCACCCGGGGCAATCTCGATCGCTGCGCGGCAGCCGCATACGACATCCCGCCGGCCGCGCGGCAGGGCAAGCTGGCGCTGGTGCTCGGCGCCGGAAATGTGGCCTCTATCGCGCCGCTGGACGTGTTACACAAGCTGTTTATTGAAAATCAGGTCTGCCTGCTGAAGCTCAACCCGGTGAATGATTATCTGCACGATCTGCTGGCTCAGGCTCTGGCGCCGCTGATCGCCATGGATGCGCTCCGCATCGTCACCGGCGACGCCCGGGCGGGGGCGTGGCTGACCACCCATCCCGCTGTCGATGAGATCCATATTACCGGATCGCGGGAGAGCCATGACGCCATCGTCTGGGGCGACGGTGAGGCCGCTCGCCAGCGTCGGGCCGCCGGGATGCCGCTGAACCCGCGCCGGGTGACCTCAGAGCTGGGCGGGGTCAGCCCCACCATTATCGTCCCCGGGCCATGGAGCGAGGCGGATATCGCTTTTCAGGCGCAGCAGCTGGCGACGCAGAAAATGAACAACGGCGGGTTTAACTGCGTGGCCAGCCAGGTGCTGATCCTGCAGCAGGGCTGGGAGCCGGCGTCGGCCCTGCTTAACCAGCTGTACCGGCTGATCGCCGCCAATACCCGCCCGGACTATTACCCCGGCGCGGAAAACCGGCTGACTGACTTTCGTCTGCGCGCCCGCCAGCCGCTGGAGATAGCGCGCGGCGACGCGCTGCCGTTGATTGTGGCGAACACCGAGGATGACCCGGCGTTCTGCCAGCAGGAGGTCTTTGGCCCGGGGCTGTCGGTCACCCGCCTTGAGGCCGACAGCGCGGAAAGCTTTCTGCGTCAGGCGATCGGCTATGCCAATCAGCGGCTGCAGGGCACGCTGGGAGCCAATATTGTGATCCACCCGCGCACCCGTAAAGCGATAGGGCGTAAGCGTTTTAACGCGCTGATCGCCGAGCTGCGCTACGGCACGGTGGCGATCAACTGCTGGAGCGGGGTGGCCTTCCTGTTAGCCCCTTGCCCGTGGGGGGCGTTCCCTGGCCATACGCTCGACGATATTCAGAGCGGGCGGGGCAAGGTGCATAACAGCTTTATGCTGGAGAAAACCGAGCGCACGGTGATTGAGGCGCCGTTTCGGCCGTTTCCGCGCAGTCTGTGGCATGGCGAACTGACGCTGATGCCTTTGCCGCCCTGGTTTATTACCCACCGGGGGCAGGAAGCGGTGGCGCAGCGGCTGGCGGATTTTTACCATCGGCCGCGCTGGCGCAAGCTGCCGGCGATCCTCTGGCGCGCGCTGAGAGGCTAAAGTGAGGGCAAAAAAAGGGCGGAACCGCGGTTCCGCCCTGCGGGATTAGCGGCCCGCTTTCAGCTTCTGGTAATACTCTTCATAAATGGTGCTGGCGCTGCCGACGTCATTCTGCCATTCGCCTTTTTCGATGGTGGCGGCGTCCGGATAGAGCGATTTATCGTTGGCCACTGCCGGGCTGAGCATTTTGCGCGCCGCCAGGTTTGGCGTGGGATAGCCGATGGTTTCCGCGACCTGTTTGGCGACATCCGGGCGCAGCAGGAAGTTAATCAGCTTCAGCGCGCCGTCGACGTTCTTAGCATTTGCCGGAATCGACAGGCTGTCCATCCAGAAGATGCCGCCTTCTTTCGGCCAGATCACTTCCAGCGGAGTACCGGCCTGGCGTGCGACGTAAGCCGAGCCGTTCCATACCATCCCGAGGTTCACTTCGCCTTCCATATACGGGTTCGCCGGGTTATCGGAGTTAAACGCCGCGACGTTGGGCATCAGTTTTTTCAGCTCGTTATAGGCGGCTTCAATCTCTTTCGGGTCGGTCGTGTTGCCGGAATAACCCAGCTTACGCAGCGCCATCTGGAACACTTCGCGTGCGTCGTCGGTCAGCAGCAGGCTGCTTTTGTATTCCGGTTTCCACAGGTCGGCCCAGCTGGTGACGGTTTTCGGATCGATAGCGTCGCTGTTGACGCCGATGGCCGTCGCCCCCCAGATGTAGGGGATGGAGTAGTCGTTATTCGGGTCGAACGGTTTGTTCAGCATCTGCGGATCGAGGTTGCTGAAGTTAGTCAGCTTGCTCTTATCGATCTTCTGCAGCATGCCTTCTTTGCGCATCTTGTCGACGAAGTAGGTCGACGGGACGACCAGGTCGTACGCACCGTCTTTATAGGTCTTGAGTTTGGCGTACATGGTTTCGTTCGACTCGTAGGTCGAATAGATAACCTTGATGCCAGTCTCTTTGGTGAACTGCTCCAGCAGGCCCGGCGGCACATATTCGGTCCAGTTGTAGAAGTAGAGCGTTTTGCTGTCGTCCGCGTGGGCAGCGCTCATGCCGATTGCCAGAGCGCCCGCCGCGAGCAGGTGGCGTGACCATTTTTTCATTTTTACGTCCCCTGAGTTTTATCACGTGCAATTAACTGACTGGCGATGACCATCACCAGCGACAGAACCAACAGTATCGTTGCCAGGGCGTTCACCTCTGGCGAAACGCCGACCTTCACCATCGAATAGATCTTCAGCGGCAGGATTTCATACCCCGGACCGGTGACGAACGAGGAGACCACCACGTCATCCATCGACAGCGTGAAGCTCAGCAGCCACCCGGCGGCCACCGCCGGCAGGGCCAGCGGTAGGATGATTTTACGCAGGATGGTCATCTCGCTGGCGCCCAGATCTTTCGCCGCCTCCAGCATCCGCACGTCAAAGCCTTTCAGCCGAGAGTATACGGTGACCACCACAAACGGCAGGCAAAAGGTGATATGCGAAAACAGCAGCGACCAGAAGCCAAGCTGGACGCCAATCAGCATAAACAGCACCAGCAGGGAGATAGCCATGACAATATCTGGCGACATCATCACTACAAACAGCATACCGCTAACGAACGGTTTGCCGCGAAAGCGATAGCGATACAGCGCCACGGCGGTCAGCGAGCCGATAAGGGTGGCGAAGGTCGCCGACAGCACCGCCATGGTCAGCGAGTGCTGGGCGGCCTGCAGCAGGCTATCGTTGTTCATCAGCAGGCTATACCAGTCGGTGGTGAACCCCTGCCAGTTGATGCCGAAGCGCGACCGGTTAAACGAGTTAACGATCAGGATAATAATAGGGATGTAGAGATACGCGTAGATGGCGGTCATAAAGCCGCCGCGCAGCAGTCGACCGATCATTCCAGCTCCACCTTTTTATTCAGCAGGCGCGCCGCGCGCCAGTAAATCAACAGCATCAGGCCCATCACCAGGGTTAAGGTAATGCTGGTTGCTGCGCCGAACGGCCAGTCGCGAATATTGAGGAACTGGCTCTTGATCACGTTGCCGATCAGCAGGTTCTTGGCGCCGCCCATCAGGTCGGAAACGTAGAATAGCCCCATCGCCGGCAACATCACCAGCAGGCAGCCGGCGATGATCCCCGGCATGGTTAGCGGAATGATGATGCGGATAAACGTCTGCAGCTTGCTGGCGCCGAGATCTTTCGCCGCTTCCAGCAGCGGACGGTCCAGTTTCTCAATGCTGGAGTAAAGCGGCATCACCATAAACGGCAGCAGGATGTATACCAGACCGATAATCACCGCCGACGGGGTGAACATAATGCGTATCGGCGTGTCGATCACTCCCAGCCACAGGAGAAACTCGTTAAGGTAGCCTTTGGTGCTGAGGAAAATCTTCAGCCCGTAGATGCGGATCAACGAGTTGGTCCAGAAGGGAACGATCAGCAGGAACAGCAGCAGGGGGCGCACCTTCTGCGGCAGCCGGGCAAGGAACCACGCAAACGGGTAGCCCAGCGCCAGGCAGGCGAGGGTCGCCAGCAGCGCCATGTTCAGCGAATGCAGCAGCACGTCGTAATAGAGCGGATCCAGCAGCCGCGAGTAGTTGTCCAGCGTGAAGACCAGCTTGACGAAGTTAGCGTCGTCGCGGGTCAGGAAGCTGGTGGCGATGATCATCAGATTGGGCAGAAAGACAAACAGCACCAGCCAACCGACGATGGTGGCGATCACCACATTCTGGAATTTACTGGTGTTCTTCATCGGCCAGCACCACCTCCCAGCTCTCTACCCAATTGATAGACATTTTCTGATCAAGAGAGTGGTCGAAATCCGGGTCGTCTTCGTTAAAGAATTCGCTGACCATCACCATTTTGCCGTTTTCCAGCTCCACCACCGACTCGAGGGTCATGCCCTTATAGTTGCGCTCGCGGACATAGCCTATCAGGCCGTCGGCGTCGCTGTTGTGGTGGATCTCATCGACGCGCAGATCTTCCGGGCGCAGCAGGACATGCAGGCGCTGGCCGGCCTCCACCGCAAAATTGACGGTGATGTTGCATTCACGCCCTTCCACGCTGGCCCGCACGCGCTGTTCGTCGAGGCGTTCAATGACCGTGGCGTCGAAGATATTGATCTCGCCGATAAAGCTGGCGACGAACAGGTTTTTTGGCTCTTCGTAGATCTCGCGCGGGGTGCCGTCCTGCTCAATTTTGCCATCACGCATCACCACGATGCGATCGGACATGGTCAGGGCCTCTTCCTGGTCGTGAGTGACGAAGACGAAGGTGATGCCGAGCTTACGCTGCAACGCTTTCAGTTCGTTCTGCATCTGCTTGCGCAGCTTGTAATCCAGCGCCGAAAGGGACTCATCGAGCAGCAGCAGGCGCGGTTTGTTGACCACCGCGCGGGCGATGGCCACGCGCTGCTGCTGGCCGCCGGAGAGCTGGTGCGGTTTGCGCTGGGCAAAGGCCTCCAGCTGCACCATCTTTAAGGCATCCATCACCCGCGGTGTGATTTCCGCCGCCGGGGTTTTCTGCATCCGCAGGCCAAAGGCGACGTTCTCGAACACCGTCATATGCGGAAACAGGGCGTAGCTTTGGAATACGGTATTAACGTGGCGGTTTTCCGCCGGAACATGAGTGATATCGTGATCTTCGAGATGGATCCGTCCGCTGTCGACGTTTTCCAGGCCGGCAATAAGGCGCAGAACGGTGGTTTTACCGCAGCCAGAGGGGCCAAGCAGGGTGAGAAACTCACCATTGTTGATGGTCAGGTTAAGGTTATCGATGACCGTTTTACCATCAAAGCTCTTGCGAATTCCCGCCAGATGCACCAGCGGCGAACGCGAACGCGGTTGTATATTCAATTTTTGACTCTGTCCCATGTAGACGCAACGGAAATTTCCGGCCGCTGCGGGGTTTGTGATTAACCACCTTTGGGGTTGCACGTTTTTAATAAGGGCCAGCATTCTACGGCAAACGAGGGTAATCGCCAATCCTTGATACGCCCGCATAGTCTACTTTTACACCATAACGTCGGTTCCGTTATTAAATTTCGCTTTACGGGCTAAAAATGACCTGACGCAATATTTGTCTTTTCTGGCTTATCAATAATGTTGTCACAAAAGAAGAGGGTGGCTACATGGATAAATTGCTTGAGCGTTTTTTGCAGTACGTTTCTTTGGACACGCAGTCGAAGCCTGGCGTTCGTCAGGTCCCCAGCACGGAAGGGCAGTGGAAGCTGTTACGCCTGTTGCAGGCGCAGCTGGAAGAAATGGGACTGGTCAAGGTAACGCTGAGTGAAAAAGGGACGGTAATGGGAACCCTGCCCGCCAACGTTGAGGGCGATATCCCGGCCATCGGCTTTATCTCTCACGTCGACACCTCCCCGGATTTCAGCGGCAAAAACGTTAACCCGCAGATTGTCGAAAACTATCGCGGCGGCGATATCGCGCTCGGCATTGGCGATGAGGTGCTCTCTCCGGTGATGTTCCCGGTTTTGCATCAGCTTTTGGGGCAGACGCTGATCACCACCGACGGGAAGACGCTGCTGGGGGCGGACGACAAGGCCGGCATCGCCGAAATCATGACCGCGCTGGCGACCCTGCAGGCGAAAAACATCCCCCACGGCGATATCCGCGTGGCCTTCACCCCCGATGAAGAGGTGGGAAAAGGGGCGAAGCATTTCGACGTCGAGGCCTTTGACGCCCGCTGGGCCTACACCGTAGATGGCGGCGGGGTCGGCGAACTGGAGTTTGAAAATTTCAATGCCGCCTCGGTGACCATTAAGATCGTCGGCAACAACGTGCACCCCGGCACCGCGAAAGGGGTGATGGTCAACGCGCTGTCGCTGGCCGCGCGCATTCATGCCGAAGTGCCGGCCGACGAGGCGCCGGAGACCACAGAAGGCTATGAAGGCTTTTATCACCTCACCAGCATCAAAGGCAGCGTCGATCGGGCCGAGATGCACTACATCATCCGCGATTTTGACCGCAAGCACTTTGAGGCGCGCAAGCGCAAGATGATGGAGATCGCCAAAAAGGTGGGCAAGGGGCTACATCCGGACTGCTATATCGAGCTGGTGATCGAGGACAGTTATTACAACATGCATGAGCAGGTGATCGCCCACCCGCACGTGGTCGATATTGCCCGCCAGGCGATGGTGGACTGCGATATCGAACCGCAGATGAAACCGATCCGCGGCGGTACCGACGGCGCGCAGCTCTCGTTTATGGGACTGCCGTGCCCGAACCTGTTTACCGGCGGCTACAACTATCACGGCAAACATGAGTTTGTCACCCTGGAAGGGATGGAGAAAGCGGTGCAGGTGATCGTGCGTATCGCCGAGCTGACGGCGGCACGAACAGGGAAATAGCCTTCGCAACCAGACCGGTCATTCTGCTTGTCGCACAAGATGCCGGATGGCGGCTTCGCCTTATCCGGCCTACGGTCCAGCCGGTGACAACAGAACCCATAGGCCCGGCAAGGGCAGTGCCGCCGGGTGGTGAACAGCAGAGCAGGTGCCAGTCTTTATGCCGGATGGCGGCTTCGCCTTATCCGGCCTACGGTCCAGCCGGTGAGCGCAGAACCCGTAGGCCCGGCAAGCGCAGCGCCGCCGGGTGGTGAACAGCAGAGCAGGTGCCAGTCTTTATGCCGGATGGCGGCTTCGCCTTATCCGGCCTACGGTCCAGCCGGTGAGCGCAGAACCCGTAGGCCCGGCAAGCGCAGCGCCGCCGGGCGGTGAACAGCAGAGCGGGCACCTGTCTACATGCCGGATGGCGGCTTCGCCTTATCCGGCCTACGGTCCAGCCGGTGAGCGCGGAACCCGTAGGCCCGGCAAGGGCAGCGCCGCCGGGCGGTGAACAGCAGAGCGGGCACCTGTCTACATGCCGGATGGCGGCTTCGCCTTATCCGGCCTACGGTCCAGCCGGTGACCGCAGAACCCGTAGGCCCGGCAAGCGCAGCGCCGCCGGGCGGTGAACAGCAGAGC